>CALMJG010000043.1 GCA_937864195.1 uncultured Novosphingobium sp.
GCTGCTGTAGCTCAGTGGTAGAGCGCACCCTTGGTAAGGGTGAGGTCGGGAGTTCAATCCTCCCCAGCAGCACCATTCCTCCGCCTTTTGCGCGGCTCCCCCCGATCCCCGATAGTGAGTGCTCCGCTTGCGCGGGGCCGTGCCGCTTGCGGGGGCCTGGGTGATTCGGCCCGGCGCGCAGCTAGGGTCAGGACCCTAAGCACCAGTCCTCAGTCCGGCCCCGCTGGCGCCCCGGGATGGTCCATCATGTGGCGGCGGACCTGCCGTCCGTCGCTCGACTGGTCGAGCCAGACCAGCACGGCTGCCAGCGCCGCGACTGCGATGAACACGTACCGCATGGATCCTCCATCTACCCGGCTTGCTGCATGGAATTCCCCGGTCGCGGGTGCAGATGGGGCCCGAACGGCTAATTCCGGCTTGCCGGACAGGGTGAGCGGATGCGGTTTCCGCGTCAGGCGGTTCCGTTAAGGCTGTGCGCGCAGGTCGGCCCATTCGGGATGGCGGCGGAACAGCGCCTCGACATAGGAACAGACCGGATCGATGGTGAAGCCCTGCGTCCGGGCATCCTCGATCAGGGCTTCCACCAGCCGCGCCGCCACGCCGCGCCCGCCGATCTCGGTGGGGACCAGGGTATGCTCCGCCGCGCGTGCCGTGCCGCGCCGGACCCAGGTAAGACGGCCGATCGCGCGTTCGCCCGGCAAGTGGGCGTGATATTCCCCGGCATCGGCAGTGCCATGGCGGGTGATGGTAACCTCGGTCATCGGCGGCGCGCTCCCTCGGGCAAAATGGCCTCTCGCTTGACGGGGCACGGCCCCTTCACCATGCAAGATGGCGATGCAGTTCCTTTCCGACAATGCCGCAGCGGTCCATCCCGCGATCTGGCGCGCGATGCAGGCGGCCGACGCCCCCGATGCGCCCTATGACAACGATGCGCTGAGCCAGAGGCTCGATTCGGCCTTTGCCGACTTGTTCGGGCGCGACTGCGCGGTGCTGTGGGTGGCGACGGGCACCGCTGCCAACTGCCTGGCGCTGGCGACGCTGGTGCCGCCGCATGGCGGCGTGGTCTGCCACCGCGAGGCGCATATCGAGACGGACGAATGCGGCGCGCCCGGTTTTTATACTCACGGCGCCAAGCTGCTGCTGGCCGAAGGGGAGGGGGCAAAGCTCGATACCGCCGGGGTCGCGGCGGTGCTTGATGCGATTCGCGGCGATATCCACCAGGTCCAGGCCCACGCCCTGTCGGTCACCCAGGCAAGCGAATACGGACGCTGCTACACGCCCACCGAGATGGCCGCGCTGGCCGGCTTCGCGCGGGAACGCGGGCTGAAGCTGCACGTCGACGGCGCGCGTTTCGGCAATGCGGTGGCGCACCTTGGTTGCACCCCGTGGGACGCCTGCGCCGGAGCCGATGCCCTGTCGTTCGGCTGCGTCAAGAACGGCGGGCTGGGGGCCGAGGCGCTGGTATTCTTCGATTCCGGCCTGGCCGATCTTGCCCGCCTGCGGCGCAAGCGCGCCGGGCATCTGCAATCGAAGGGCCGGTTCCTTGCCGCGCAGATCCTCGCCATGCTCGAAGACGGCCTCTGGCTGGAGAACGCCCGCGCCGCCAATGCCGCCGCGCGGGAAATCGCCGTGGCGGCCGGGGACCGGCTGCTCCACCCGGTCGAGGCGAACGAGATCTTCCTGAAAGCCACTGCGGCGGAGCGCGAGGCGCTGCGCGCGCAGGGCTTCTCGTTCTATGACTGGGGGCCGGAGGCCGCCCGGCTGGTCACCGCCTGGAACAGCGACCCGACGCAGGTCCTGCGCCTTGCCAGCGCGATTCGCGCGCTGTGACGGCGGCGACGGAGTCCTCGCCGCCGGTCGTCCCCGCCCAGTCGCAGAGCCGGGCGCTGGCCGCCTTCATCCTGGTCGCGCTGATCTGGGGTTCGACCTGGCTGGTGATCAAGGACCAGGTCAGCGCCGTGCCGCCGGGCTGGGCCGTGACCTGGCGGTTCATGATCGCGGCGGCGGGGATGTTCGTGCTCGCGGCAGTGCGGCGCGAAAAGCTGCTGCTCTCGCGTGAGGGGATGATGCTGGCGGTGCCGGTCGGCCTGTTCCAGTTCTTCGGCAATTTCCAGCTGGTCTACCGGGCCGAACAGCACATCACATCCGGCCTGGTCGCGGTGATCTTTGCCCTGCTGCTGGTGCCCAATGCGGTGCTGGCGCGGATTTTCGTCGGCGCGCGGGTCAATGCCCGGTTCGTGGCCGGGACGGTGGTGGCGCTCGGCGGCATCGCCCTGCTGCTGCTCCACGAATACCGCGCTGCTCCGGCGGGGGCGGAGGAAGTGCTGGTCGGCGTTGCGCTGACCGCCGCCGCCCTGCTCTGCGCCTCCAGCGCCAATGTCCTCCAGGCAACCGATCTCGCGCGGCGGCAGAGCGTGGTCGTGCTGATCGCCTGGGCGATGGTCGCCGGGGCGATCGCCGACGGGGTCTTCGCGCTGGCCACGGCCGGACCGCCGGTGTTCGATTCCAGCCCGCGCCATCTGGCAGGACTGTTCTACCTTGCGATCGTCGGCTCGGTCTTCACTTTTCCGCTCTATTTTGCGCTGATCCGCGACTGGGGGCCGGGCAAGGCAGCCTATAACGGGGTGGCCGTGCCGGTGGTGGCGATGACGCTGTCCACCCTGTTTGAAGGCTATCGCTGGACCGCCCTGGCCGCCGGCGGCGCGGCCCTGGCCATGACCGGCCTGCTCATCGCCCTGTCGAAGCGGCGCGAGGCCTAGCGCCTAGCCTTCCCCGGCCAGGATCGCGCGCAGCCCCTCGCGGTAGTTCGGGAAGCGCGGCTTCCAGCCCAGCACCCGCCGGGCCTTGCCGTTCGCCACCCGCCGGTTCTCGGCATAGAACCCCCGCGCCATCGGGGAGAGCCCGGCCGCGTCCAGCGATTGCAGCGGCGGCGGTTCCAGCCCGAGCAGGCGGCAAGCCTCCTCGATCACCGCGTTCTGGCTGGTCGGCTCGTCGTCAGCCAGGTTGTAGGCCCCCGGCGGCGCGTCGAACGCGGCAACGGCCCCGCTGACGATGTCGTCCACATGGACCCGGCTGAACACCTGTGCTGGCAGGTCGATCCTGTGGGCCTTGCCCTCGCGCACCCGGTCGAGCGCGGAGCGACCCGGACCGTAAATCCCCGGCAGGCGCAGCACCCGCGCGCCGCGTTCCAGCCATGAAGCATCGGCTTCGGCGCGCGCGGTGCGGCGTCCGGTGCCGGTGGGCGCGGTTTCGTCGACCCAGGCGCCGCCTGTGTCCCCGTAGACCCCCGTAGAGGACAGATAGACCACCTTGTGTGCCGCGATGTCCGCGCCGTAGGTGGCCAGCACCGGGTCACCGTCAGCCGAGGGCGGGACCGAGCTTAGGACCGCATCGGCGCCCGTCAGGGCCAGGCGGACATTGGCCGCATCATCGAACGACAGAGTCCCCGCCCGTCCGGTCGAAATGACCTCCCACCCCCGCGCCTCCAGCGCGGCGGCAATCCGCCCGGCACTATAGCCCAGCCCGAAAATGAAGCATCGCCGCATGGCGGCTTCCTAACCCGCGCGGCTGGCAATCGGAAGCGGCTTGTCTAGAATGGAGCCATGGATATCCAAGCGACCCCCGAAGCCCCGCCCCCCGTGATCCGCCGCGAGGACTATTCGCCGCCCGAATGGCTGGTGCCGCAAGTGGCGCTCGATTTCGATCTCGGCCTCGAATCCACGCGGGTTTCCGCGCGCTTGTCGGTCCAGCGCAACCCTGCCGCCGCTACCAGCACGGTGCTGCGGCTGAAGGGTGACGGGCTGAGCGCCGAAGCGGTGCGAGTCGACGGCCAGATCACCAACGCCTGGCGGATGGATGGCGACGACCTGCTGGTCGACCTGCCCGGCGAAGCGCACGAGGTGGCGGTCGAAACGGCGATCAACCCGGCGGCGAACAGCCAGCTGATGGGGCTCTATGCCTCCAGCGGGATGCTCTGCACCCAGTGCGAGGCCGAGGGTTTCCGCCGCATCACCTTCTTCCCCGACCGGCCGGACGTGCTTTCCGTCTATTCGGTGCGGATGAGCGGGCCGAAGGCGCAGTTCCCGGTGCTGCTCTCCAACGGCAATTGCACGGCCAGCGGCGAGGGCGCGGACGGCTCGCACTGGGCGGAATGGCACGATCCCTGGCCCAAGCCGAGCTATCTGTTCGCGCTGGTCGCGGGCGATCTCGTCGCCAATTCGGACAGTTTCACCACCTGCTCGGGCCGCAAGGTCGCGCTCAACATCTGGGTGCGCGAAGGGGATCAGGACCGCACCCACCATGCCATGCAGGCGCTCAAGGCCTCGATGAAGTGGGACGAGGAGGTGTTCGGGCGCGAATACGACCTTGACCTGTTCAACATCGTCGCCGTGTCGGATTTCAACATGGGGGCGATGGAGAACAAGGGCCTCAACGTCTTCAACACCCGCTACGTCCTCGCCGATCCCGACACCGCGACCGACATGGATTATGACGGGATCGAAGGCGTGGTCGCCCACGAATACTTCCACAACTGGTCGGGCAACCGCGTCACTTGCCGCGACTGGTTCCAGCTCAGCCTCAAGGAAGGCTTCACCGTGCTGCGCGACCAGATGTTCAGCGCGGATATGGGGTCCGAAGCGGTCAAGCGGATCGAGGACGTGCGGGTGCTGCGCTCGGCCCAGTTCCCCGAGGATTCGGGGCCGCTGGCCCATCCGATCCGGCCGGACAGCTACCAGGAGATTTCCAACTTCTACACCGCGACCGTCTACAACAAGGGCGCCGAGGTGATCCGGATGATGCGCACGCTGGCCGGGCCGGAGCGGTTCCGCCGGGGCACCGATCTCTATTTCGCGCGCCACGATGGCGAGGCCGCGACCTGCGAGGATTTCGTCCGGGCGATGGAGGAGGGCGCGGACCTCGATCTTGGCCAGTTCCGGCTGTGGTACAGCCAGGCGGGCACCCCGCAGGTCACCGCGCGGCTGGATCACAGCGGCGATACGGCCACTTTGACCCTCTCGCAGACGGTTCCGCCCACGCCGGGTCAGCCGGTCAAGCAGCCGATGGTGATTCCGCTGCGCCTCGCCCTGTTCGACCGGGAAACCGGGAAACATCATGGTGAACAAATGGTTACGTTGAACCAACCTCAAGTCGAGTTGAGGTTTGGTGGATTCGCCAGCCGCCCTGTCCTGTCGCTGGGTCGCGGCTTCTCGGCGCCGATCGCGGTCGATGCGGGCCTGTCGCAGTCCGACCTGGTCTTCCTGGCCGCGCATGACGACGATCCCTTCGCCCGATACGAGGCGTTGCAGCAGCTGGTCGTCCAGCACCTCGTCGCCGCGATCGGCGGGGGCATGCTGTGCGAGGCGGAGCGGGGCACCGGGCGCGAGGCGATCGGGCGCGCGCTGGCGGCGGTGATCGCCGACCCGGCGCTGGACGACCTGATGCGCGGCGAATTGCTGGTGCTGCCCTCCGAGGCCTACCTCGCGGAACAGTTCGCATCCGCCGATCCCGGCGCGATCCGCGCCGAGCGCGAGGGGCTGAAGGCGTGGCTGGGCCGGGAATTGCAGGAGCAGCTGACCGCACTGCACACCCGTGCCAGCGCCGTGCCCTACAGCCTGTCGGCCGCAGCGCGCGGCAGCCGCAAGCTCAAGGCCCAGGCGCTGGTCTACCTCGCCGCCGGCGTACCTCAGCGGGCCGCGACCATGGCCGCCGCGCAGTTCGACGCGGCGGACAACATGACCGACCGGCAGAGCGCGCTGATGGTGCTGGCGGGGCTCGATACCCCGGCGCGGGAAGACCGCCTGGCGGCGTTCCACGCGCGCCATGCGGACAATCCGCTGGTGATCGACAAGTGGTTCTCGCTTCAGGCCGGCTCGCTTCATCCGCGCGTGCTGGACCATGTCTCAGCGCTCGCCGCCCATCCCGATTTCACGCTCCACAACCCCAACCGGGTACGGGCGCTCTACATGGCGATGGCAGTGAACCCCGGCGCGTTTCACGATGCGAGCGGGGCGGGTTACCGGACCATTGCCGACCTGATCCTCGCGCTCGACCCGCTCAATGCGCAGACGGCGGCGCGGTTCGTCGCTCCGCTGGGGCGCTGGCGGCGGATCGAACCGGCGCGCGCCGCGCTGATGCGCAGTGAGCTGGAGCGGATCGCGGCGGCACCGAAACTGTCGCGCGACACTTTCGAGCAAGTGAGCAAGAGCCTTGGCTGAGGTCATCCGTTCGGGCCTGCTGGCCGCCGTCCCGCACGGCTTCCTCGGCCGGCGCGGCGGAGTGTCGGTGGGCGCCGTCGCCGGGCTTAACGCTGGCCTTGGCAGCGGCGATGCCGATGCGGCGGTGGCCCGGAACCGGGCAATCGCGGTCGAAGCGGTGCGGCCAGGCGCGCGGCTGGTCAGCGTCTACCAGGTCCATTCGGCCGATTGCGTGACCGTGGCCGAGCCGTGGAGCGATGCCGAGCGGCCGCGCGCCGATGCGCTGGTCACCGACCGCCCCGGTCTGCTGCTGGGCATTGTCACCGCCGATTGCGCCCCGGTCCTGCTGGCCGACCCTGCGGCAGGGGTGGTGGGCGCGGCCCATGCCGGCTGGAAGGGTGCGGTCGCGGGGGTGACCGATGCCACCCTGACCGCGATGGAGGCGCTTGGCGCGCGGCGCGAGCGGATCGTCGGCGCCATTGGCCCCTGCATTGCCCAGGTCAGCTACGAGGTGGACGAGGGCTTTGCCGATCGCTTTGCAAGGGAGGATCCGGCCAACCGGCGGTTCTTCGCCCCGGGCAAGCCGGGACATTGGCAGTTCGACCTCGAGGCCTATGTCGCCCATCGGCTGGTTCAGGCGGGAATCGGCGGGGTCGAACGGCTTGGCCTCGATACCTATGCTGACCCGGCGCGGTTCTATTCGTTCCGCCGCGCGACCCATCTGGCGGAGCCCGACTATGGCCGGCAGATCGCCCTGATCGGGGCGGGATAAGCCGCTTTTGCGCGGTGCGGCAAAACGTGCAAATTGGCAGTTGGCAGCGGGGCCCTTCGCGTCTATCAGGCGCGCCAAACCGTCAGGCGTGGTGGGCCGTGCCCGCTGCAGGGCGGTTGGTGAAGGGGCTTCCTGAGCACAGGAAACAGGATGGTTTTCCGGCCGCGGCAGCGGCATCAACGGAAGGCCAGTTGAGACAGGATTGGTTCGACCATGGCACATGATGCTGGCACCGACACTCCGGCCGCTACCGGCGGCGAGGGTGTGCGGCGGCGCGATTTCATCAACATCGCCGCAGTGAGCGCGGCGGGCGTCGGCGGCATCGCCGTCGTCTATCCGCTGGTCAGCCAGATGTCGGCCTCTGCCGACGTGCTGGCCGAAAGCTCGACCGAAGTCGATCTCTCGCAGGTCGAACCCGGCCAGGCGATCAAGGCGATCTTCCGCAAGCAGCCGCTGTTCGTCCGCAACCTGACGCCGGCCGAGATCGCCGAGGCGAACAAGGTTGACGTTGCCAGCCTGCGCGATCCGCAGACCCTGGCCGAGCGCACCAAGGAAGGCCACGAGAACTGGCTGATCACCATGGGCGTCTGCACCCACCTGGGCTGCGTGCCGCTGGGCGCCGGCGAAGGCGAGGTGAAGGGTGAGTTCGGTGGCTACTTCTGCCCCTGCCACGGCTCGCACTACGACACGGCTGCGCGCATCCGCAAAGGCCCCGCTCCGAAGAACCTGGTGGTTCCGGAGTACGAATTCACCTCCGACACTGTCGTCAAGATCGGCTGAGGTAGACCATCATGAGCTTTCCCTGGTCCAAGGAATATACGCCCAGCCACCCGCTGATGGTCTGGCTTGACGAAAAGCTGCCGCTTCCGCGGCTGGTCTACGGCGCGGTTGGCGGCGGGTACGAAGTGCCCCGCAACCTCAACTACATGTGGAACTTCGGGTTCCTCGCCGGCCTGTGCCTGATGATCCAGATCGTCTCCGGCGTGGTCCTCGCGATGCACTACGGCGGCGACACCAAGGTGGCCTTCGATTCGACCGAGCACATCATGCGCGACGTCAACTGGGGCTGGATGCTGCGCTATGGCCACGCCAACGGCGCCTCGGCCTTCTTCGTCGTGGTCTATGCCCACATCTTCCGCGGCTTCTACTACGGTTCGTACAAGGCCCCGCGTGAGATGATCTGGCTGCTCGGCGTCGTGATCTTCCTGCTGATGATGGCCACTGCCTTCATGGGCTACGTGTTGCCGTGGGGCCAGATGAGCTTCTGGGGCGCCCAGGTCATCACCGGCCTGTTCAGCGCGATCCCGCTGGTCGGCGATCCGCTGCGCGAATGGCTGCTGGGCGGATTCTCGCCCGACAATGCCACGCTCAACCGCTTCTTCTCGCTGCACTTCCTGCTGCCCTTCGTGATCCTCGGCGTGGTGATCCTCCACGTCTGGGCGCTGCACATCCCGGGTTCGTCGAACCCGACCGGCGTCGAAGTGAAGAGCGAAAGCGACACCGTGCCGTTCTTCCCCTACTTCGTGGGCAAGGATGGCTGGACGATCGGCCTGTTCATGCTGATCTACAGCGCCTTCGTGTTCTTCATGCCGAACGCCCTGGGCCACCCGGACAACTACATCCCGGCGAACCCGATGCAGACGCCGGCGCACATCGTTCCGGAATGGTACTTCTGGCCGTTCTACGCGATCCTGCGCGCCTTCACGGTCGACTTCCTGATCGTCCCGGCCAAGCTGATGGGCGTGCTGGCGATGTTCTCGGCGATCCTGGTATGGTTCTTCCTGCCCTGGCTCGACCGTTCGCCGGTCCGTTCGGCCAACTATCGCCCGCTCTATCGCAAGTTCTTCTGGGTGCTGGTGCTGGACGTGGCTGTGCTTGCCTATTGCGGCGGCGCCCCGGCCGAAGAACCGTTCGTGATGATCAGCCAGATCGCTTCGCTGTACTACTTCCTGCACTTCTTCGTGATCGTGCCGGTTGTGTCCTCGATCGAGCGGCCCGATCCGCTGCCCTATTCGATCACCGAAGCCGTGCTTGGCACCGACGAGTCGGCCAAGCTGGGCGGCAACGGCTGACCCCGGGCTGAAGGAAAGAGCAAACCCATGATCCGCATCTTCTCCATCCTGATCGGCGCGTTCTTCTCGCTCGCGCTGCTGCTGGCCTTCGGAACGGGCGCCTACAGCTACATCACCGAACCTCCGGCCAAGACCGCCGAGGCGCGGTTCCACCTGAAGCCCGAGCATCTGGCGCTGTCCAGCAATGGCTGGTTCGGCAAGTACGACAAGGCCCAACTGCAGCGCGGCTTCAAGGTCTATTCGGAAGTCTGCGCGGCTTGCCACTCGATCAAGCACGTCGCCTTCCGCGACCTCAAGGCGCTTGGCTACAACGAGGCCCAGGTCAAGACGATCGCCGCCAAGTTCACGGTCACCGCCAAGGATCCGCTGACCGGCGAGGTCAAGGACCGTCCGGGCGTTCCGGCGGACCGCTTCCCGACCGTGGCCTATGCCGGCAAGGGCGTTCCGCCCGACCTGTCGCTGATCACCAAGGCGCGGCACGGCGGCGCGGGCTATATCCACTCGCTGCTGACCGGCTATGCCGATCCGGCGACCTACAAGAACGCTGCTGGTGAATCGCTGCCCAAGGCGAACCAGCCGGGCGAGGGGCTCTACTTCAACCCCTATTTCGCCAACCTCAACCTCTCCATGCCGGCTCCGCTGGCCAGCGAGGGCCAGGTGACCTTCGACGACGGCACCAAGGCGACGGTTGACCAGATGTCGACGGACGTTGCCGCGTTCCTGGTCTGGACGGCCCAGCCCGAGCTTGAAAAGCGCCATCAGACCGGTGCCTGGTGGATGGGCTTCCTGCTCTTCGCCACGGTTCTGGCCTATATGTCCTACCGCAACATCTGGGCGGAGAAGAAGGGCCACTGAGCCCTTCCTCTCTCCTGGAGGTACTAGCAAAAAGGCCCCCGGCGCATCGCGCCGGGGGCCTTTTCCATGGCGATCGCCTGGGTCGGGTCGGAACCGTCCGGGCTGGAACAACCGGGGGGGCAGCCTGCAAAAAGGGGCGGACCTGCCCCCTGCAGATCCGCCCCGATCCCCCCGTCGGGATTGGTTACTTGGCTTCGGGCGCGGCCTCGGCGGCATTCTCGGGCAGGCCGCCCAGGTCGGTGACCATCTTGGTATAGGCGTCGAGATAGGCCAGCACGATGATCTGGCCGATCGCCGTGTCCTGGTAACCGCCTGCACCAGCAGCAGCGAAGGTGCCCCCGCTGAACAGGCCGCCGCCCGCCCCCCAGCCAAGGTCCGACTTGCGGTAATAGCCTTCGACCAGCGCCTTCTCTTCGGTGGTACGGGCATCGACCACCGAAAGGGTCACGTTGGCCTCGCCCTTCTTGATGTTGATGCCGCCCAGCAGTGCGCCGGCCCCGCGGCCGAACAGGCCACCCCCAATTCCGCCGAGCACACCGCCCAGCGCATTGCCGCCCGAATTGCGATTGGCGCTGACGATGTTCGGTTCAAGGAAGTAGTCCGCCGCCTTGACCTGCCCGCGACCCAGGTTGGAGCCTTCCTGCAGTTCGCCCTGATCGGCCATGGCACGCTCCATCGCCCGGCTCTGCATCGAGCGGCCGCGATTAACGATGGTGAAGCAGCGCGACTGCTGGACGAAGATCTTGAGGATCGCCTCGGGGCTGCCCAGGTTGTATTCGCGCCACCACTGGTTGTCCGGCTCGACAATCGCGATCGCGCCAAGATTGCGGGTGCAGCGCGGAATCTCGCGCGTGCCCTTGGCTTGGGCCTGGCGCCCGGAAGACCCTTTTTCCTTGGCCAGGGCCGGCATGGAAGTAAGGGCCATGGCCAGCGCCAGCGCACCGGCGATAGTCTTGCGCATCGAATTAAGCTCCCTGTCGTTTGTCACAAGCGCCGCACACGGCGCAGCTGTCCAGACCGGAAGCTAGATCCCTCTGCGGGGAGTGTCTTGCATATTTCCGCCAATCCGGCGGCTCAATCTGCCTCAACCGCGATGTTGTCGATCAGCCGGGTTCCGCCGATCCGAGCCGCCACGAACAGCCGCAGATTGCCGCGCTCGCCCGGACCGATCGGCGCCAGCGTGTCCGCGTCGCGAAACTCGGCGTAATCGACCGAGGAAAAGCCGCCCTGGAGCAGCTGATCCACCAGCGCCGCCTTCGCCAAGTCATGGCTTGCTCCGCTGCGAACCGCAGCCACTGCCTCGCGCATCGCACGGGGCAGGCAGGCCGCCTGGGCGCGCTGGGCGGGATCCAGGAAGGCGTTGCGCGACGAAAGCGCCAGCCCGTCCGCCTCGCGCACCGTGGCCACGCCGTGGATTGCCGAGGCAGCGGGCGCCTGCAGATCAAGGTCACGGGCCATGCGGCGGATAACGGCGAGCTGCTGCCAGTCCTTTTCCCCGAAGAAGGCCATGTCCGGGGCGACCTGGTTGAACAGCTTGCAGACCACGGTCGCCACCCCGTCGAAATGGCCCGGGCGTGCCGCGCCGCACAGCCCGTCGCTCACGCCCGAAACGCTGATCGAGGTGGCATAGCCTGCGGGATACATCGCCTCCACCGCCGGGGCCCAGAGCAGTTCCACCCCTTCGTGTTCGAGCAGCGCGGAATCCGCCGCCAACTGGCGCGGATAGCGGCCCAGGTCCTCGTTTGGGCCGAACTGGCGCGGGTTGACGAAGATCGACACCACCACGCTTGCCGCATGGCGCCGCGCCTCGCGCACCAGCGTCAGGTGGCCTTCGTGCAGCGCACCCATGGTGGGGACGAGGGCGACCGGTCCGCGCACGCGCAGCCCCGCCAAGGCACGGCGCAGTGGATCAAGCTGCGTCAAAGTTTGCACCGGCATTCCCCCTCGGATAGAATTACGGACCGGTTGGCCCTTGCGCCCGCCCTAGCGCTGCATTGCAGCACCCAGCAACCAGCAAACGAAAGCCACCCAGCTCCAGTGTCCGCGCAACCTGTCCCGCATCGCATCGTCTTCGCCAACGAAAAGGGGGGGACGGGCAAGTCCACCACGGCCGTCCACGTGGCCATCGCCCTTGCCTATCAGGGCGCGCGCGTGGCCGCGATCGACCTTGATCCGCGCCAGCGCACGCTGCACCGCTATTTCGAGAACCGCGCAGAAACCATGCGCCGCCGCGGCATCGTGCTGCCCAGCGCCCAATTCGCCGTCTACGAAGGCGAAAGCAGCGAAGGGTTGGACCAGTTGACCAGCGAACTGGGGCAGCAGGCCGATTTCCTGGTCTTCGACACCCCGGGCCGCGATGATCTCCTGGCGCGCCACGTTGCAACCTCGGCCGATACCCTGGTCACCCCGCTCAACGACAGTTTCGTCGACTTCGACCTGATCGGCCAGGTCGATGCCGAAACCTTCAAGGTCCGCCGCCTGTCGTTCTACGCGGAACTGATCTGGGAAGCGCGCAAGAAGCGCGCGATGGCCACGATCCGCGAACAGCGGCGGGAAATGGACTGGGTGGTGGTGCGCAACCGCACTCAGCACACCGAGGCGCGCAACATGCGCCGGCTCGACAGCGCGCTGACCGAGTTGTCGAAGCGGGTGGGCTTTCGCATCGCCGGCGGCCTGTCGGAACGCGTGATCTATCGCGAGCTGTTCCCTTCGGGCCTGACCCTGCTCGACAAGGGGCACCTTGGCGAGCTTGGCACCAGCCACCTCGTCGCGCGCCAGGAACTGCGCACGCTGCTCGCCAGCCTCAACCTGCCGGTGCCCGCATTGCAGCGACCGGAACCGTTGGCCGCGGCGCAGGGTTGAAGCAGGCCTTGGGCAAGCTCCTCACCCTCCTGCTGCTCGCGGCCATCGCCTGCCGGGTCCTGACCGGGCAGTGGCCATGGCAATTGTGGGCCAAATCAGAGCGTTCGCAGGCCGAGGCCCAGGCTCGGGCCTTGCTGGGCGTAAACCGCTCGGCTAGGCGCGAGGAGATAGTCGATGCCCATCGTAGACTGATCGCACGGGTCCACCCGGACCGGGGCGGCAGCAACGAAGCGGTGCACGATGCCAATGCCGCGCGCGACCTGTTGCTGGCGCGGCTTGAAAGGACCGGATGAAGCCATGAACAGCCACCAGTTCCACTCAACCGTGCTGCGCGAATATGACATCCGCGGGATCATCGGCGAAACCCTGGGCAATGCCGATGCCTATGCGATCGGTCGCGGTTTCGCGACCCTGCTGCGCCGTGCTGGTGGCACCAAGGTGGCGGTGGGCTACGATGGCCGGCTGAGCTCTCCCGAACTGGAGGCCGCCCTGGTCGAAGGCCTCAACGCCAGCGGCGTGGACGCGGTTCGCGTCGGCATGGGGCCAACCCCGATGCTGTACTACGCCGAAGCCTCAATGGAAGATGTGCAGGGCGGCATTCAGATAACTGGCAGCCACAATCCCGCCAATTACAATGGCTTCAAGCTGGTATTCATGGGGCGCCCGTTTTTTGGCGGGGATATCCAGGAGCTCGGCCGCCTCGCTGCCGCCGGGGACTGGATGGTCGGCCAGGGCGCGTTCGAGCATCGCGAGATCCTCGGCACTTATGTCGACCGCCTGGTAGAAGGGCTGGCCGGGATCGGGCTGGATCAGCTCTCCGATCGCCGGATCGGCTGGGACGCGGGCAATGGGGCCGCCGGCCCCGCGCTCGAACTGCTGGTCCAGAAGCTTCCTGGCGAACACCATACGCTCTTCACCCAAGTGGATGGGACGTTCCCGAACCATCATCCGGATCCCACTGAGGAGAAGAATCTGGCCGATCTGAAGGCCCTGGTCGCGGCAAAGAAGCTCGATTTCGGAATCGCTTTCGATGGCGACGGCGACCGGATCGGCGCGATCGACGGCGAAGGGCGCGTGATCTGGGGCGACCAGCTGCTCATGATCTACGCCGAAGACCTCCTTGCGATGGAGCCGGGATCCACGATCATCGCGGATGTGAAGGCTTCCAGCGCCCTATTCGACCAGGTCGAAAGGCTGGGTGGACATCCGCTTATGTGGAAGACCGGACACAGCCTTATTAAATCCAAAATGAAGGAGCTTTCCGCTCCGCTGGCCGGCGAGATGAGCGGGCACGTGTTCTTCGCGCACCAGTATTATGGCTACGACGACGCACTCTATGCCGCAGTCCGGCTGATCGCCGCCTCGGCCAGGCTGGGCAAGTCGGTGACCGAGCTGCGCGCGGCGATGCCTGCGCTGTGCAACACGCCGGAAATGCGCTTCCAGGTCGATGAAAGCCGCAAGTTCGCGGTGGTCGACGAAGTGGCGGCGCGGCTCGCCGCCGCTGGCGCGGACGTCAACGGGATCGATGGCGTGCGCGTCTCCACGGCCGACGGCTGGTGGCTGCTGCGCGCATCCAACACCCAGGACGTGCTGGTGGCCCGTGCCGAGAGTGAAACCGAGGCTGGTCTCGACCGGCTGATCGCCCAGATCGACGAGCAGCTGGCGCTGTCGGGGGTGGAGCGGGGCCCGCAGGCCGGCCACTGATCGCTGGTGCGGCTCGCAGCCTGCCCGGGGCCGCGCTCGCGGTCCGGACCTAGAGGACCAGCGGCAAGGCCGCGGCGGTAACCACCAGGCTGCCCAGCATCGCCGCAGCCCCGGGCCAGGCGCGCCTGCCGGCAAGGCCGAGTGCCGTTGCCGTCTTGAACAGGGTGTTCAGCGTGACCGGCAGGATCAGCACCAGCGCGGCGGTCTGCGCTGTCAGGGTGCCGGGGGGCAGGTTCCCCATGGTGATGATCGCCGAATCGACATCGACCGTGCCCGAAATGGCCAGCACGGTGGCCAGGCCGGCATCGCCGTAGCTGGCCAGAACCCATCGCGCGAGCGCGGTAAGCGCCATGGTCAGCACCATCAGCAGCAGGGCCGGACCAACATCGAAGGGATTGCGCAGATTCAATTCCTCTGGCGCGTGCAGGTTTCCAGTGCGGCCGTGGCGCAGCAGGAAGGCACCGGCGGCCAGGCTGGCGACCATCCCCGGCATGGTCAGCTTGACGAGTTCGGGCAAGGCAAAGCCGGCCAGGGCTCCGGTCAGCAGCGTCACCCGAAGGAACATGATCCCGCCCGCCAGCGCGATCCCGGCGTTGGCGATGGTGGCCGTGGAGGGGTCATCACGCAGCTTGCCTGCAAGCGCGGCGGTGACGGCGGTCGAGGAAACCAGCGCACCTGCGGCAGAAGTCGCCAGAACCCCGCGCGATGGCCCCAGCCACTTGGCGGCGATATAGCCCGTGAACGAAAAGCCCGAGACCAGCACGACCACCAGCCACAGCTGGCGCGGTCGCCAGGCGCCATAGGGTCCGAAGGGCGTGTCGGGCAGCAAGGGCAGGATCACCAGCGCGATCAGCGCGAACCGGGCGATCGCCATCATCTCGCGCTCTTCGATGTGGCGCAGCAGGTGATGCAGCGGGCCGCGCATCGACAGGACCAGGACGGTCACCCCCGTGGCCACGCTGGCCAGGACTGCCTCGCCGCTTGCGGCCAGGAAGCCGAACGCCATGGTCAGCAGCCCGGTCAGGCTGGCGGTCCCGCTGATCGATGCGTTGCGCTGGGTCGCGCGCCAGTAACCCAACACCACCAGCACCGCGGCGGCGGCCACCAGCGCCAGGGCAAGGCCGGCTGCGCGTGCCTGCAGCTCTCCGGCGATACCACCTGCGAGGCCCAGCAGGCCATAGGTGCGAATCCCGGCGAAGCGGCTCCCCGGTTTTTCCCCGCGCAGCACCCAGCCGCGCTGAAGGCCGATCAGCAGGCCCAGCGCCAGCGCAAGGCCGATACCGGTCAATTCGGACAAGTCGGGAAGCATCTCGGCCCCTGATGGCAGGGCGGCGAGCGGGGGGCAAGCCGCATGGCCTTTGCCACGGGGGCCTCGGCTCCCTAGATTGGCCCGGTGAGCAGCGCCCCCCTTCCTCCCGAACTGGCCGGATGGTTCGCCGCGCGGGGCTGGTCCGTGCGGCGGCACCAGGCGGAGATGCTGGAGGTTGCCGCCAAGGGGCGCCACGCCCTGCTGGTCGCGGACACGGGGGCGGGAAAGACGCTGGGTGGGTTCCTGCCAACCCTGGCCGACTTCTGCCCCACTGCGCTGGCGGGTGCCGTGCCGCCAGAGGGGCTCCACACACTTTATGTGTCCCCGCTCAAGGCACTGGCGCACGACGTGCGGCGCAACCTGCTGACGCCTGTGGAAGAGCTGGGCCTGGCGATGCGGGTGGAGACACGCAGCGGCGACACTCCGTCCGATCGCAAAGCCCGCCAGCGCGCCCGCCCGCCGCATGTCCTGCTGACTACGCCTGAATCGCTCTCGCTGCTGCTCAGCTATCCTGAAAGCGCGGCGATGTTCGCCGGGCTAAAGCGCATCGTGATCGACGAAGTCCACGCCTTTGCCACCGGCAAGCGCGGCGATCTGCTGGCGCTATCGCTGGCGCGGCTCCAGGCGCTTGCTCCGGGCATGCAGCGGGTCGCCCTGTCCGCCACCTTGGCCGAGCCGGACGCCTTCCGCGCCTGGCTGGCCCCCTGGGGCGAGATCGACAAGGTCGCACTGGTCGAGGGTGAGCCGGGCGCGGATCCCGAAGTTGAGATCCTGCTGCCGGATGAGGCGCGAGTGCCGTGGGGTGGCCATGCCGCGACCTGGGCCGTGCCGCAGCTCTATGCGGCGATCAAGGCCAACCGCACCACCCTGGTGTTCACCAACACCCGCTTCCTGGCCGAGTTCATCTTCCAGCAGCTGTGGGATGCCAACGACGAGAACCTGCCGATCGGGATTCACCACGGATCGCTGTCGGTCGAGGCGCGGCGCAAGGTCGAGGGGGCCATGGCGCGGGGCGAACTGCGCGCGCTGGTCTGCACGGCCAGCCTCGATCTGGGGGTCGACTGGGGCGATATCGATCTGGTCGTCCAGATGGGGGCGCCCAAGGGTTCCTCACGGCTGCTGCAACGGATCGGGCGGGCCAATCACCGGCTCGACAGCCCCAGCCGTGCCCTGCTGGCTCCGGGCAACCGCTTCGAGTTTCTCGAGGCCACGGCCGCCTGCCAGGCTGTGGAGGAGGGCCAGCGCGATGGCGAGAGCTTCCGGCCCGGCGGGCTGGACGTGCTGGCGCAGCACGTCATGGCCCGGGCCTGCGCCGGGCCGTTCGAGGGCGAATCGCTGCGGCTGGAGGTGGTCTCTTCCAGTGCCTACGCCTGGGTCGATCAGGCGGTGTGGGAGCGGGTGCTGCAATTCGTTGCCACAGGGGGGTACGCGCTGCGCGCCTATGACAGGTTCCAGCGGATCGTGCTGGGCCGCGATGGGCTGTGGCGGCTGACCCACCCGGAGCACGCGGCGCGCCATCGCCTTAACGCCGGGATCATCCTGGATTCGGAAATGGTCGAGGTCCGTTTCCGCAACCAGCGCTCGCTGGGCCGGGTCGAGGAAGGCTTCGCGGCGAGCCTGCGGCCGGGCGACACCTTCCGGTTCGCCGGGCTCGACCTTGAGGTCGAGGCAATGCGCGAGAGCGAACTGGTGGTGCGCGCGGCAAAGCGTTCCGGAACGATCCCCAGCTACATGGGCCAGCGCCTTGCCCTGACCACCCATCTGTCGGAGCGGGTCCAGGGCCTGCTCGCTGACCGCGCCGGGTGGGTGCGGTTTCCCGATGACGTGCGCGAATGGCTGGAAATGCAGGCCTGGCGCTCAGAGTTGCCCGCGCCCGGCACCTTGCTGGTCGAGAGCTTTCCGCACGAGCAGCGCGAATACACCGTGTTCTATACCTTTGAAGGCTGGCCCGCCAACCAGTCGCTGGGCATGCTGATCACCCGGCGGATGGAAGTTGCGGGGCTATCGCCGCTCGGCTTCGTGGCCAACGATTACGCGCTGGCCGTCTGGGGCCTGAAAGCGGTGGAGGATCCGGCCGCGCTGCTATCGCCGGATATCCTGGCGGAGGAGTTCACCGAATGGGTCGAGGGCAGCTATCTGCTGCGGCGCGCCTTCCGTGAGGTGGCGGTCATTGCCGGCCTTGTCGAGCGCCAGCACCCGGGCAAGCGCAAGACCGGGCGGCAGGTGACCTTTTCGACCGATCTGATCTACGATGTCCTGCGCAAGTACGAGCCGGACCATGTCCTGCTGGGCGCGGCCTGGGCCGACGCGCGGGCGCGGATGACGGATGTCGGACGCCTGGCCGCCCTGCTTGAGCGGCGGGACCGGAAGCTGCGCCATGTGCGGCTCGATCGGGTGAGCCCGCTGGCCGTGCCGGTGCTGGTGATGATTGGCCGCGAAAGCCTGCCGCAGGGCGCAGCCGATGACGAATTGCTGTTCGAGGCTGAAACGCTGGCGGGAACGGCGATGCGCGGCGACGCTCCGCTGGATACTACCTTCCGTCGTTGACCAGGTCGCCAGATGCAAGAAGGGGGCGGATCGCTCCGCCCCCTTCAGGTTCCATTCGCTTTGCGAGCAGTCTTATTCGGCGGCGGCAGGCGCGCCCGCCTGCTTGCTGAATTCCGAATACTGTTCGTTGCCGACGAAGCCGAACGCGGTGACGCCCGAACCCTTGATGATGTTCAGCACCTTGGCCGAAGTATCATAGGGCGCCTGGGCGTCGGGCTGGAACTGCAGTTCCGGCTCCGGCTTGATCGCCAGGGTCGCCTGGAGGGCCGAGAGAAGCTGGCCTTCGGAAAGCGGGGTGCCATTCCAAAGGATCTCGCTGGCGGGCGAAACGACGACCTTGTTCTTCGTACGTTCAATCTTGACGTCCGGCGGGGTTGCTGCCGGGGAAGGAAGGTCGATGTTCACCGCGTGCGTGGCCACAGGGATGGTGATGATGAACATGATGAGCAGAACGAGCATGACGTCGATAAGCGGCGTCGTGTTCATTTCCATCATCGGTTCGCCATCATCACTTCCGGCTGACATTGCCATGGTGGTTTACTCCTGAAAGGTGTGGGTCAGGCCGGATCAGCCGTTCGGGTCGACCGGGGTCGAGATGAAGCCGACCGTGGGATAACCCGAGATCTGCACGTTGTAGATCGCGCCGGCAACGCACCGCCACGGGGCCATCTGGTCACCGCGGATATGGACCTGCGGGACCATTTCCGGGTTGGCCCGAAGCGCCTCGGGGCCGCCCGCGCGCTTGACGATATTGTCGAGCCGCTTGAAGGCCTGGTCGCGCAGTTCCTGCGAGTCCACCGGCGTGATATTGTTGAAATAGATCCGGCATTCACCGCCCAGCGAAGCACCTTCGAAGCCCGGGTCGCCCGCAGAGCGGCCGGCCGCATCGGTGGTGCTCACCGTCAGCAGCAGGTTTTCGACCTTGTCCTTCGATTCCTGCGAAACCATGATCGGAATCTTGAGCTTCTGGATCGTCTGGATCGCGACCGGAACCGCGATGAGGAAGATGATCAGAAGCACCAGCATCACGTCCACGAGGGGCGTGGTGTTGATGTCCGCCATCGGCTTCTCGTCGCCGCCGGCGCCGCCAACTGACATCGCCATGAGTTACATCCTATCCTTGCGTTCTTCCGGATTCACGCCTGGTCAAGACCACTGCGCCATTCCGGTCAGTCCCCGGTGTGCGGCAGGCCAAGGCAAGCCGCACACCGGACTGTGGCTTACTGCTTGGCCGGAGCGGCGGCAGCAGGCTTGGCGGCCGGAGCCGGAGCAGCGGTCACCGCCGGACGGACAGCGCCCTTCGAGTTGATGTTGGCCAGCACGTCGGTCGAGAAGCCCTGGAGCAGCTCGGCGATCCGCTTGTTGCGGGCCTGCAGGTAGTTGTAGGCGAGCACGGCCGGAACCGCGACGAGCAGGCCGAGCGCGGTCATGATGAGCGCTTCACCGACCGGACCGGCGACCTTGTCGATCGAGGCCGAACCGGCGATGCCGATCGCGATCAGCGCGCGGTAGATGCCGACCACGGTGCCGAACAGACCGATGAACGGCGAGGTCGCGCCGACGGTGGCGAGGAACGGCAGGCCCGAAGCGAGGCGGGCGTTGACCGAGGCTTCCGAGCGGGCGAGCGAGCCGTGCAGCCAGTCGTGGGCTTCCAGAGCGTCGGTCATCTTGGCGTGGGCTTCTTCAGCCTTGAGGCCGTCTTCGACGATCTGGCGCCAGGCGCTGTTCTTCTCGAGCTTGGCGGCGCCGTCCTTGAGGGTCGGGGCGCGCCAGAACGAAGCGCGCAGTTCGCGGTACTGGCGCAGCAGCTTGGACTGTTCGAACCACTTGGTGAACAGGATGAAGAACGAGCCGAACGACATGATGCCGAGGATCACGACGGTGGCGTAGGCGATGAAGCCGCCCTGCTCGAGGGCTTCGGCGAAGCCGAACTTGTTCTGCGGTGCGTCAGCGGCGCCAGCGGCAAGGAGTTCAACGATAAACATGCGGTAAGTCCTCTCAAAGCGATTGGATTGGTGAGCTGGCGGATCCCCCACGGTTCCTGCCAGGTGCCCGGGCTGCGCCGGGCAGAATGGTCATTCGTCAGTCTTTCGGGATCACCCAGCGGACGCGGCTCGAATAGCTGCCGGTGGTCGGGTTGCCCTCACCATCGGCAGCCGGGGTGAACCGGGCGCGTCGGGTGATGTTGGAGCAGGTCGCCTCGTCGAGGTCGGGGCTGCCGCTGGAGCTCGTGATCTCGCAGCTGCCGACGCGGCCATCCGGCGTTACGGTAACGCGGAAGCCGGTGGTCCCTTCCCGCTCCTCGCGCAGCGCGCGGGTCGGATAGTCGTTGGTGGTCGCCCAGTTCGCCGGGTTGCCCCTGGGCGTGGCCTGCTTCGGCTGGAAGCGCGGCGGCGGCGGAGCGGGCGGCGCGACGACAGGCGGCGCGGCCACCAGCACCGGCGGAGCCGGCGGCGGCGGGGTTGTCACCGTCTGGATCGGCGGGGCAACGGTTGCCACGTTGATCTTCGGCGGCGGAGCCACGATCGGAGGCGGCGCAGCAACCTTCTTGGGCGGCGGCGGCGGCTCCTTCTTGGGCTCGTCCTTCTTGATGTCGACGGTTGTCACCTTCTTGACGACCATCCGCACGCCTTCATAGGCGAGGCCCGTCACCAGCGCATAGCCGACGACCAGATGGATCAAGGCGACGACGACAAAGGCGGTAATCTTGTTACCGCTCATCTCCTGGTCAGCGTAGGCCATTCAGATGCATCACTCCTAATCAGTCCCATCCGGGCCTAGGCCCGGACCCAGCGATCAGTCCGGCAAAAAGCCGTTCCAATCGCCCAAAGTCTTAACTTCCACCCTGCGGGTCAATCCGGAAGGCCGTTTGGCGCCCGACGCCAGACCGGCCAGATTGCGGGCCCTTGTTGTTGTTTGGCCCGGTTTTCCGTGAGCATTAGCGGCGAGGGCAGGAAGGCGCAACGCTTTATCCATTAACGACCGATTCACTTGTGTTAAGATCAAAGGGCGCAAGAATGCCGTCAGATATCCGCGCCTTGCATCCCGGCGAATCGGGAAGCGGCGCTGCATGAGGAATTGCGATGCCCAAGTCAGTCCCGACCCATCTGACCGCTGCGGCCGGTGCGGCCATGCTGGCGCTTGCAGTGCCGGCGTTGGGCGATTCGCGCCCGCTGCCCGCTGCGCCGGTTGCGCCCAGCTATGCCGACCTCGCCGACCTTGCCGATGCGGCGCAGCTGGTCGTGCGCGCCCGGCCCCAGGTGGTCAAGGCGGTCCCGCCCGCCCAGGTGCGGGGCGTGAAGGCCGGATGGGCGCGCTATCTGGTCGAGGCGAAGACCGAGGCGCTGATCTATGGCCGGGGCGCACTGGGCACCAAGGTTAGCTATCTGGTCGACCTGCCGCTCGATGCCAGGGGCAAGCCGCCAAGGATCCGCACCAGCATGCTGCTGTTCGCGCGGCCGGTCGAAGGCCGCCCGGCAGAGCTCCAGCTGGTCGCGCCCGATGCCCAGATGCCGTGGGACGAAGGGCTGGATGCCCGTCTGCGCAGCGTGCTGGCGGAATTCAACGCCCCCGGCGCGCCGCAGAAGATCACGGGCGTGCGCGAGGCGATCCACGTTCCCGGCGATCTGGCCGGGCAGGGGGAAACCCAGCTCTTCCTGGGCACCGCCAGCGGCGAGCCTGCCGCGATCACGGTGATTCGCGAACCCGCGCAGCCGCCGCGCTGGAGCGTCTCCTTTTCCGAAGTGGTCGAAGCCAGCGGCGAGCCGCCCCGGCGCGAAACCCTGGGCTGGTACCGCCTGGCCTGCTTCCTGCCGCGGGTGCTGCCCGGTTCGGTCAATATCTCGAGCGCGGCGGCCGACCGGGCCCGTGCGGCCAGCGATTACCGGATGGTGCTGGAAAGCCTGGGCCCCTGCACCCGCAACCGGGGCTGAGCGCGCGTCCGCCCAACCCGCGCAATGCCCTTGCCGCCCTTTCGCCGTGCCCCTAAGGCGCGGCGCGAAAGGGGATTACCATGGTTGCACCGCTACGTATCGCGCTCGCCGGGCTTGGCACGGTGGGGGCGGGCGTCATTCGCCTGGTCGAGGCCAACGCCGACCTGATCGCGCGGCGCGCGGGGCGGCCGATCGTCGTCACCGTCGTGGGCGCGCGTGATCGCAACAAGGACCGCGGGGTCGACCTGACGCCCTATGCCTGGGAAGACGACATGGTCATCATGGGCGAGCGCGAGGATGTCGACGTGGTGGTCGAACTGGTCGGCGGCTCGGACGGACCGGCGCTGGCCTGCGCGCGGACCACGATCGAGGCGGGCAAGGCGCTGGTCACGGCCAACAAGGCGATGATCGCGCACCACGGGCTGGAACTGGCCGCCAAGGCCGAGGCGGCGAAGGTCGCGCTCAAGTTCGAAGCGGCGGTCGCGGGCGGGATCCCGGTGATCAAGGCGCTGCGCGAAGGCGCGGCGGCCAACGCGATCGAGCGGGTCTACGGCATCCTCAACGGCACCTGCAACTACATCCTCTCGACCATGGAGGACACCGGGCG
This sequence comes from uncultured Novosphingobium sp., assembly GCA_937864195.1. GTDB lineage: Bacteria > Pseudomonadota > Alphaproteobacteria > Sphingomonadales > Sphingomonadaceae > Novosphingobium. The sequence goes on from CALMJG010000043.1 coordinate 22,855, forward strand.
GGGCTTTGGCGAAGTGCTCGCCGAAGCCCAGGCCAAGGGCTATGCCGAGGCCGATCCGGCCTTCGACGTCGAAGGCACCGATGCCGCGCACAAGCTGTCGATCCTGGCGGCAATCGCCTTTGGATCGAAGCTTGATTTCGGCGCGGTTGAGACCAGCGGGATCACCCGCCTGACCGCCGCCGACATCGCCCAGGCCGATGCGCTGGGCTATGTCATCCGCCTGATCGGGATGGCCGACACCGAGGTGCACAACGGCACTCAACGGCTCTTCCAGCGCGTTCAACCGCACCTGGTGCCGTGCGACCATCCGCTGGCCCATGTCGACGGCGCGACCAATGCGGTGGTGGCCGAGGGCAACTTCTCGGGCCGCCTCCTGTTCCAGGGTGCGGGCGCCGGCGAAGGTCCGACCGCCAGCGCGGTCGTCGCCGACCTGATCGACATCGCGCGCGGCGAGGTGGGGACTCCTTTTTCGGTGCCCGTCGCCGAGCTGGAGGAAATGGCCCCCGCCGGGGCGAGCCAGCGGCGGGGCCGCGCCTATATCCGCTTCATGGTCGCCGACCGGCCGGGCGCGCTGGCCGAGATCACGGCGGCGATGCGCGATGCCGGGGTTTCGATCGAGAGCCTGATCCAGAAGGGCCGCGCCGCCGATTCGGGCGCGGTGATGGTGGCGATGGTGACGCACGAAGGCCCGGAAAGCGCGGTCAGCGAGGCGCTGCGGCTGCTCAAGGGGTCGGAAAGCCTGCTCGAGGCGCCGCTGGTGCTGCACATCCTGGGGAACTGAGGGGGTTTGTTGTCTGGGTGCGCTATCGACATCCGTCGATAGCTTGGCCTGGTCGGGCCGGGGGAGCGGGCCGGCCAGGCCAGGGAAGTCCGGACGGACTTCCCGCACCGCCGTCAGGCGGAAAATGACTCGGGCCTCGCGAGGCGCGGAGAGCATTCACACACCGTGAACCCATCCCCCCTCAGCGATCCGCCATTTCCCCGCGTGCGACCTTTTCGGCGTCCGATCCGGCCGGGGCTTCGGGGATGGCCTTGAGGTCGATGTAGTAGACCGGCGGCGGCACCCAGCCGCCGACCATGCAGCCTGGCTGGCCCTTGCACGATCCGCGATCGAGCTGCGGCGCGCGGGGCAGGCCGTCGCGCAGCGACTCGCGCGAGAGGGGATCGGTCTCGCGGCTGGAGCGGACCCGCCAGCGCGCGCTGTCGTCGCGGCCGCAGACCACGATCTCGTTTTCCCCGCCCGCCGCGCCGCCGGGGCAGGCCGGTTGTTCGGGCGCCGCGCGATAAGTCTCGCCCGCCGCCGCGATTCGCTCCGCGACCCGGGCGTCCAGTTCCTCGGCGGACTGGGCCAGCGCGGGGCTGGCCAGCAGCATTGCTGCCGCCAGCGCCGGGCTTGGGCGTAATCGGGACTTTCGCACGCCACTCCTTTCGCTCCGGCACCGGACCGCCAGAGGCCGTCCGGCGCTTGAACGTGCAGTGAACGCGGGTGCCCGGATCAGAACTCGTCGCGAGCGCCGGTCACCTCAAGCTCCTTGTCGTCCGCCACTTCGGCCGCCACGTCGAGCGCGGCTTCGAGCTGCTGCGCGGTGGCCGTGTCGGGCAGCTTGATCACGAAATAGAGATAATCGCCGCCGATTTCCCACGATCCCAGCTTGGCCCGGCGGCTGGCGCGCAGCAGTTCCAGCGCCTTGGCGCCATCCAGGGCATCGGCCTTGGCGGCGGGCGCGAACACCTCGCGCACCGGCACTCCGCCGACGGTCTCGGTCTTGCCCGAGACGAACACCAGCTGGGTGCGGCCTTCCTTCTTGTAGTTGTAGGTGATCTTGAAATCGCCGTCCTTGTCGATCTCGTACTTGATCGACTGCGCCTCCAGCCGGCGCTTGACCGTGGGATCCTCTGCCCCGGCGGCATGGGCGGGAATCGCGGCAAGCAGGGCCATGGGCAGCGCGGCGGTGAACAGGGCGGGCAGGCGGAGGGTCATTCGGCGTCCTTTCGGTGGGAACTGTCCGCGCCGCTTACCCCTGCCGCGCGCCGCGACATTGGACATATTCGCCAAGGTTGCGCCACCATCTCGACAAGCCGCGCCTGCGCCTCTAAGCGCGCCTCACGCACATACGTATTCAGCCAAGGGGCCTTCCAACCGCCATGACCCAGACCACTCCCGCCAGCTCGGTGCTCGATCGCGTCCTCGTCCTCGAAATGGTGCGCGTCACCGAAGCCGCCGCGATCGGCGCGTCCAAGCTGATCGGGCGCGGCGACGAAAAGGCGGCGGACCATGCCGCGGTCGAGGCGATGCGCGCCGCGCTCAACGAGCTGGCGATGGACGGCACCGTGGTGATCGGCGAGGGTGAGCGCGACGAGGCGCCGATGCTGTTCATCGGCGAAAAGGTCGGCTCCGCCCAGGGCACCGGCCCGAAGATCGACATCGCGCTCGATCCGCTGGAAGGCACCACCATCACCGCCAAGGCCGGCCCCAA
>CALMJG010000044.1 GCA_937864195.1 uncultured Novosphingobium sp.
TCGGGGATCTGGAGGATGGTCAGCGCGGCTTCCTTGTGCTGCCACAGCTCGAAATCCTGGGCGAAGGCATCCAGCGCGACGTCCTGGTAGGACCGCGCCATGGAAACGCCCGCCTCGTCGGCGCGGGTGCCCGACACCTTGACCATCAGCGCGTACCACACCCGCACCACGCCATCCTCGACCGGCGTGTTGGTGATCATGATGACCGAGGGGTGCTGCCCTTCCATGCGCGAGAGCAGGATGCCCGGGCCGGTGTACCAGGTATCGTTGATCAGCACGTCCTCGCCCGAGGAAACGAGCGTGCGGTGGCCCGCGCCAAAGCGCTGCACCATCACGTGGTCGCGGTACTCGTTCTCGAAATAAACGATGTCGCGGCTGCCGTGGACGGGGATGAAGTGGGCGACGTCCGCCATGTTGTCGAGGATTTCCTGCGGATGGACCGGCAGCGTCCCCAGCGGGTCGAGCCGCCAGCGCACCCAGCCGCTGTCTTCCATGTCCCATTCCGCGAACGCGGGCAGGTCGAACTCCGGCTCCCCGCTTTCGCTGTCGTGCCACATCCAGATGCAGCCCGCGCGTTCGATCACCGGGAAGGTCTTGATGCAGGCGGCCTTGGGGATGCCGTGGGTGGAATAGGGAATGTCGTCGCACTGCCCGTCCGGGCCGAAACGCCAGCCGTGGGCCGGACAGCGGATCGATTCGCCCTGGATGCGGATGCCGTCCTTGACGACATAGCTGGTGGTGTTGCGCGCCAGGTGGACGCGCATGTGCGGGCAATAGGCGTCGGTCAGGTAGACCTTGCCGCTCTCGCCGCGATAGGCAACGAATTCGCGCCCGAAATAGCGCAGCGGCACCGGATCGGCCGCGACCTCTTCCGAGGCCGCGATCATGAACCAGCCGCGCGGGTATTCGTGCGGCCCCAGTCGGTATTCTGCAGTCTTGGCCATAGTTCCTCTCCCGGCTTGCTGCGTCAGATGAAGGTGTCGGTGTTGGGATTGCCCATCAGGTAGCCGCCAAGGTTGCGCCGGACCGACCCTGGGTTGTTGGCGATGTGGGTGCGGCCCGAATGGATATCCTGGAAGGCGCGGACCAGCGGACTGGAACGATAGATCCCCTGCGCCCCGCTGGAATAGAACATCCGCGAAATGAGGCCCGCGCAGCGATCGAGCACGTGGCCCGACTGGTGGCGGAACAGCAGCCGCTGTTCGAGGTCATATTCGCAGCCTGCCGCGGCCTGGGCCATCAGCACGTCGAAGTTGCGCAGCAGCACGACCTTCATCTCGTCGATCGCGGCGGCGGTTTCGGCGATCACGGCCTGGGCATCGGGATCGTTGGCGGTCTTGGAAAAGTCGTTCGAACTGACCCGCTCCGCCCCATAGGCGCGGAAGGCGTCCAGCGCGCCCTGCAGCGCCCCGATCGAGGAAGACGAGACCGCGCGGACGAAGATCTGGCCGAACGGCAGCTTGTAGAGCGGCGCGTCGTTGACCTTTAGCCCCGGGCTGGTGGTGGCGAAGCCGTCCTTGGAACGGTGGGTGCGATAGGCGGGCACGAAGGCGTCCTTCACCACCACGTCCTGGCTGCCGGTGCCCCGCAGGCCCATCGTGTCCCACACATAGTCGATCTCGAAATCGGTGCGCGGGACCAGGAAGGTCCGGTAATCGGGGGCGCCGCCTTCGGGATCGGGCACCAGCCCGCCCAGGAAGGCCCACTGGCAGTGATCGACGCCCGAGGAAAAGCCCCAGCGCCCGCTGATCCGGTAACCGCCCTCGACCGGGGTAACCTCGGCGCGCGGCATGTAGGAGGAGGAGATCAGGATGGTCGGGTCATCGCTCCACACGTCGGCCTGGGCCTGCGGATCGAACAGGGCGAGCTGCCAGTTGTGCACCGCGACCACGCCCAGCACCCAGGCAGAGCTCATGCAGGCCTCGGCCAGGGTCATCTGCACCGCATAGAAGCTTTGCGGGTCAAGCTCGTAGCCGCCCCAGCGCCTGGGCTGGAGGATCTTGAAGAAGCCGGCTTCCTGGAAATCGGCAATGGTCGCGTCGGGCACCTTGCATTCGCTCTCGCAACTTGCGGCGCGTTCGCGCAGGGCGGGGAGCATGGCCCGGGCGCGATCGACCAGGGTCTGGGTCAGGTCTTGCTTGGCGGCGGTGGTGGTCTGCATCGGTGTTCTCCCGCAGGTGAAAGGGTGGTTCAGGCGGCGCTGGCGAGCGCGGCCTGTTCGTCGGCCCCGAAGCCGACGCTGAAATCATGGCCCCACAGGCTGACCGAGGTGCTTTCGAAGACGGTGTGGCGATCCCAGTCGATGGTCCGCCCGCCAAAGCCGTATTCGATCGCGAAGCCGCCCGGGGACATGAAGTAGAAGCTGGTCATGTGGTCGTTGGTATGCTTGCCCAGCGTCGCCATCAGCCGCACGCCGGCATTGGCGATGCGGTCCATCGCGCGGCCGACCTCGTCCATGGAGTCGACCTCGAACATCAGGTGGACGCAGCCGGAGGGAACCTCGCCCTCGAACAGCGCGAGGCTGTGGTGGCGGCCATTGCCGCAGTGCATGAAGTCGATCCGCTGCTCCACGCCCGGGGCGGGGCGGTGGACCAGCACGTCGGACAGGCCGAAGCCCAGCACCCGCATCAGGAAATCACGCGTCTCGTCGATCTTCGGCGCGGGCAGGACCATGTGGCCGAGGCCGAGGTCGCCAGTGACGAAGCGCGGCACGCCTGCCGGGGAGGCAAAGCGATCGAAATCGGTGACATAGCCGAAGGCGAGCTCGTGCCGGTTGCCAGCAGGATCGAGGAACCAGACCATGTCGAACACGTGGCGCAGGGCGCGCTCGGCGGGCGCGGCGCGGTGGAAGGGTACGCCCTCGGCCTTCAGCTTGGCGAGCGCCGCGTCGAACTGGGCCGATCCGCGCAGTTCCCAGCCCGAGGCGAAGTAGCCGTCCTGCGCGCCCGGCTGGACGAAGACGCGGCCCGCGCGCTCATCCATCTTGAGGGCCAGGCCCGCGCCGCAATCGGTCGCCGCCATGCCGAGGACCTGCTCCCCGAAGGTGCGCCATTCGCCGGGATTCCGGGCGGTGACCACCACATAGGCCAGTGCTGCTACCTCCACGGGAATCCCTCCGCTCCTCGTTGCTATGCTGGCAAGCTAGGGGGTGGCGGGGCCCGGCAACATTGACCAAAGTCAAATCGACCGATGAATGCGTAATCAAAATGGCATCTGATAACGCATATCGCGTTTCTGAACCGGCAAATTGCCGATCAATGCGGATGAATGCGGGATACGATTCCACGAAATGCCGTTGACCGTGCCGTGCTCCTGCGACAATGCTGACGCCGTGAAGCCCAGGGCATAAGCGGGAGAGGTTTGATGGCACGACAGGACTATGGCGCATTGCTGGCTCCGGGCCGGATCGGTTCCATGGAAGTGGCCAACCGGATTCTCGTCACCGCGATGGGCGTCAGCCTGTCCGAAGCCGACGGCCACGTGGGCGAGCGGCTGCTGGCCTATCACGAGGAACAGGCCAGGGGCGGCGCGGGGCTGATCATCTCGGGCGTGGCCGGGGTCGCCTGGCCGGTCGGTGCGGTGCAGCCGAACCAGACCGCGATTTCCGACGACAGGTTCCTGCCCGGCCTGAAAGCGCTGACCGAGCGGGTCCACCGCCACGGGACGAAGATCGCGGTGCAGCTGCACCATGGCGGGCTGGTCGCGGGCTATTCCTCCGACGCGTTCGACCTGCCGCTGTGGGCGCCGTGCTATCCCCAGCCGATGAAGGGCGACTTCCCGGACTATTTTCTGCCCGAGGAAATGAGCGGCTTCACCGGCAAGATGCCGACGCTGAAAGTGCTGGAAGCGACCGACATCGACGTGGTCGTGGCGCAGTTCGGCGCGGCGGCGGCGCGCGCGAAGGCTGCCGGGTTCGATGCCATCGAGATCCACGGCGGGCACGGCTACCTGCTGTCCTCGTTCATTTCGCCCAAGACCAACACCCGCACCGATGAATACGGCGGCCCGCTGGAAAACCGCGCGCGGCTGCTGCTGCGGGTGATCGGCGCGGTGCGCGCTGCGGTGGGGGCAGACTTCCCGGTGTGGTGCAAGATCGACGCCTGCGAACGCGGCAAGGACGGCGGGATCGAGCTTGATCATGCGCGTGCGCTGGCGAAACTGATCGAGGCCGCCGGGGTCGATGCGATCACCGTTTCGGCCTATCACGACGTCGGGCAGGGCAAGCTGCATTCGGGATCGAACATCCCGCACCAGCCGGAAGAGAACATCCCCGCCGCCGCGGCCATCAAGGCCGAGGTCCGGGTGCCGGTGATCGCCTCGGGCCGGGTCGAGCCGGAGGCGGGCGCGGCGCACATTGCCTCGGGCAAGTACGATTTCCTCGCCATGGGCCGCAAGCTGCTGGCCGATCCGGCGCTGCCGAAGAAGCTGGCGGGCAATGCGCCGGAATCGGTGCGCCCCTGCATCTATTGCTACACCTGCGTGTCGACCGCCTATGTCCGCACCCCGCTGCGCTGCGCGGTCAATCCCGCGACCGGGTTCGAGTGCGAGGCCGCCGCGCCGCAGGTTTCGGGCAAGCATTTCGTGGTGATCGGCGGCGGCCCCGGCGGCATGGAAGCCGCGCGGCGGCTGAGCGAGGCCGGCAACCGGGTGACCCTGCTCGAAAAGTCCGACCGGCTGGGCGGCACGCTGCGCTTTGCCGCGCTGGCCTATCCGGCGAACGAGAAGCTGCTGGACTGGCTGGTGCAGGAACTGGGCCGCACGCCGGTCGAGGTGCGCCTGGGTGCCGAGGCGACGCCGGAACTGCTGCGCAGCCTCGCGCCCGATGCCGTGGTGGTCGCCACCGGGGCGCGGCGCGACATGCCGGACCTGCCGGGCAGCGGTCTGCCCCACGTCTATTCCGGCGATGACATGCGCAAACTCCTCCTGGGCGAAAGCTCGGACGAGCTGAAGCGCAAGACCGGGCTGATGACGCGCCTTGCGACCAAGGTCGGCGCGGCGACCGGGATCACCGCCAATCTCGATTTCGTGCGCAGCGCCTCGAAAAAGTGGATGCCGCTGGGGCAGGACATCGTGATCGTCGGCGGCGAACTGGTGGGCATCGAACTGGCAGAATTCCTCCACGAGCGCGGCCGCACCGTCACCGTGATCGA
>CALMJG010000045.1 GCA_937864195.1 uncultured Novosphingobium sp.
GACCATCTTCTCGGCCCGCCAGATCGTCAGCCACGGCCACATCTACGTCAACGGCGTGAAGTGCAACATCGCCAGCCGCCGCGTGCGTCCGGGCGACATCGTCAGCCTGGGCAAGAAGGCCAAGGAAATGGCCCTGATCGCCGAAGCGCAGACCCTGCCGGAACGCGAAGTGCCCGACTATGTGGCGCAGGACGGCACCGACAAGATCACTTTCGTCCGCGTCCCGACGCTGGATGAAGTGCCCTATCCGGTGAAGATGGAACCGAATCTGGTCGTCGAATTCTATTCGCGCTGATCGGCTTCCGATTGGAACACGAAAGGGCGGCCCTGCGGGGTCGCCCTTTTTGTTTGCGCGTTTTAATCGCGCGGTTAACATGGCAGCAAAGCACAGCAGAATCCCCGGGGGAAGCATGGAATTCGATGACGTCATCATGGGCCGCCGCTCGATCCGCGGGTACAAGCCCGATCCGGTGCCGCGCCAGCTGATCGAGGAAGTGCTGACGCTGGCCATGCGCGCTCCCTCATCGATGAACACCCAGCCGTGGAACTTCCACGTCATCACCGGCGAACCGCTCGCCCGCATCCGCCAGGGCAATACCGAGCGGACCCTGGCCGGGGTTCCCGACAGCCGCGAATTCCGCAAGGGCACCGCCTTCGATGGCGTCCACCGCGATCGCCAGGTCGAAGTTGCCAAGCAACTGTTCGGCGCCATGGGGATAGAGCGCGACGACAAGGCGAAGCGGCAGGACTGGGTGCTGCGCGGCTTCCGCCAGTTCGACGCCCCGGTCTGCGTGATCATCACCTATGACAAGGTGCTCGACGGCAGCGACGACACCCCGTTCGATTGCGGCGCGGTGACCACGGCGCTGGTCAACGCCGCCTGGTCGCGCGGGCTGGGCTGCGTGATCAACAGCCAGGGCATCATGCAGAGCCCGGTGGTGCGCGAACACGCCGGCATCCCCGACGATCAGGTGATCATGAAGGCGGTCGCGCTGGGCTGGCCGGATGACAGCTTCCCGGCCAACGCGGTGGTCCCCACCCGCAAGAGCGTGGCCGAGGCCGCGACTTTCGTGGGGTTCGAGGACTAACCCTTCGTCCCCCCAATCACTTCACCGTTCGTGTCGAGCGTAGTCGAGACACGTGTGCGCCAACGTGTCTCGACTACGCTCGATACGAACGGAAGCCGGGTGTTATTTTTTCAAGTAATCCCGCCGGAAATCAGCTGCGAAGGCCGCGAACCGCCCTTCCCCGATCGCGCTGCGCATTCCGGCCATCAGTTGCTGGTAGAAGGTCAGGTTGTGCTCGGTCAGCAGCATGGCCCCAAGGATTTCGCCCGCCTTGACCAGATGGTGGAGATAGGCCCGGCCGTACTTGGTGCAGGCATCGCAGGGGCAGCGCTCGTCCAGCGGCGCAGGGTCTTCGGCATGGCGGGCGTTGCGGATGTTGACCGGGCCGTTCCAGGTGAAGGCCTGCCCGTTGCGCCCGGATCGGCTCGGCAGGACGCAATCGAACATGTCGACCCCGCGCTCGACCGCGCCGACCAGGTCGTCGGGCTTGCCCACCCCCATCAGGTAGCGCGGGCGGTCCGCAGGCAGCATATCGGGCGCGAAGTCGAGCGTGGCGAACATCGCTTCCTGCCCCTCGCCCACGGCCAGCCCGCCGATCGCGTAGCCATCGAAGCCGATTTCCTGGAGCGCCTCGGCACTTTCGCGGCGCAGGCTTTCATCCAGCGCGCCCTGCTGGATGCCGAACAGGGCGGACCGCTCCGCATGTTCCTCGCCGCTGTCAAAGCCGGCCCGGCTGCGCTTCGCCCAGCGCATCGACATGCGCATCGACTGGGCGATGACCTCCAACGGCGCATCGGCGCGCGGGCACTCATCAAAGGCCATGACGATATCGCTGCCCAGCAAGCGCTGGATTTCCATCGAGCGTTCCGGGGTCAGCAGGTGGCGCGATCCGTCGATATGGCTGGCAAAGGTCACGCCGTCCTCGGTGATCTTGCGCAGGTCCGACAGGCTCATCACCTGATAGCCGCCGCTGTCGGTCAGGATCGGGCGGTCCCAGTTCATGAACTTGTGGAGGCCCCCCAGCCGCGCGACCCGCTCCGCGCCCGGGCGCAGCATCAGGTGATAAGTGTTGCCGAGCAGGATGTCCGCACCCGTCGCGCGCACGGTTTCGGGCTTCATCGCCTTGACCGTGGCGGCGGTGCCGACCGGCATGAAGGCGGGCGTGCGGATTTCCCCGCGCCGCATTTGGATCGTGCCGGTGCGGGCCTTGCCATCGGTGGCGGAAATGCTGAACTGGAAGCGGGGCGCGGTCATGCCGCCGCCCTAGCCGCAATGCGCCGCCAACTGAACCCGTTTCAGACGTCGGCGTTACTGGCGATCCGGTCCAGCAGTCCGGTGCGCAGCGCGGCCCAGGCGGCGCGTTCCTCCACCTCGTCCCCGGGCACGGTCGGCTCCAGCACGTCAAGCACCGCGCCAATCAGTCCGCCGTACCATTCGGGCGGAATCTTCAGCGTGTGCTGGTGGTGCGGCACGGACTGGTCGAAAATGATCTCGATCTCGCTGCGCCGCTCGAACCAGGTCATCGCGCAGTAGAGCGCATTGTCGACCATTTCGGCCTCCAGCCGCTCGGGATGCCAGGTCGCATGATGGACAAAGCTGGCGCGGGCATCGGGAAACCGGGCATAGAACTGTGCCATGACCAGCGGGGTAATATCGCCCAATCGCTCCGCCGCGCGTTCCAGCCCGCGTTCGATCAGGCCCAGTCGCTCATCCGCCATGCATCCTCCAGCCTTCGACGCCTGCCCGCAGCCTAGGC
>CALMJG010000046.1 GCA_937864195.1 uncultured Novosphingobium sp.
CGCACGCCGAACTTCGGCCGCAAGTCGCTCAACGAGATCAAGGAAGTGCTCTCGTCGATGGGTCTGCGCCTCGGCATGGACATCCCGGGCTGGCCGCCCGAGAACATCGAGGAAATGGCCAAGAAGCTCGAACAGGAGCTGCTGGGCTGAACGGATTGACGGAGCGCCGCCCGGCGCTCCGTTTTCACGGTGCCGGCGGCCACCGCAAGTGCTGCCAGGATCGGGCTACCTCACACGGGCCCCCTACGAACGAAGGAAAGAACGATGCGTCACAAGTACGGCGGCCGCAAGCTCAACCGCACCTCCAGCCACCGCAAGGCCCTGTTCCGCAACATGGCTGCCGCGCTGATCAAGCATGAGCAGATCACCACGACCCTGCCCAAGGCGCGCGAACTGCGCCCCTACGTTGAAAAGCTGATCACGCTGGCGAAGCATGGCGGCCTTTCGAACCGCCGACTGGCCCACGCCCGCCTGCTTGACGACGCGCAGCTGGTGAAGCTGTTCGACGTGCTGGCCGCGCGCTACGCTGACCGCGCCGGTGGCTACACCCGCGTGATCAAGGCCGGCATCCGTGCTTCGGACGCCGCTCCGCTGGCGGTGATCGAGCTGGTCGATCGCGACACCTCGGCCAAGGGCCAGGATTCGGGTCCGGTCCTCACCGAAGAGGATTGATCTCCACACCTGATCGACGAACGCCATTCGTCGAACGGCAAATTGCAAAGGCGGGGGCAGGCGCTAGGCTTGCTCCCGCCTTTTGCTTTCCGGGAGTAGCCAGTGCCGCTTCGCTTTCGCGCCCTTGCCGGCGTTCTTTTTGCCATTGCCGTTCCGGCCAGTGCCCAGGACATGAAGCTGACCTATCCCGAAACCCGCAAGACCGACCTTGTCGAGACCCGCTTTGGCGCTGCGGTGGCCGATCCCTATCGCTGGCTCGAGAACGATGTGCGCACCGATCCTGAAGTGGCGGACTGGGTGCAGCGGCAGGATGCGCAGACCCGCGGCTACTTCGCCACGCTGTCACAACGCGACTGGTTCGCCGCGCGGATCAAGGCGCTGATGGACTACGAGCGGTTTGGCCTGCCGGTGAAGGCAGGGAAGCGCTATTTCTATACCCGCAATTCCGGCCTGCAGAACCAGTCGCAGCTGTTCGTGCGCGATCGGATCGATGGCGCTGCGCGGCTGCTGCTCGATCCCAATGCCTGGGCCAGGGATGGCGCAACCGCGCTGGCCGACTGGGAGCCTTCGTTGAGCGGCAAGCTGCTGGCCTATGCCGTGCAGGATGGCGGCAGCGACTGGCGTTCGATCCGGGTCATGGACGTGCGCAGCGGCAAGGTGCTGGCGGACGAGATCAAGTGGGCCAAGTTCACCGCGATTGCCTGGGTCGGTGACAAGGGATTCCTCTATTCCCGCTTTCCAGAGCCGCAACCTGGGCAGGCGTTCCAGCAGCTCAACAAGAACCAGGAAATCCGCTTCCACCGCATCGGCACGCCGCAGTCGGCGGACGAGCTGGTCTATGCGACGCCGGCTGATCCCGAGCTGGGGCATGTTGCGCAGGTTACGCATGACGGGCGCTGGGCGGTCATCACGACTTCGCGGGGGACGGATTCGAAGCATGCGGTCCACCTGATCCGGCTTGGCGCGCGCAAGGGCTGGGCAGCCGTACCCCTGATTGACAAGCTTGAGCATGACTGGCGGTTGATCGAGGGGATTGGGGACACGCTGTACTTCGCGACCAATCAGAGCGCCCCGCGCCTGAAGGTGGTGAAGTTCGATATGGCGGGCACAAGGCCCGGACCTCAGATGGTCGAGGTGGTGGCCGAGCGGTCGGAAACGCTCGACCGCGCGCAGATTGTCGGCGAGCGGCTGATCCTGTCCTATCTCAAGGACGCTGCGTCCACAGCCGAAGTGGTGTCGCTCGATGGCAAGCCCGTGCAGCGGATCGAACTCAATGCGATCGGCACGGCGGCAGGATTTACCGGTCGTCCAGGCGATCCGGAGACCTTCTATTCCTTCTCCAGCTTCGCTCAGCCCAGCGCGATCTACCGCTACGACAGCCGCACGGGGGCAAGCACGGCCTTCGCCTTGCCCAGGCTGACCTTCAATCCGGCTGACTACGCGGTCGAGCAGCGGTTCTATGCCTCGAAGGATGGCACGAAGGTGCCCCTGTTCCTGGTGCGCAAGAAGGCGCTGGTCGGCAAGCCGCTGCCCACGCTGCTCTATGGTTATGGCGGGTTTGATGTGTCGCTGACTCCGGGCTTTTCGGCCACGCGGATGGCTTGGCTGGAAGCGGGCGGCGCTTTCGCCATGGCCAATCTGCGCGGCGGCGGGGAATACGGCAAGGCCTGGCACGATGCCGGCCGGCTGCACAACAAGCAGAACGTGTTCGATGATTTCATCGCCGCTGGCGAATACCTCATCGCGCAGGGGATCACCGCGAAGGACGGCCTTGCCATCCAGGGCGGATCGAATGGCGGACTGCTGGTCGGCGCGGTCGTCAACCAGCGACCGGACCTGTTTGCGGCGGCCAATGCGGCCGTCGGCGTGATGGACATGCTGCGGTTCGACCGGTTCACGGCAGGCCGCTATTGGGTGGACGATTACGGCTATCCCGACCGCGAAGCTGATTTCCGGGTGCTGCGCAGTTATTCACCATACCACAACATCCGCGCCGGGGTGGACTATCCGGCAGTGCTGGTAACCACGGCGGACACGGATGACCGCGTGGTGCCTGGCCACAGCTTCAAATATGCCGCCGCACTGCAGGCTGCGCCGCTGGGGCCCAAGCCGCGTCTGATCCGGATTGAGACGCGCGCAGGGCACGGAGCCGGCAAGCCGACCGACAAGGCGGTGGCGGAAGGCGCGGATGTGCTGGCATTCCTCGCCCAGTGGAGCGGGCTGGCCGTTTCTGGCACGGCTGTTCATGAAACTGCGGGAAAAGCTGAACGGTAGCTAACGCGAAAGTTCAGCTTCGGGCCAAGGTCGATTCGGTACTTCATCCTTATTGGCGGACCTCCCGGTCCGACTCGATTGAAGGATGAACAGCCATGAAGATCCTGTCCAAAGCCCTGGTCGGAACCGTCGCGGCAGGCGCGATGGCGATCTCTTCGGCAACTCCCGCGTTCGCGGACAGCCGTCACCATGACCGTGATGGCATCAGTGCCGGTGAAGTGATTGCCGGTGCGCTGGTGATCGGCGGGATTGCCGCGATCGCTTCTGCCGCGAGCAACAACGACCGTGACTACCGTTATGACCGCGCGGGCTACGGCTACGGCGACCGTGGCTACGGCAGCGGCTACGGCAACGGGTATGGTTATCGCGATAACCCGCGCCAGGCAGTCGAGCAGTGCGTCCGTGCCGCCGAGCGCCAGGCCGGCCGCTACACCTATGGTCGCGCCGATGTGACCGACGTCCGCCAGGTCCGCGAAACGCGCTATGGCCTGGAAGTGAAGGGCCGCATCGCGGTCAATTCGATGGGCCGCGACTGGCGCAGCGGCGACGGCAACTATGGCCGGGGCTGGGGCGGCGACTATCGCGGCTGGAACAGCAATCTGCGTGGTTACGACAGCGGCACCTTCAAGTGCCGTTATGACCGGGGCCGGGTGGTCGACATCGACTTCAGCGGCATCCGTGGCCTGTGATACGCCAGGGCGTGCATGACTGACGACGGGCGGTTCAGGTCCATGAAAGCCTGGGCCGCCTAGTCGCGTGATGGCAGGGGCAGATCGATTTCCGGCAGGTGCCGGAGTTGGGACGCTCCATTTGGAAGGGTTCGCTCCGATGTTCTCCAGCTACAAGCGTAGTGCCGCCGTCCTGGCGTCAGCGGCAGTTCTCTCGATGGCCGCCACGCCGGCGCTCGCGCGCGATCGCGGCTGGGGCGGCGGTTGGGGCAAGCATTACGGGCGCCATCACGGTGACGGCGTGTCGGCCGGCGATGTCCTTGCCGGAGTGCTGATCATCGGCGGAATCGCCGCCATCGCCAGTGCCGCGAGCAAGAGCAAGAAGGACCGCGAGGCCCAGGACGGGACGAACGACTATCGCTATCCCGGGCGCTATCCCGGGCAACAGGACGATGCGGTGCGCGATGACTCCCCCCGCTATGGCAATTCCGGCGCCGACGACCGACCCGAATGGCGTGAAGGCACCGGCATCAACGGCGCGGTCGATCGCTGCCTCGAGGAGGTCGAGCGCGGCTCGAACAGGGTCGATGGCGTCGATTCGGTCAACCGCGAAGGCGAAGGCTGGCGCGTTGCCGGTCGCACCGGGAATGGTCAGGATTTCGCGTGCACGGTCGGAACCGATGGCCGGATCCGCTCGGCCAGCATCGATGGCCGCGCGATCTGAAGCGTCCGGTTGATCGGAAAAGGGCCGCGCGTTCCACGGGGAGTGCGCGGCCTCTCCATTTCTCAGGCGATCTGCAGCAACCGGTTGATCGCTGCGAACTGATCGCGGACGAAGGCCTTGGCGATCTGGCTTTCGGTAACCACCTGGAAGGCGTGTATCGCGCCCGGATAGCAGTGCAGTTCCACCTCCACTCCCGCCGCGACCAGGCGCCGGGCGTAGTCGAGGTCTTCGTCGAGAAACAGATCGAGCGCCCCGGTGCCGATCCAGGTCGGCGGCAGGCGGGACAGATCCTCGGCCAGAGTGGGTGAGAACCAGCCCCTGCGTTCATCGTCCGCGCCATAGTCTCCGCGCAGGGCTTCCCAACCGAACACGTTCGATTCGCGGGTCCAGATGAATTCCCCGGTCGTCGGATTGCGCCAGGTGCAGCTCGGTCCCCCGGTGCGGTGGTCGAGCATCGGATAGGTGAGGAATTGCGCGGCGAGGGCCGGGCCGCCGGTATCGCGCGCCATCAGTGCCGTCGCGGCCGCCAGACCGCCGCCCGCGCTTTCGCCGATGATCCCGATTTTAGCGGGATCGACGCCCAGTTCCGCTGCATTCTCCGCCAGCCAGTTCAGGGCCGCGAGGCAATCTTCCTGCGGAGCGGGGAAGGGGTGCTCAGGGGCCAGGCGGTATTCGACCGAAGCGACCGGAATGCCCAGCGCCGCTGCGGTTCCGGACGGGCCGTGCTGCATCGACCGCGCCGAGCCGATGATCATGCCGCCGCCGTGAACGTGGAGCAGGGCGGGCCGATCCGCCGTGCCGGGCGCCGGATCGTACCAGTAGATCTCCAGCGCTCCCCCGGGCCCCGCAATGGTCTTCACCTGCGGCGCCAGCGGCGGTTCGCCGAGGAAGGCGAAGCGCTCAGCCGAAGCGATGCGCGCTGCCGGCAGACCTTCGCGGGTGAATCCGGTGAACGGCATCAGGTCGATCAGCGGCAGGATTTCCGGATCGACGAGGTGGCGGGTGGTCATTGGCATCCCCTGATTGTGGTGTGTCGTCAGGCTAACATCGGGGGAAAGGCGCCCACAACCGGCTTTTGTCGCGGGCGATCAGTCCCTATCTCTGGCCCATGCCCCGCAACCCCACTCCACCCGACCGGCAGAGCGAGGAGCGCTTCAACGAGGATCGCGCGACCTATACCATCAAGGGCAGCCAGCCTGACCTGGAGGTCGGCCTTGCCGCGATCCGCGAGGTACAGGCCACCCTGAAGCCCAAGCCGGGCGTCTACCGGATGCTCGATGCGCGCGGCGATGTGCTCTATGTCGGCAAGGCGCGGGCGCT
>CALMJG010000047.1 GCA_937864195.1 uncultured Novosphingobium sp.
ACCAGAGCCAGCAGCAGGTGATCGGCTTCCTCAGCCAGAACGGCTGGGCGAGTTCCACCTGGGACGGCTGGTTCAGCTAGCCGCGCTCAGTTGGTCACCGCGTTGCCGACCGAAACCACCGAGAAGGCGAGGTTTGAAACCGTGCTGAGGAAACGGGCGAGGTCTGCCCCCGGGGCGGTCGAGACATAGACCAGATCCTTGTCGCGGATCGAGAAGTCCTGGGCGACGAAGAAGCTGGCGGCATCCGACAGGTCGAGCCGGTAGACCACGGGCACGCGGCCCTGGGCGGTGCGCGGTGCGGCGCCGGCCACCGCAGGGTCGAGCGCGGCGGGGTCTTCCAGGCGGAAGATGAACACGCCGCGGATATCGGCCCGGTCATCGCGCAGGCCTCCCACGCGGCCCAAGGCCTGGGCCAGGGTGATGCCCTTGCCCTCGAACGGGATCTCCGCATTGCGGGCCACCGCTCCCAGCGCGGTGAAGGTGAACGGCTGATGCAGCACGGTCACCACATCGTCGGCGCGCAGGCGGATGTTCTGCCGCTGGTCCGTGATCACCCTGTCGAGCGGCATGGTCGCGGTCGTGCTCCCGCGGGTCAGCTGCACCGTGGTCTGGCCGACCGGGTGGCGCGGCCCGCCCGCGCTGGCCAGCACGTCCAGCAGGCGTTCGCCGCGCGGACCCAGCGGCACGCGGCGGCTGGCCGCAACTTCGCCGATCACGGTGACGTTGCGGGCGTCGTTCTGCGCCAGCCGCACGGTCGCCTGCGGATCGTTGGCCCGGCCTGCCAGCCGCGAGGCGATCTCTCGCTCGATCGCGGCGGGGCTTTTGCCGGCCGCCCGGATCGTGCCGACGAAGGGCACGCTCAGCGTACCTTCGGTGGTTACGGTCTGTTGCAGCACCGCGCGGTTCTGCGCACCCGAGGCACCGACCATGGCCGCTGTCCCGGCGCCCGCCGCCCCGAACAAGACGGCCGGCGGCGCCTCCCAGATGGTGATGTCGAGCAGGTCTCCCGCCCCGACCAGACTGCCCTGAGCCTCGCTGTCGCCGATCAGTTCGACGAAGCTGCGCCCGGTTTCGAATCCCGCGACCCGCGCCGAGGCCGCAGGGTCAAGCGTCACCAAGGTAATCGCCTGACCGGCCACAGAGGTGCCCGCCGATTTCCTGACAGCCGACGCGGTCGGTCCGGCGGCGCCGAACGAGGAGCAGCCTGCCAGCAGCGCGGCCAGCAATCCGGCCACCGCCGCGCGGCCCAGGCGCGGCGCAGCGCCGCGCTGGGCAGGGATCGAACCTTGGCAATCGCTCATCACTCGGGCCTTTTCACTCTGCGCCGGGATCGGGCCGGCCACCCGCGCGCCTGAATCACGTGAAGCGTTGATACAGGTCCTTCAGCCGCTGGCGATAGTTTTCAGGGGAATAGACCGCCGCCTGCGCCCTGCCCCTGACGGAATAGTCCGCGCGCAGCCCTTCGTCGCCGTCGATCCGGCGGATCGCCTGGGCCAGGGCCGCGCTGTCATAGGGATCGACCATCAGCGCGGCATCGCCGACCACCTCGGGCAGCGAGGCGGTGTTGGCGCAGATCACCGGCGTGCCCAGCAGCATGGCCTCCAGCGCGGGCAGGCCGAAGCCTTCGTAGAGCGATGGGAACAGCGCCGCCTTCGCCCCCCGGATCAGGCTGACCAGCAGGCTGAACGGCGCATAGCTCAGCTGGATCACCCGCTTGCGGGTGCGCACGTCGCCATCGGTGATGCGCAGGAAACGGATGATCTCGTCGTTCAGCAGGCGCAGTTCGTCTTCCGATTTCCAGGCCCGCGCGCCGACGATCACCAGCGGCGCATCGACCTTGCTGGCCAGGTAGGCCTCGATCATCCGGCCGATGTTCTTCTTGGGCTCGATCGAGCCCCAGAACAGGTAATAGTCCTTGTAGCCGACCCCGGTGGCGCCCTCGACCTCGCGGGCGACCTGGTCTTCGGGCTTGTCCGCGTATTTGGCGGGGATCGAGACCGACTGGTAGGTGTTGGTCACGCGGTCGGGCGAAATGCCCAGCACCTCGATCAGGTCACGGCGCGAACATTCCGACACGGTGACCAGGTGGTCCGCCTTGCGGTCCAGCTGACGCATCAGGCTCAGGTAGGTCTTCTTCTTGTCGAGCGTGGTATAGGGCAGCCGCAGCGGGACGATGTCGTGCAGCGTGTAGATGTTGGGCACGCCCTTGATCCGCACCGGGATCGGATAGGTCCAGTGGGCCAGGTCCGGCTTTTGCGGGACCGAAACGGTCGACAGCCGCTCCCACAGCATGAAGGCGCTGTTGGCACGCTTGAACACGTCGGTGCTGTTGAGGATCGTGTCGTAGGCCGGCATCCGCGCGTCATAGGTGCGCGAGACGACCTGGCCGGAAATCGGCACTTCCTTCGCCACATGCCCGAACGGACCCAGGATGGCATGATAGACCTGCCCGGCGATTTCCAGCACGCGGGGCCGATCGCCGGCGTTGCTGTCGAAAAAGGCAATCTCGCGCAGCAGCTTGTCGCGCGAAGGTGCCGATTGGTTCCCGTAGAGCACCGTCACGTCATGGCCGAGCGCCTTGATCTCGTAACTGAGATTGCGGGCATAAGTCGCAACGCCGGTGCCCTTTTCCAGGCCCAGGTTGAAACCGTCGATCAGGACATTGGCCATGGTGGGACGTGACTTTCCGTTCAGAAGCTCAAGCGGCGATGTGCCGCTGCAGCGCGGCCTGCGATAGCGTCCACCCGGCAAAGCCGCCAGCCGCGATCAGCTGCGCCCAGGCCAGGTCGGCCGCCGCGATCGATCTGGCGACCGCCTCGGGATTGTGCCCATCGGTTGCAGGGCAGGCGATGCAGGCGAGGGCGTCTGCCCAGCCTTGCGGAGGCCGCTCACCGGCGGGCGACGATTGCATGTCCGCACCCTCTCGCCGCGCGGCAATCCACGGCGCTTGCGCTTCCGCAAAGCGCGGATCGTCGATCATCGCCGCCAGCAGGGCATCGCAACTGGCATGAAGGCGCAGCAGGTCACGCGCCGGCCCGGCCTCGACCTCGCCCGTGCCCCACAGCAGCGCGGCAAACAGCGTGAGGTCGCTGAGCGCAGGGGTCTGGGCGGCGGCGCTGCCCGCTGCATAGTCGCGCAGCGGCCAGTCGGCGGGGCTGTCCCCCTGCCGCGCGACGACGAATTCCAGATGCTCGCGCACGTCGGGCAGCGGCTCGCCCAGCGCGCAGGCGCTGCGGTAGGACACCTCGGCCAGGGCGAAATGGCCCTGCTCCTTCGCCACGTGGGCGTGCTGCACCCAGTAGGAGCGCTGATAGGGATAGAGCGCCAGCGCCTCGGCATAGGCCGCTTCGGCCTGCGGCCAGCGGCGCGCATCGCGGTGCATGTCGCCGTCCTGCACCAGCAAGGTGAAGCGCTCGTCGCGCAGGGCGCGGGTCTGCGAGGCTTCGATCAGGCGGGTCCGGTCGATCGGCACCCGGGCAACCGGCTGGCGATCGGGCGCGAGGCCGACGAGGCGGCGGAACTCGCCATAAGCCTCGTCGAAATCGGTCATCTGCCGCAGCCGCGCATCGTGCAGCACGGCAAACCGGGTACAATGATCGCGCAGGTAGGCGGCATCGTGGGAAATGATGATCATCGCCCGGTCGGCCCGCCGCACGAACAGTTCGTGGTTGCACCGCTCGTGGAAGCGCGCATCCCCGACCGCGCCGACCTCGTCGATCAGGAAGCAGTCAAACTCGGTGATCATCGAGATCGCGAAGGCCAGACGCGCCCGCATGCCCGAGGAATAGGTGCGCACCGGCTCATGCAGGTAGGGGCCAAGCTCCGCGAAATCCTCGACGAAGGCCAGGTTGCGCTCGAAATCCTGATCGTAGATCCGGCTGATGAAGCGCACGTTGTCGCGGCCCGTCAGCATGGTCTGGAAGGCGCCGCCGAAGGCCAGCGGCCAGGATACCGACATCGAGCGGTCGATCGTCCCGCTGCTGGGCATCTCCGCGCCGCTGACCAGACGCATCAGGGTCGACTTGCCGGCCCCGTTGCGGCCCAGGATCCCCAGCTTCTCCCCCTTGCGCAAATCGAACGAGACATCGCGCAGGACGTGGTTGGCGCCAAAGCTGGTCTGGTAATCCTTGCAGACCTTGCGGACGCGGATCATTCCGGCACCACGATCGCCGCCACCCGCCGCGCCTGGAGCAGGCCGTAGAGCGTCAGCACGAGATTGACGGGGATCAGGTAGCCAAGGTCGTAGATCGCCAGCGCGCGGTCGCCGAACCAGCCATCGCGCACCATCTCGACCCCGTGAACGGTCGGGATCCACAGCACCACCGCCTGCGCGAAGGGCGGCAGGGCCGAGACCATGAAGGCCGCGCCCGACAGCGGAAACAGCAGATAGGCGGCGGGATGCCACAGCTTATCGACCAGTTCGTAGCGGTGCGACAAGGCGCCCAGCGCGATCGCCAGAGCGCCGCCGAACCAGGCCAGCAGCAGCCAGCCGGCGATCACCTTGGTCACGTCCTGCGGCGGATCGAGCAGTTGCAAGCCGACCAGCACCGTGCCCAGCACCGCGAAGGACATGGTCGCCCCGCCGAATTCCAGCAGGATGCGCGCCAGGTAGATGTCCAGCACCTTGATGTTGCGGTGGTACAGCAGCGCCAAGTTCTGCCACAGCGCACCGATGCAGCGCCCCGGCATGTTGCGCCACAGGAGCACGCTGGAATAGCCGGTCAGCGCGAAGGCGACGATCGGCAGGTCGCTGCCGTGCACGGTCTTGGTAGCGGTCCACAGCGCGGTGACGCCAAGCGTGAACAGCATCGGTTCGGCGAACAGCCACAGGAAGCCGATGTTGTGCCGGCCATAGCGGGTCAGGGTTTCCCGGATCAGCAGCGCCCCCACCACGCGCAGCTGGATTGCCCAGCTGTGGCGCAAGGTCTGGGCCTGGTACGGGCGCTCCATCGTCAGTCGCGGTGCTCGCGCACGCCGACCAGCAGGGTGGAAACGATACCCCAGACCAGCAGGCTCAGCAGCAGCACGGCGATCATGCCGCGCAGGCGCTGCGGCTCCATCGCATAGTCGGGCAGGCTGGGGGCGGCGACGCGTTCCACATAGGCGCGCTTGCGGCGGGCATCGGCGCGCGCCTCTTCCAGCGAGACGACGGTGGCCGCCAGCTGCTTTTCGGCCATCTGTGAATCGAGAAACAGCGCCTGATAGCGCACTGCCGCCCCTGACAGCGAATTGCCGCCACCGGTGATCCGCCGCGTCTGGTCGGCGATTTCCCTTTCGAGCGAGGCCTGCCGGGTGCGGAGGTAAGGAATCTGCGAGGCGCGCGGGGTATAGCTCAGCATCTGCTGCAACTGGGTGCGCGTGGCGATCAGTTCGTCCTGCAGCTTGGAAATCATCTGCAGGCGCACCTGCGCCTCTTCCTTGGGGTCGACGATCCCGCTCTGCTGGCGGAACAGGGCGAGCGCGACGGCCGCCTGCCGGGCGCGGTCCTTGGCTTCGTCGACTTCCTTCTGGGCAACGGCAATCGCATCGCCGCGCGCGCGTTCCGACATCTGGTTGACCAGGCCTTCCGATTGCTCGAGCAGGCGCAGGTTGATCGTGCGGGCGTCCCGCGGATCGAAGGCGCGAACCGTCAGCCTGGCGACCTGAGTGACCGGATCGGTCTCGATCGTCACCTTGCGGGTGAAATAGCGGAACAGGTGTTCCTGGCTGGAGCCGCCCAGCAGGCCGCCAAACCGGCTGAACCAGTTCGCCCGGTCCGGCCCGAAGGCCTTGCGCACCAACCCGTCGCGGTCGGTCGCCAGCAGCGCATCGCGGGATTCGACATATTCGATGACGGCGCTGGTTTCTTCGCCCGGGCCGGACAGGCTGCCGGAACTCAGCAAGGCGCCAAGCGGACTGACCTGCATGCGCGACTGCGTCCGCACGACGAAACGCGATTCCGAAATGTAGACGTCGTTTGCGAAGAAGCCGAAATAGAGCACTCCGAGCAGCGTCGGCAGCAGGACCGTTACGAGGAACAGTGGCTGCCGCAACAGGCTGCGCCTTGCCGGGACTTCGGCCCGATCCTCTCCGCGCTCGAAGTCCTCAGTTGCCGATAGCGGGTTCGAGCCCGAGTTCACGATCTTGTTACCGTCCTGCCGATTGAGCAGGCTGACTGCCACATCGTTGCCCGCGCGTCGAGTGCCTGGACTTGGGCCCTGAGGCGAAGCACCCCGTTTCCCGGGGATTTCTCCGCGCGTTACCGCAAGCCCGCCTAGGCGAACCAGCCGTCGTATGTGGAACTGGCCCAGCCGTTCTGGGACAGGAAGCCGATCACCTGCTGCTGGCTCTGGTAATTGGCGTAACGGATGTTGCCGTCCGCGTGCATGTAGGCGTGGAGGAAGGCGGTGCCGTCCGTCAGCGCAAAGTAGACTTCCTGCAACCCGTCCTTGTCATAGTCGCCCGCGCCCAGCACGCCCTTGATGTTGCCGATGTTGAGATCGTTCTGGAAGCGGCGCTGGCTGTCGTTGGGGCCGCCGGCCTGGACCTGGCCCGCCTGGACCAGCGGGTCGATGTAGATGCCCACCACGCGGGTTTCGCCGGCCCAGCCGTGATCGCTGAAATAGACTTTTCCGTCCGGGGCGGTCGCGACCTCGGCAAAGCGGCCATTGGTGCGGTTGACGAAGATTTGGTCGAGATCGCCATCGCCATTGACGTCCGCGCTGCCGATCCGCTTCCAGTCAGCCGCCGCGCCAACATCGTTGCCGTCGAAATCGCGGATTGCGGCCATGTAGGTGGAGGGACTGGCGCTGAAATCGACGCTGGTCCCGCTGCCGGGGTAGAGCCGGATCTTCTGGTCGGCAAACTGGAGGTATTCGACATTGGTCAGCGTGTCGGTGCCATCCGGGCCGGTCACCGTGAACTTGCCGGGGGTCGAGGTCTGCGTGACGGTATAGGCGCTGCGATTGCCCGCGACCACCGCCGTGTCCACGTTGCTGCCGCCGTCGATCGTGTCGTTGCCCAGGCCACCTGTCAGCCTGTTGACGGTGTCATTGCCGGTCAGGGTGTCGGCTCCCGCCCCGCCGATGGCATTCTCGATCACCGTGCCGAACGCGATGCCCAGATTGTCGGTGAAGGTGAACAGATCCTTCTCGTCATTGACGACACTGGTGATGAAGCTTGTGAAGCCGGGGAATTGCGCCGACCAGTAGGCGATCTGCGCCGCGGCGCTGGCCATGCCGATGCTGGAATAGGCCCCCGGGCGCAGGTCGATCAGGCTGGGAAGGGTGAATGTCGAGGTGTCGATCGTGTCGATGCCGCCGGCATCATACAGCGTCTGGAGCACCGCCTCCCATTGCTTGAACGTATAGACATTGTTGCCGGTGCGGGTGGTGGTCTCGGGACCATAGATCGCGTGGGCGGCCGCAATGTCCAGCACCATCGGGGTCAGGGCGGAAGGGTAGGCGCCGATCGAGGTAAGCATGTTCCCGGTCTGCGAGAAGCTCCAGAAGACCCCCGCGTGGGTATAGGACATGATCGAATAGCGTGTATCGTCAAGCGCGGTCGGCACCGTGGGCGCGTCGAACGTATGCTTCAGGCCCAGCGTATGGCCGATTTCGTGCAGAAGTCCCTCGAACAGGGAAGT
The DNA here is from genome assembly GCA_937864195.1 of uncultured Novosphingobium sp. Lineage (GTDB taxonomy): Bacteria > Pseudomonadota > Alphaproteobacteria > Sphingomonadales > Sphingomonadaceae > Novosphingobium. The sequence goes on from CALMJG010000047.1 coordinate 7,625, forward strand.
GCCGGAATTCCAGCTCTCGCCCTTCTTCGAACTGCTCATCCAGATATCGCCCGCCAGACCGCCCGGAGCGGTCGGCGTGGTCGAATAGGCGTAACCCAGCGAAGAGTCAGTGTCGGTGTAGGCGATCCGGACTTCGCCGCGCTGCGAGCCGTTGTCGGCCAGCTCGGTGAAATCCGGCGCGATGATCGAATCCCACATCGCGATCGCCGCGCGAAAGCCGCTCGCCAGGGCCGGATCGGCGTAGGAATAGGCGGGATCGACCGGTTCGCTGCCCGCCCCGTAACCGGGCCAGACGCTTTGCGCAGTCGTTACCGAATAGGTGAACTGGTTGCTGCCAAGGCCGAAGCCGGGAGTCCGCAGCCATCCTTCGATCTGCGCCTGCGAAGCCGAAATCTGCACTGCATGTCCCCAAGTAAAGAGTCGGCAGAGACCAGCGGATCTCTCCCATCTGATCCAGATGGTGCATTACCGGTTAAAAACCGGATAAGCCAACCCTAGGTCGGGTCGACTGCGGAATCGCGCGGCGGCCCGGTCCTTGTCACCTGATGGTCAGCAGATAGTCGACCAGCGCCTTGCGCGCGGCGCGGTCGCGGATGCCGCCGAACGGCATACGCGTGCCTGGCACGGTCTTCTGCGGCGATGCGAGCCAGCGGTCCAGGGTCGCGGCATTCCAGGTGATCCGCGAGTTCCTGAGCGCGGCGCTGTAATCGAAGCCGGGCAGGCTGCCAGCGCGGCGACCACCCACGCCATGCAGGCTGGGTCCGAACACGGTCTTGCCCGGCTCGACCGAGTGGCAGGACGAGCATTGCGCGAAGGCCAGCGGGCGCGGGGCCGGGCTGCTGGCCTGGGCTCCGGTCGGGGCGAACGGGGTCAGCGCCAGCACGAGCGGGAACAGGATCAAGGCGCGCAAAAGTGTACTCCCCGATTAAAAGGGGGCCAAGGGCGGCAGCCGGTCAGACCGGCCGCCGCCCCCATGCCCTGATCAGCGGATCAGAAACGGTCAGCGTTCATCACCTTGGTCCAGGCCTTGACGAAGTCGGCCACGAACTTGTCCTTCGCATCGTTCGAGGCGTAGACCTCGGCCACGGCGCGCAGTTCGGAGTTGGAGCCGAACACCAGGTCGACCGGAGTGGCAGTCCACTTCGCAGCACCGGTCGCCCGGTCCTTGCCCTCATAGAGGCCCGGCACTGCCGCCGACTTGCTCCACACCGTGTCCATCGACAGCAGGTTGACGAAGAAGTCGTTGGTCAGCTGGCCCGGACGGCTGGTGAAGACGCCCGCCTGCGAACCGCCGGCATTGGCGCCCAGCGCACGCATCCCGCCGACCAGCACGGTCATTTCCGGCACGGTCAGGTCCAGCATGTCGGCCTTGTCGATCAGCGCCTCGGCCGGACCGTGATGGGCATCCGCGCTGTAGTAGTTGCGGAAGCCGTCAGCCGCGGGGCGCAGGTCGTTCAGCGCCTTGGCATCGGCCTGGCTGGGCAGGGCATCGACCCGGCCCGGCGTGAAGGGCACGGTCACGTCATGGCCGGCAGCCCTGGCCGCCTGCTCGATCCCGACCACGCCGCCCAGCACGATCAGGTCGGCCAGCGAGACCTTCTTGCCGCCGCTCGCGCTCTTGTTGAACTCGGCCCGGAGCGTTTCCATTGCGCCCAGCACCTTGTTCAGCTCGGCGGGATCGTTGACCGCCCAGCTCTTCATCGGCTCCAGCCGGATGCGGCCGCCATTGGCCCCGCCGCGCATGTCGGTGGCGCGGAAGGTGGAGGCGGAGGCCCAGGCGGTGCGGACCAGTTCCGCGCTGGTCAGGCCCGAAGCCGCGATCCGGCCCTTGAGCTGGGCCACGTCCGCCGCATCAACCGGCGCGTAGTCGGCCTTGGGCAGCGGTTCCTGCCAGGCAAACGTCACCTTGGGCGCGTCCTTGCCCAGGTAACGGGCCTGCGGGCCCATGTCGCGGTGGGTCAGCTTGAACCAGGCCCTCGCGAAGGCATCGGCGAATTCCTGGGGGTTCTTGTGCCAGCGCTGGGTGATCTTGCGGAAGCCGGGATCCTCCCGCAGCGCGATGTCGGTGGTGAACATGATCGGCGCGTGGCGCACGTCAGGGCGGTGCGCATCGGGGACCATGTTCGCGCCTGCCCCATCCTTGGGCACCCACTGCACGGCGCCGGCCGGGCTCTTCGTCTTGACCCATTCGAAGCCGTAGAGGTTGTCGAGGTACTGGGTGGTCCAGGCGATCGGATTGGCCGACCAGGCGCCTTCGAGGCCGCTGGAGATCGTGTCTTCCGAATGGCCCTTGCCGCACTTGTTGGCCCAGCCCTTGCCCTGCATCTCGATGGCCGAATTGGCCGGATCGCCAGCGAGGCATTCTTCCGGCTTGCGCGCACCATGAGCCTTGCCGAAGGTGTGGCCGCCCGCGATCAGCGCGGCGGTTTCCTCGTCATTCATCGCCATGGCGCCGAAGGCGCGGCGGATGTCGGCAGCGGCAGCCAGTGGATCGGGATTGCCGTTCGGGCCTTCGGGATTGACGTAGATCAGGCCCATCTGGGTCGCGGCCAGCGGCCCCTTGAGGTTGCCCCTGGCATCGCGGCGCTCATCGGCCAGCAGCTTCTTTTCCGGCCCCCAGAACACCAGGTCCGGCTGCCAGGCATCGACGCGGCCACCCGCGAAGCCCAGCGTCCTGAAGCCCATGTCTTCCATCGCGACATTGCCGGTCAGGATCATCAGGTCGCCCCATGACAGCTTGCGGCCGTACTTCTGCTTGATCGGCCAGACGAGGCGGCGGGCCTTGTCGAGGTTGACGTTGTCGGGCCAGGAATTGAGCGGCTCGAAACGCATTTCGCCGCCGTCCGAACCGCCGCGCCCGTCGCCCGAGCGATAGGTGCCGGCGCTGTGCCAGGCCATGCGGATGAAGAACGGGCCGTAATGGCCATAGTCGGCCGGCCACCACGCCTGCGAAGTGGTCAGCACCTTGCGGATATCGGCCTTGACCGCGTCGAGATCGAGCGAGGCGAACTCCTTCGCATAGTCATAGTCGGCGCCATAGGGGTTGGACTGGGCCTCGTTCTGCCGCAGCGCGGTCAGGTCCAGGGTCTTGGGATACCACTCGGTCGCGGCTGCGCCGGCGGGCGCCGGGGCCATGGTTTCGGCCTGGGCGGTGCCCGCCAGCGCCAGCGGCGAAACTGCCGCCATCAGCGCGGCCAGGGCAATAGTGCGCATCTGCATGAGATTGCTTTCCTCCTGTTGAGGACCGGCGCAAGCCAGTCGTTGGAGGCGAGCTAACATCCCCAAATCAGGCGGCCCAACCGGATTTCCGGAAGACAGTAATCGCCTGCGGCATTCAGTGCGGAATTTGTGTGCGGTTTTTCCGCAAGACTACCCGGTGGCGAACTGCCCCGTCAGCTGAACCAGCCGTCGTAAGTCGAACTCGCCCAGCCGTTCTG
>CALMJG010000048.1 GCA_937864195.1 uncultured Novosphingobium sp.
GGAGCCGGACGAGACGCGCCCCGCGCCATGCCGCCTGGCTGCACGAGGATCCGGCTGCGTGAGCGCGTCTGACCATACCCATGATCCCCACGCATCTTCCTGGGTCGAAGGTGCGGACGAGCATGACGATTTTCCCGTCCAGAACCTGCCCCTGGGGGTCTTTTCAATCGGAGACGGGAAGCGGCGCATCGGCGTCGCGATCGGCGACTGGGTGCTGGATCTTGCCGGCTTGGCGGCGGATGGCCATTTGCCTGAAAACCTGCAACCCGCGCTGGGCCGGGCAACGCTGAATGCGCTCTTCGGACTGCAGGCGGCAGAGCGGATTGGCCTGCGGCACGTGGTCTTTGCGCAACTGACCGAGGCATCGCTGCGGCCGCGGATATTCCCGCACCTTTACCCGGCGCGCGAATGCACGATGCACCTGCCATTCAACGTCGGCAATTTCACCGATTTTTATGTCGGGATTCATCACGCGACCAATATCGGCAGGCAACTCCGTCCAGACAGCCCCTTGCTGGCCAATTACCGGCACGTGCCGATCGGATACCATGGGCGCGCGTCCTCTGTCCGTGTTTCCGGAACCGGAGTGATCAGGCCAAGCGGGCAGCGCAAGCTGCCGGAGGCCGAACTTCCCGATTACGGGCCGACGCGCAGGCTGGATCACGAACTTGAATTGGGGCTGTGGGTTGCGGGCGAGAACGCCCTGGGCGAACCGGTTCCGATCGGTTCGGCTGCGGCGCGGATCGGCGGACTGTGCCTGCTCAACGATTGGTCGGCGCGCGATTTTCAGGCGTGGGAATACCAGCCGCTGGGACCGTTCCTGGCGAAGAATTTCCTGACCAGCGTTTCGCCGTGGGTTATCACGGCAGAGGCGCTCGCGCCGTTCCGCATTGCCCAGCCGCCCCGGCCGCAGGGCGATCCTGACCCGCTGCCCTATCTGCACGATGCGGCGGACCAGGCGGGCGGGGCGTTCTCCCTCACTCTGGAAAGCTGGATCGCGACCCGCGCCATGCGCTCGTCCGGCCTTGCTCCGCATCGCCTTGGCGCAGGGCCTGCCACCTCGATGTACTGGACCGCCGCGCAGATGATCGCGCATCACACCGCCAATGGCTGCAACCTGCTGCCCGGGGACTTGCTGGGGACCGGAACGATTTCCACCCCCGATGCTTCGGGACTTGGCAGCCTGATGGAACTGTCGCAGGGCGGCAAGGCCCCGGTGATCCTGCCGGGCGGCGAGCAGCGCAGCTTCCTGGAAGACGGGGACGAGCTGATCCTGACCGCGCGTGCCGTGCGCGCGGGCTATCGCTCGATCGGCTTTGGCGCGTGCCGCGGTATCGTCCAGCCAGCGCGGAGCCAGACGATTGCCGCCTAGAACCTGTTTCGCTCCCTCGGCTGGACCAGGCAGCTCTCGTCGATCTGGTCGATCCGGGTTGCTCCGATCAGCGCCATGGCGACGCGCATTTCCGCCTCGACGATCTGGAGCATCCGGGTGACGCCCGCTTCGCCAGCGGCGCCAAGGGCATAGGCCCAGGCCCGGCCAAGCAGGACGGCGCGCGCGCCCAGGGCCATCAGCCGCACCACGTCCAGTCCCGAGCGGACGCCGCCGTCCGCCATGACCACGGTGCGATCCCCGACTGCCCGGGCAATTTCCGGCAGGGCGCGTGCGGTTGAGGGCACTCCATCGAGCTGGCGCCCGCCGTGATTGGATACGATTATCCCGTCGACCCCAAGGTCGGCCGCCTGGCGGGCATCCTCGGCATCGAGGATGCCCTTGACGATCAGCGGCCCTTTCCAGGCCGAGCGGATGAAGTCGAGGTCGCTCCAGTCGATCGCGGGATCGAAGTTGTCGCGCATCCAGGCGAAGAAGTCCTCGATCCCGGTCCGGCCGTTCAGCACCGGCGCAACATTGCCGAGCTGGTGCGGGCGCCCCCTGATCCCGACGTCCCAGGCCCAGCGCGGCTTCAGCGCGCCCTGCAAGGCGCGCCGCGCCGCGCCGGGCAGGCCCGGCATCCCGGCCAGCCCGCTGCGGTAATCGCGGTAGCGGCTGCCCGGAACCGGCATGTCCACCGTGAAGACCAGCGCGGAGCAGCCGGCCTGGGCCGCCTGCTGCATCAGGTCCAGCATGAAGGCGCGGTCGCGGATCATGTAGAGCTGGAACCAGAACGGGTTCCGCGCGGCTGCGGCGACTTCGGCGATCGGGCAGGCGGAGACCGTGGACAGCGTGAAGGGCACCCCCGCCCGGTCGGCGGCGCGCACCGCCTGGCACTCTCCGCGCCGCGCGTTCATGCCGGCAAGGCCGATCGGGGCCAGCGCGACCGGCAGCGACCATTCCCGCCCGAACAGACTGGCCGACAGATCGATCCCGGCAACATTGCGCAGGACCCTTTGCCGCAACGCGATGCCTGACAGATCCTCGACGTTGCGCCGCAACGTGACCTCGTCATAGGAGCCGCCGTCGATATATTCGAAGAGGAAATGCGGCAGGCGCCGGCGCGCGGCTTCGCGCAGGTCGGCGATCGCGGCATGGGTCATGCCGGGGCCTCCATGCATGACCGCCAGGTCCGGCGATAGTCGTCCAGATCGCCTTCCAGCGGCTTGACCCGGGTCAGCTCCCCGTCAAAGGGCAGTTCCGGGCAGATCAGCCGCAAGGCGCCGTAAGATACGTCGTTGTGGGCCTTGGCGGTGAGCACCTGCGTGTGCGGGCGCAGCGCCGCGAGTGCCCGCGTGAAGACTTCGGCGCCGGCGAACCGGCCCTCGATCAGCAATCGCCCGCCCGAGCCGATCAGGTCGAGCGAGGCATCCGCGACCAGCGCCGCGTAAAGGCAGATTGCCGCCCGGTGCGCGTCCGGATCTGCCGGTTCGCCGATCCAGCGCGCGCGGCTGGCGGGAAATGGTCCCGTGCCCGGCGCCAGGGTGGGGCACAGCATGGCACCCGACGCCAGCACCGCGGGCACGGCCCCGAGCAGGGCGGGCTGGTCGGCGGCAAGGTCGACCCGTCCATCGCCGGGGCGCAGTGCCAGCTCGATCTCGCGCCCGCCCATGAAGCGCGCCGATGGCAGCGGCTGGCCGGCAACATCGACATTGACCAGGCAATCCCGGTCTTCGGGCAGCAGGCCCGCATCGACCCGCGCAAGTGGCGATCGCATCGCGATGAACCAGGTTCCGGTGGACAGTGCTGTCGCGTCATGGCCGGCGAGGGCGGGGTGTCCACGCACCGCCAGCAGCGCGGCATTGGAATCGTGCAGGCCGGCGTGGATCCGGGTTGCGGGGGACAGGCCCGTCGCGCGCGCAAGGTCCGCGCGCAGCGTGCCGATGATCTCGCCCGCCCTGGCGATTGGCGCGAACTGCCGGTCCCAGCCCCGCGCGCGTGCCAGCGGAGAGAACTCGCCCGCTTCGGGCGACCACAGGTCCGTATGGCAGCCGAGGCTGGAAACCTCGCTAACCGGTTCGCCGGACAGTAGCCATGCCCAGTACTGAGGGTAGGGCATCAGGGTCGTGCCCGCCAGCAATCCGGCACTTTCAAGGTGGTGCAACTGGGCGCCCAGGTTCAGGCCCCCCGGCAGCGCCGGCGAACCGGTGATCGGGAACGGGTCGCGCTGCCCGCGATAGGCGGCAAGGGCCGCGACAGGCAGGTCCCATTCGTAGTCCGGTGGAATGAAGGCCGCTGTTCCGTCGCGAATGCCGGCGATGGCCGCGCCGTGGGCCACCGGAATGATTGCTTCAACGGGATGGTCTGCGAAGTGGCCCAGGGTTTCCAGGAGCCATCTGCCGACTTGTGCGGTGTCGAGCGCGGCATAGCCGCCGGGCAGGTCCGCGCGCTGCGGGGCATTGGGCCGCACCCGCCGGTCCAGGCAGACCCCCTCACGCGACCACAGCGTTACCTTGCCGTGCGTTTTGCCGATGTCGACGACGATGGCGAATCCGTTTTTCAGTGCGGCCCCCTGCTTGCCTATGCGTAATTATGATTGAAATATATCGAATGCGATTGCTTGTGCAAAGGGCAAATGATAGAAGGCAATGCATGAGCGCACAAATTCACGCAGCGGTGGCTGCATTGCCCTTCGCCGTTCCCGCCAGCCGATGGGACGATAGCCATGCTTCGGCGCTCGATGCGGCCGGATTGCTGCTGTATCGCTCCAATCTGCTCGGCAGCGATCTGACCGTGACCAACTTCGGCGGGGGCAACACGTCCGCCAAGCTGACCGAGACCGATCCGCTCAGCGGCGATCCGGTCGACGTGCTGTGGGTCAAGGGATCGGGCGGCGATATCGGCTCGATGGGTCTCGATGGCTTCGCCACGCTGTACCTCGACCGGTTGCTGGGCCTGGAGGCGCATTACCGGGGGCCTGAGGACGATGACCGCATGGTCGGTTTTCTGCCGCATTGCACCTTCAACCTCAATGGCCGCGCCGCATCGATCGATACGCCGCTCCACGCGCTGTTGCCGTTCGCTCACATCGATCACGTCCATCCGGACGCGATGATCGCCCTTGCCGCTTCCTCCGGCGGGGAGGCGGCGGTCCGCGAGATCTGGGGCGGGCGCATCGGCTGGCTGCCATGGAAGCGGCCGGGCTATACCCTGGGGGTGATGCTGCGTGATTTCGTTGCCGCGAACCCCGGCCTCGAAGGCGTGATGCTGGCCGGGCACGGCATCATCTGCTGGGCGGACAACGCGAAGGGCTGCTACGAACATACCATCGGCCTGATCGCCGACGCCGCGCGGTTCCTCAATGACCGGCAGTCCGGCAAGCCGGCGTTCGGCGGCATGGTCGTCCCTCCCTCTCCCGGCCGTGCCGCCATTGCCGCCGACCTCATGCCGCGCCTGCGCGGGCTGATGACCGGCGAGCGCCGCAAGGTCGGTCATTTCTCGGATGATGCCGAAACGCTTGAATTCGTCGGTTCCGCGCATTTCGAGCGTCTGGCCGCGCTTGGCACCTCGTGTCCGGACCACTTCCTGCGCACCAAGATCGCGCCGCTGGCGCTCGATCCCGCCCGGCTGCGGGACGATGCCTATCTGGCGGCGCGAATAGCGGACTACCGCGAGCTTTACCGGGCCTATTACGAACGCTGCAAGCGCGCCGGCAGTCCGGCGATGCGGGATCCCAATCCGGTCGTCGTGCTGGTGCCGGGGGTGGGGCGGATGACCTTTGCCGCCGACAAGACCACGGCGCGGCTGGCCGGGGAATTCTATGCCAATGCGATCAACGTGATGCGCGGGGCTGAAGCGGTCGGCGATTATGTGGCGCTCGACGAGCAGGAGGCCTTCGACATCGAGTACTGGCTGCTTGAGGAAGCCAAGCTGCGGCGCATGCCCGCGCCGCGCCCGATGGTCGGGCGGATCGCGCTGGTTACCGGCGGGGCGGGCGGGATCGGTGCGGCCATCGCGGCGCGGCTGCTGCGCGACGGGGCCTGCGTCATGCTGGCCGACCGCGATGCCAAGGCGCTTGAGGAGGTGCGGGCCGGTTTTGCCAGGCAGTTCGGCGGCGACGTGGTGCGCGCCGTCACCTGCGACGTGACTGATGAACCTGCGGTCGCCGCCGCCTTCGCCGCCTGCGCCCGCGAATTCGGCGGGCTGGACGTGCTGGTCGCCAACGCCGGCATCGCCAGTTCCGCGCCGCTGGGCGACACTACTGTCGAACTGTGGGATCGCAATTACGATGTCCTGGCCAAGGGATATTTCCTGACCGCGAAGCACGCCTGGCCGCTGCTTCAGGCGATGCAGGACCAGGGCGGCGCCTCGGTCGTGTTCATCGGCTCGAAGAATGCGGTGGCGGCCGCTGCGGGTGCCAGTGCCTATGCCAGCGCCAAGGCCGCGGCCAATCACCTGGCCCGCTGCCTGGCGCTGGAAGGAGCCTCGGCCGGAATCCGCGTCAACGTCGTCAATCCGGACGCCGTGATCCAGGGCAGCCGCATCTGGGACGGCGATTGGCGCAAGGAGCGCGCCGGCACCCACGGGATCGATCCGGGGGCCGAGCTTGAGGAGCACTACCGCCAGCGCTCGATGCTCAAGCGCGCGGTCCTGCCCGAGGATATCGCCGAGGCGACCTATTGGTTTGCCTCCGACATGTCGGCAAAGTCGACCGGCAACATGATCAATGTCGATGCCGGCAACGCCCAGGCCTTTACGCGGTAAGCGGCATCAGGAGTCCATGGGAATGAACAACCTTCCGCTGTCCGCCGACCTGATCGCCGAGGCCAATGCCCGCGCCCTGCCCGCGCTGGAGGACGATTACTTCGCCCTGGCGCGCAAGCTTGAGCGCGCCGGCATCGCGATCGATGCGGTCAAGGACAGGGTCGCCGCCTTTGCCGTGGCCATTCCCACCTGGGGCGCCGGGCGCGGGGGCACCCGCTTTGCCCGCTTTCCGATGCCCGGCGAGCCGACCTCGATCCACGAGAAGCTGGAGGATTGCGCCGTCATCAACCAACTGTGCCGGATCACCCCGCGCGTCAGCCCGCACTTTCCGTGGGACAAGGTCAGCGATTACGCGGCCCTGCGCGAGGAGGCCGAAAGCCTGGGGCTGGGGTTCGACGCGGTCAATTCCAACACGTTCCAGGACCAGCCCGGCCAGCCGCATTCCTATGCCACCGGATCGCTGTCCTCCACCCATGAAGCGACCCGGCGGCAGGCGATCGAGCATAACATCGAATGCATCGAGATCGGCCGCCAACTGGGCAGCCGGGATCTGACCGTCTGGGTGGGCGACGGCACCAACCTGCCCGGCCAGCAGGATCTGGCACGCAGTCTCGATCGTTACCTGGATGCCGCATCGCAGGTTTATGCCGCCCTGCCGGATGGCTGGCGGATGCTGCTGGAACACAAGCTGTTCGAGCCCGCGTTCTATTCCAGCGTGATCAGCGACTGGGGCAGTTCGATCCTTGCCGCGCAGGAGCTTGGCCCCAAGGCCAAGTGCCTGATCGATCTTGGCCACCATGCGCCCAACGTCAACATCGAGCAGATCGTCGCGCGGCTGCACCGCTTCGGCAAGCTGGGCGGGTTCCACTTCAACGACAGCAAGTATGGTGACGACGATCTCGACAGCGGCAGCATCAACCCGCACCAGCTGTTTCTGGTGTTCAACGAACTGGTCGAGGCAGAGCGCAATCCGCGTGACGGGTTCGATCCCGCCTACATGATCGACCAGTCGCACAACGTCACCGATCCGGTCGAGAGCATGCTGTCCAGCGCCGAGGCGATCGCGCAGTGCTTTGCCAAGGCCTGCCTGGTCGATCGTGAAGCGCTGCGCGCCGCGCAGGAGGGGAATGACACGATGATGGCATTCCAGGCCCTGCGCCGCGCCTATACCATCGATGTCAGCCCGGTTCTGGCCATGGCGCGGCTGGAGGCCGGCGGCGCGATCGACGTGCTGGATACCTATCGGCAGAGCCGCTGGCGCGAGCGCAAGGCGCAGGAACGCAAGGCCAGCGGGCTGGGGGCGGGGATCGTCTGAACCGACGCGGGCGGGCGCGCAGCCTTGCCCGGACCTGCCCGTTTCGCACGCCGTGCCGAACTGCCCGTCTGGCAGGCCGGCCGCAAAACCTGACCAGACTGGAGGAGCAGACCCATGGCCGATGAATCCCTCGACCGCCTGATCGATCCCGATCTCATGCCGATAGTGCAATCGCAGCGCGACCGGATGGGCTCGCGTCCGCCGCTGCACGCCGTGACCCCGGCGATGATGCGCGAGCGGGCCGCGGCCGAATTTGAGGCTTACAATGCCGATCCCCTGCCGCTCCATGCGGTCCGGGACTTCACGATCAGCCATGGCGGCAGGGACGTGGCCGTGCGGCTGTATGAACCCGAAGCGGGCCTGACTGGCCCCATCCTGGTCCACTTCCACGGCGGCGGCTGGACCATCGGCAGCCCGCAGCTTGAGGATGCCTCGACCCGCCAGCTGGCGCGCGACGCGCGGCTGCGCATCCTGTCGGTCGATTACCGCCTTTCGCCCGAACACCCGTTTCCCGCGCCGCTGGAGGACGGGGAGGCCGTGATGGGCTGGCTTCGTGCCCAAGCGGAGCAGATGGCGGTCGATCCCGACCGGATCGCGATCTGCGGGGCTTCCGCCGGTGCGAATGTCGCCCTTGGCACCGTGCTGCGCCTGCGCGACACCGGCCAGCCGCTGCCCGCGCGCGTGGTGCTGCTTTACGGGGCCTATCTGGGGCACTGCGACACGCCGTCGCACCGCGCCTTCGGGGACGGCGCCTTCGGGCTGACCTCTGCCGCAATGGATTATTTCTGGCTCAACTATACCGGGGTGGACAACGACCAGCGCCACCCCCACGCCGTGCCGATCAAGGCCGACCTGTCGGGGCTGCCGCCGGTTTTCCTGAACCATTCCGGCCTCGATGTTCTGGCCGATGACACGATCCAGCTGGCGCAGGCGATGCGTGATGCCGGGCTGGACGTGACCCATCACGCCTATGCGGGCGCGATCCACGGCTTCACCCAGTACGTGAAGATTTCCGCCCTGGCCCGCGATGCCATGCGCACCACTGCCGACTGGCTGGCCGGGCCGCTGGCAACCGGCTGAGCCAGCGGGCCGCGCCAGGGGCTAAAGCAGCAGGCGCCCCGCCGACCCGGTACAGCACCGGGTCGGCGGGGCGCTTTTTGTGGTGGGGGGAAGCGCGGCGAAACCGGGGCGTCCCCCGGCCTGGCCTTGTTCAGAGTCAGCCTTTCAGAGTCAGCCCTTCGCCGCCGCCATCTTGCCGCGCAGCGAATTGAACGTGTCCTCGTCCAGAGTGTAGAAGCGCAGCAGGATCATGGCGACCAGCCAGATCGATCCGGGCACCAGGGTATAGGCCAGACGGATGCCGGTGAGGGCGCTTTCGCTCTGCCCGGCCGGGTCGACCCCCGCCTGGAAGCCGAACAGCGTCAGCACCAGCGATATGGCGAATGCGCCCAGTGCCATGCCAAGCTTGCGGGCCAGCAGCCAGGTGCCGAAGATCGCGCCTTCCCGGCGCTCGCCGCTGCGGGCTTCGTCGTATTCGACCGTGTCGGGGACCATTGCGTTGGGGCACAGCTGGGTCGCGGCATCGGCAATCCCGGCCAGCAGGAACAGCGTGAACAGGGCCACCGGCCAGCCTGCCGGCAGGAACAGCACCGGTATGGCCAGGACCACGGCCATGCCCATGCTGATGAAATAGATCCGGCGCTTGCCGTGCCGCCGGGCCAGTCTGACCCACAGCGGCGTGGCCAGCATGGCGCTGATCGCGCTGATCGCCACCATCGTCCCGACCAGCGCCTGGTCCACCTTCATCACGAAGATGACGAGGTAGATCTGGAGCGTGGCAGTCGCCCCCACGGCGATATTCTGGCACAGGAAAACCAGCCACAGGATCAGGAAAGGCCGGTTTTCCTTCAGCGCCTGGTATTCCAGCTTCAGGCTGAAATGCTGGATCGGTCGGGTGATCTGCGGCGCCTGCGCCGTGGCGAAGAACGCCCACAGCCCGGACAGGATCATCACCGCGCCGGCGGCGATGCCCATGCTGGCGAAACCATCCGCCAGGGTGTCCCCGGACGTGAAGAACCACGGGGCGGCGATCACCGCCAGGACGATCCCGGCGCGCGCCGCCATCATCTTGTACCCCACCAGCAGCGTCCGCGCGCGGTAGTCGGCGGTCATTTCCGCGGCCATCGACGAATAGGCGACATCGTAGAAGGTGAAGGCCGTGCTGGTGACGATGTAGAGGCCGACCAGCAGGGCGACCTTGGTCATCGGTGCCAGATCGACCGGCACCAGGAAGATGAACGCGAAGAGCAGGCCGAATGTCGCCCCGCCAAACAGCAGGTAAGGGCGGCGGCGGCCCATCCTGCCGGGCGTGCGGTCGGAGACCGCGCCGACGAACGGGTCGATCGCGGCATCCCACAGCCGCGGGATCAGCAGGGCCATCCCCGCCAGCGCCGGACTGATTCCCTGCGCCTCGGTCAGGTAGTACAGCATGTAGGACATCGTGATGCCGATGTAGGCGGCAACGCCGATCTCGCCGATGGCCCAGCCTACCGCGATCTTCTGGGGAAGGCGCGCTTCCTTGGCCTGGTCGTGCACCCACTCTCTCCCTTTGTTTCGCTTGGCCGGGACATTATGATGTAATCAGGTTTAGTCAACATGGATCATATCTGTTCTTGCAATCGGCCGACTCGACGCTTTTTGAGGACGGCAGGTCGCCCAGGCAGGGTTCCGGGTTGAAATTTCCTGATTTTCGTGAAGTTTTGGCGAAGCCTCGAAATTGCCCGGATTTGCGGCGCAGGGCCTGGTCCGGAACCGTTCCTGGCTTGGCCTGACAGGGCTGGACGGCCCATTTTGACTGATAATAATCATAAATGACAAACCAGTCATCAAAAGCTTGCGCATTAGATCAAAAGGTGCAACTAAGCCTCATCATAGTGGCAGCAAATGCCGCCAGAGGCAGGGAGGGTGCAGTGAAAAACTCAAACCAGATCGCGAATTCGCTCAAGGCCGGATCGGCGCTCGTATCGCTTGCGATCCTGTGCGCCGGAAGCCCGGCCGCGTTCGCGCAGGCTGATGCGGGCGAGCAGGAGGCGATCCTGGTCACCGGTTCGCGCATCCAGCGCGATGGCTATGATCAGCCCACCCCGGTTACCGTCATGACTGCCGAGGCCCTGCAGAATTCGCAGCCGTCGACACTCGCCGACGCGCTGAACAAGCTTCCGCAGCTGGGCGGCGGCCGCTCGCGCACCTTCTGCTGCGAAGTGGGCACGGTGGGCAACTACCTCAACCTGCGCTCGCTCGGCACCACCCGCACTCTGGTGCTGCTTGATGGCCAGCGCGTGGTCGCGACCCGCGAAAGCGGCGACGTGGACGTCAACCTGCTGCCCGAACTGCTGGTCGAGCGGGTCGACGTGGTGACCGGCGGCGCTTCGGCGGCCTATGGCTCCGATGCCGTGTCCGGCGTGGTGAACTATGTCATCGACAAGAAGTTCACCGGCCTCAAGCTCAATCTCCAGGGCGGCATTTCCAACTACGGCGATGACCAGTCGTTCCGCATCGGCGCGGCTGGCGGCGCCGCCTTTGCCGATGGCCGGGGCCATTTCGTCATCGGCGTGGAGCACTTCAAGACCGACGGGATCGAATCGCTCAACGATCGTCCCAGCTCGAACAACGGGCATTTCATGGCCGGCAACGGCACGGCTGCGGCGCCCTATGTGGCGCTGAACGGCGTGCGCCAGAACACCGCGAGCTACGGCGGCGTGATCGTCGATGCCGGCGGCCTGCCCGTTGCCGGGGCCGGCGCGCCGCTGGGCGGCCTGCGCTTCCTGCCAGGCGGTTCGACCACGCCCTTCGTCTTCGGTACGGCCATCCCCGGATCGCCCGCCTACACCATCGGCGGCGACGGGATCGAGAACAACCTGGCGCAGCCCGCCGGCTCGCTGCGTACCGAAAAGCTCTATGCCCGCCTGAGCTATGACCTTGCGGACAACGTCACCGCATTCGTGCGGGTCAATGCCGGCCAGTCGACCAACCGGATGCGGGTGCTGGCCGACAACCGCCAGCGCGGCACGGCCTTCACCATCTTCAACGACAATGCCTATCTCTCATCGGCGGTGAAGCAGGCGATGGCGAATGCCGGGGTCAGCTCGTTCCGGATGGGGCGGTTCAACCGCGATTTCGGCGCCGTCGCGCTGAACTATGACAACCGCACCTTCGATGTCAGCGCGGGGCTGAGCGGCACCATTGCCGACAACTGGAAGTGGAGCGCGCACTACAGCCACGGCCAGACCAAGATGACCGGCAACGTCGAGAACGTCGCCGATATCGGCAAGCTTTACGCCGCTGCGGACGCGGTGGTGAACCCGGCCACGAATTCGGTGGTCTGCCGCGTCACCCTGACCAATCCCGGGGTGTTCCCGGGCTGCGTGCCGATCAACCTGTTCGGCGAAGGGGCGCCCTCCGCCGCCGCGCTGGACTATGTGCTGGGAACCAGCACGCAGGTGGTAAAGAACACCCAGAGCGTCGCCGCCTTCGAAGTGAGCGGCGATCTGGCCCAGCTGCCCGCCGGGCCGCTTTCGATTGCATTTGGCGGCGAATACCGCGAGCGGTCGCTGCGCGAGCAGTCCAACGAGGTCGCGCTCAATCAGATCAAGGCCCAGGGCGTGCGCGGCATGCCCGGCGCGCTGTGCCCAACGGTTTCCACCTGCCGGTTCGGCGGCTGGAACCAAGGCAACTTCGGTGAAGCCGATGCCCGCGACAACGTGAAGGAAGGCTTCATCGAAGCCGTCGTTCCCGTGCTCAAGTCGCAGCCGCTGGCCGAAACTCTCGAACTCAACGGCGCCTACCGCTATACCCATTACAAGAACAGCGGCGGCGTTTCGACCTGGAAGCTGGGCGTGACCTATGCGCCGTTCGCGGATCTGCGCCTGCGCGTCGCCCGCTCGCGCGATACCAGGGCGCCCAACCTGTTCGAAATGTTCGCCGGCCCGGTGAACGCCTTCGAGCCGGGGATCGTCGATCCGGTCACCAACGGCACCAACCTGATCATCATCACCCGCAACCAGGGCAATCCCAACCTCAAGCCTGAAAAGGCCGACACCCTGACCCTTGGCGCGGTCTACACGCCTGGCTGGGCAGACGGGCTGTCGCTGTCGGTCGACTACTACCGGATCCGTATCAGCGGGGCGCTGAGCGCGACCACTGCCCAGGGCACGATCGACAACTGCTTTGCCGGCAACACCCAGGCCTGCTCCCTTGTGACCCGCGATGCGGTGACCAGGGACATCCAGCAGGTGATCCTCCAGCAGGTCAATCTTGACAGCCGCACCGCCAGCGGGATCGATTTCGACCTGTCCTGGCGCACGGACATCGGCAAGGGCGCGCTTAGCTTGCGCGCGCTGGTAACGCGGACGATCGACTATACCGACACCTCGGGCGGCGTCAGCACCCAGGTTGCCGGCTTCTTCGACGCCGCCACCAACACCACCCTGCCCAAGTGGCGCGGCACCCTGAGCGCGACTTATGAGCATGGCCCGCTAACCCTGTTCGTCCAGGAACGTATGATCGGCAGCTACGACCAGATGCCGTTCGTTCCGGGCCAGATCTTCGCCAAGCAGAACGTCGAAGCCGTGTTCTATACCGATGTCACCGCGACCTATGACTTCGCGATGGCGGGCGGCGACTTCCAGATGTTCGCGACGATCAACAACCTGTTCAATCGCAAGCCCCCGTTCGTGCCGAACCGCTTCTCGGCGGGCCTGGCGTTCCCGACCACCGCGCTGTCGCTCTACGATGTGAACAACCGTTACTTCACGCTCGGGCTGCGGGCCCGGTTCTGATCCATCGCGCTGATCTGCCG
Source organism: uncultured Novosphingobium sp. (assembly GCA_937864195.1). Classification (GTDB taxonomy): domain Bacteria; phylum Pseudomonadota; class Alphaproteobacteria; order Sphingomonadales; family Sphingomonadaceae; genus Novosphingobium. The sequence goes on from CALMJG010000048.1 coordinate 13,306, forward strand.
ATCCTGTCCGGCCCTGCCCCTGCGCAGGCCGGGCAGAGGATCGGAACGAGGGAGGACACATGCAGACTGACGTTACTCCGCAGCAGGTTGCCAGTTACCGGGAAAACGGGTTCCTGGTCTGCCCGGGCTTTCTCGACGCCGCCGAACTGGACGAACTGCGCGGCGCGGTGATGGATGCGATCGCCGCCATGTCCGGCAGTCGCAAGATCGCCGGGCCTGGTGCCGATCTGAACGAAGGCGACGAATATTACGACCGGGTCTTCACCCAGCGCATCAACTTGTGGCGGATCAGCGAAACAGTGGGGCGCTATCTCCAGTCGCCGGACCTTGGCGCGATGCTTTGTGAACTTGAAGGCGTCCCGGCCTTCAGGCTGTGGCACGACCAGGCCTTCATCAAGGAACCGTTCGGCAATCCGACCGCGCTGCACATCGATAACCCGTACTGGTCGTTCTATTCCCCCAGCGCCATCTCGATCTGGATCGCGCTGGAAGACGCCACGGTGGAGAACGGCTGCCTGTGCTTCATGCCGGGCACCCACAAGCTGGCCCGCTACGAGAACGTGTTCCTCAGGGAAGAATTCTCCGCATTGCTCGATGTCTACCCGGAAATGCGGGGGATCGCCCCTGTCCTCGCACCGATGAAAGCGGGCGACGCCAGCTTCCACAATGGCCTGACCGCGCACGGCGCGGGGCTGAACATGACCCTGGGTCGCCGCGCGGCGATGTCCTGCGCCTACATGCCCGATGGCAGCACCTTCAATGGCCAGCAGAACATCCTGCCGGACGATTACTTCACGGCGCTCAAGATCGGCGATGTGCTGGATAACGATGCGATCAACCCGCTGGTCGGCGTCCGCAGGTGACGGCGGACGGCGGCGCTGGCGGCAATGGATCGCTTCATGCCTACTGGATGCCGTTCACGGCGAACCGCCAGTTCAAGGCCGCGCCTCGCCTGCTCGCGCGGGCGCAGGGCATGCATTACACCAGCAACGACGGGCGGCCGATCCTGGATGCGGCCGCCGGTCTGTGGTGCGTCAATGCCGGACATGGCCGTGACCAGATCACTCAGGCAGTGGCCGCGCAGCTCGCCCGGATGGACTATGCCCCGCCGTTCCAGATGGGGCACGAGCAGGCCTTCGTCCTGGCCGAACGGCTGGCCGCGCTCGCTCCGGAAGGTCTGGACCATGTGTTCTTCACCGGGTCCGGATCGGAATCGGTGGACACCGCGCTCAAGATCGCGCTCGCCTATCAGCGGGCGATCGGGCAGGGCACCCGCACGCGCCTGATCGGGCGCGAGCGGGGCTATCACGGGGTCGGCTTTGGCGGCATCTCGGTTGGCGGCATGGTCAACAACCGGCGCGCCTTCGGCTCGCTGCCCCATGTCGATCACTTGCGGCATACGCATGACCTGATGCGCAACGCCTTCTCCGAAGGCTTGCCGTGCTACGGCGCGGAACTGGCGGACGATCTGGAACGGCTTGTCGCGCTGCACGGGGCCGAGACGATTGCCGCCGTGATCGTCGAGCCCATTGCCGGATCGACCGGCGTGCTGCTGCCGCCCGAGGGCTATCTCCAGCGTCTGCGCGAGATCGCTACCCGCCACGGCATCCTGCTGATCTTCGACGAGGTGATTACCGGCTTTGGCAGGCTTGGCGCGCCCTTCGCCGCCGAGCGGTTCGGCGTGCGGCCGGATATCATCACCGCCGCCAAGGGCCTGACCAACGGCGCCATCCCGATGGGCGCGGTGATCTGCAGCGACACGATCCATGCCGCCATGATGCAGGGGCCGGAGAATGCGATCGAACTGTTTCACGGCTACACCTATTCCGGCCATCCGGTGGCCTGCGCCGCCGCGCTCGCGACGCTGGACATCTATCGCGACGAGAACCTGCTGACGCGTGCGGACGAGCTGGCCAGCCACTGGTCATCCCGGATGCATGGGCTGCGCGATGCGGCGCACGTGATCGACATCCGTGCGGATGGCCTGGTTTGCGGGATCGAACTGGCGCCGCGCGAAGGCGCGATCGGCGCGCGTGGCTACGATGTGTTCGTGCGGTGTTTCGAGCAGGGCCTGCTGGTCAGGGTGACAGGGGATGTGATTGCCCTTTCGCCGCCACTGATCGTGTCCGAGGCGCAGATCGATGAAATCGCGGATGGCTTGCGGCGCGTTCTGGCGGCAACCCCGTGACGCCAGCCCCGTGACGCCAGCCCCGTGATGTCAGTGCCTTGATTGATTTTGATTGAAACAGCCTGTCCAATCGGCTTAGGACCGCCAAAAGGAAAAAGGTTGCTGCAACCATGCACGTCGAAGAACGCGAAGGCATAATTCTCGACCTGATCCGCAAGACAGGCTTTGCCTCGTTCCGGCAGATCGATGCTGCGCTTGATGCGTCTCCGGCCACCTTGCGGCGCGATCTCGCCCGGTTGGAACAGGCCGGGGCAATAGCGCGCGTTCACGGGGGCGCGCGGATTGCGGGAAGCGAGGGCGCCAAGACCGCGACCTACCCGTCTCTGGCGGGGGTGCCGTTTCTTGAGAACGTCAATCTCAACCGGCGGCAGAAGGAGGCGATCGGCAAGCGGGCCGCGCAGCTCTGCCGACCGGGCGAATCGGTGGTGATCGATGGCGGAACGACGACTCTGCAGATGTGTCCGCACCTGGCGGGCCTGAACCTGCACGTGGTCACCAATTCGCTCCACGTGGTCAGTGCGCTCCTGCCGCAGGCGGGGACGAGGATATCGATCCCGGGCGGCGCGGTGTTTCGGGAACAGAACATCATCCTGAACATCGGTCCTCAGGACATGACTCCCTCGATCTATGCGCCGCGCGTGTTTCTTGGCGCTGCCTTTGTCGGGCCGCAGGGCGTGATGCAGGCCGACATGGTCCTGGCAGCGGCAGAGCACCAGCTGATCGAGCGGGCCGAATGGGTGGCGCTGCTGGTCGACAGTTCCAAGTTCTCGGGGCCATCCGGCAGCGTGGTCTGCGCGCTGAGCGAACTGGACGTGATCGTCACCGACGACGGCATCAGCAAGGCCGCAGCCGAGATGATCCGCGATGCCGGGGTTGAACTGATCATCGCCTGATCTTTCGGCAATTGGGCGCTTTGACTAATTATGCTTGCCAATGATCGATAGTGATCTAATGTGCGGCAAATCGCCTTGCCCCGGTCGCATCCTCGATTGGCGGAGCAGGAGCGGCGCGGCAGGAGATCCAGCACATGAAAGGCGGACGTTTCATCTGGCTTGCCAGCCAGCCGGTCGATCACGCGGCCGCATTCGCCTCGCTGCGCAATCCGGTGGAGCGGCGCACGGCAGAAGGCGTCAATCGCTGGATTATGGCGCGCGGCACCTTCACCGTGCCGCAGGGCGCGGAAAGCTGCGAAATCGCGCTGGCGGCCGATGGCCGGTATCGCCTGTGGATCAATGGCGTCCAGGCCGGCAATGGCCCGGTGCGCGCGGCCCCCGATTTTGCCCGCCACGACGTCCATGACATCACTTCCATGGTTGCGGCAGGCGTCAACCAGGTCGCGGTGCTGGTCCATGTTCCGGGCGTCGACCTGGCCTGGTACGAAACCGTCCGGGGCAGATGGCAGGCGGCATTCGGTGATGGCGGCCTGGCGGCCGAGGTGACGGTGCGGACGACCACCGGCACCATCGCCAGCGTGGCCGATGAAACCTGGCGGATGCTGGAGGCGCAGGCCTGGCGGCGCGACGTGCCGCGCCGTGGGTGGGGGCAGGATTTCATCGAGGTGGTCGATGCGCGCCTGTTGCCACAGGACTGGACTTTGCCCGGCTTCGACGACCGGTCCTGGCCGCAGGCTCGGGCCATGCTGGCCGAACCGCCGGAACAGATGGCGGCGCGGGGCTGGGGCGTGGTCGTTCCGTTTCCGGTGCTGATCCGCTCCAGCATTCCCCCGCCGACCGAATCCGAGCTTGGTCCGCAGGCCCTGCTATGGTCCGGTAGCGCCCCGGCCGATGGCGGAGATTCGCCAACCCGGCTCTATGAGGCCCGGATCGAGCAGGACGAGACACCTGCCGAATGGCGGGGCGATCCGCTCGTCGTCCAGTCCCCGCCCGGGCGCGATGCCGCCCTGATGTTCGCGTTCGATTATCATTACGGGCGCCCGTTTATCGAGATCGAGGCGCGGGGCGGGGAGGAAATAGACATTGCCGTGGCCGAAGCGGTGCCGGGCGATTTCGGGCGCGGGCAGGCCGGGGAGGCGCTGCGCGACGAAGGGCATCTAGGCTGTTTCCAGGTGGCCCGCTACATTGCCCGGCCCGGTATCCAGCGCTTCGAGCGCTTCGACGCCACCGCCGTGCGAGCGATGCAGGTGATGGTGCGCGGGGCCGATGCGGGCCTGACGATCCGCCGGATCGGGTCCGTCTCGTCCCACTATCCGGTGGAAGAGGCCGGGGCGTTCACCAGTTCCGATCCCGTGCTCGACAAGCTCTGGCACGTCGCCCGCAACACTGTCGGGCTGTGCATGCACGACGCCTGGGTCGATTGCCCGGGGCGGGAGGCGCGCCAGTGGGTTGGCGACGCCGTGGTGATGTTCGATATCGCGGCCCTGGCCTATGGTCCCAGCGCCTTCGCCCTGCACCGCAACTTCCTGCGCCAGGCAGCTGAAAGCCAGCGCCAGGACGGCCTGGTGCGGATGTTCGCGCCCGGCGATATCGGCGCGGAAGCGCTGACGATCTGCGACTTCACCCTGCTCTGGATCATCGGGATCGAGCGCTATTTCCATGCTTCCGCCGATGCCGAGACGGTGGCAGCGGTGTTCTGCGCGGTGGAGCGGGGGCTGGATCGCTTCGCCCTGATGTCCGGCGCCAACGATCTGCTGGCGGATGTCCAGCAATGGCACTTCATCGAATGGGCGGCGATCGACCGGCGCGGCGAATCCGCCGCGATCAACGCGCTCTGGGCCGGAGCGCTGTGCGCGGGCGCGGTGCTGGCGGATCGGGTCGGCCGCGCAGACCGGGCGGCCAGCTGGCGCGCCGCCGCGCGGCGCTGCGCCGAGGCGCTGAACAGGCGCCACTGGGATCCCGATCGTAGGTGCTATGTCGATGCCGTCGATCCCGATTCCGGCACGCGGTATCGCCGCGTTTCCCAACATGCCAATGCGCTGATGCTGCTGTTCGATATCGTGCCTGAGGAGCGGCGCACCAGCGTGCTGGACGCTATCACCGATGTGGACCGGCTCAAGCTCACGGCGGTGCCGCCGATCGTGCCGCATGGCGAGGCGTTTGACGAGGCGCGCGATATCGTGCGCGCCAACAGCTTCTTTTCGCACTTCGTCATGGCCGGCATTGCCCGCGCCGGACGCGGGCAATGGGTGATCGACGAACTGCGCCGCAGCTTTGCGCCGATGCTCGCCTCAGGCACCACGACCCTGTGGGAGAGCTTCGTGCCCGCCGCCAGCCTGTGCCACGGCTTCTCGGCCACGCCGCTGTTCCAGATGACCGGCATTCTGCTGGGGGTGACGGCGCTGGAGCCCGGTTTCGCCCGCTTCACGGTCAATCCCCAGCCGTGCGGGCTGGACCGCGCGAGCGGCAGCATCCCGACCCCGCACGGCACGATCAACGTGGCCTGGCAGCGCAGCGGCGCTGACCTGCACGTCACGGTGCGCCGCCCGGCGGCCTGCGAGCCGGTCGGCCTGGCGGATCGACCGGGCGTTAGGTTCGATGTGAGCCCGGCCTGACGTCAGGCCCCGTTCCGGCTGATCCGGCGGATGGCATCGATCGCCTCCATCGTGGCGATCGCGTCGGTTCCGCCGGTCACCGGTCGGGCCTGGCCGCGCATGACCGACACGACGTGGTCCATCTGTTCCTCGTAGGAACTGGGCCCGGAAATATCGATCACCTCTGCCTCCCCGCCTCGCACCACGCGCAGCTTGCCCGACCGCGCGGCCAGGACGAAGCCTTCGATTTCCAGCGTCCCGCGCGTGCCGGTGATGTGCAGCGTGGTCGCCGGGGCGGCGCAATCCATCGCGCAGCCGAATTCCGCCTCGACCTGCCCGAAGCGCAGGTGGGCCGTGGTTGCGGCATCGACCCCTTCCGGGACCATCCGGGCCTGCGCTGCGATCACTTCCGGTTCGCTGCCAAGCAGCAGGCGCAGCGCGTGGACGCCGTAGCAGCCAAGGTCCATCAGCGCCCCGCCGCCAAGCGCCGAATCCCAGCGCGGCTCGCCGGCCTTGCGCGGAATGGGGTATTCCACGCGGGCCCTGGCGGACACCGGATCGCCGATTGCGCCCGCGCGGAGCAGTCGTTCCGCTTCCCGGATCAGGCGATGAAAGCGGTAGTGATAGCCTTCGAGCAGAAGCGTTCCCGCCGCGGCAGCGGCATCGACCATCGCGCGGGCCTCGGCCGCATTGGCTGCGAAGGGCTTCTCGCACAGGACCGCCTTGCCGTGGCGGGCGGCCGCGACTGCCCATTCGCAATGCAGCGAAGGGGGCAGGGCAATGTAGACCAGGTCGACGTCGTCGCGGGCCAGCAGATCGGCATAGCTTGCGGCGGCGCAGGCGAAGCCTTCCTGCGCGGCGATCTCGTCCGCGCGCGCGGGCTCGCGTGCGGCGATGGCGGTGAGGCGCACGTCCGGGCGGCGCCTTGCGGGTTCGGCGATCGCCAGGGGGACGATCCGGGCCGCTCCCAGAACCCCGATGCGGATTGGCGGCAACTCAGTCATGGTCGATCTCCGCGATCATCATCTCGGTGAAGGGCGGCAGGTCGAAATGGACATCCCGCCCGTCCGTTCCGAACGGCAAGGTCGCCCCTCCCGAGCGCAGGCGGATCGCCTGGCAGCGCGAGCCATCGGGCAGCTTCACGCGGACCCTGGTCTGCGGGACAGTCAGCGCGGGATCCGAGGCGGCCATGTGCAGGAACATCAGCGTGATCCGGCCCGGTCGGGCGAAGCCGCTGAACCAGACATCGGGGTGCGCATCGGCCGACAGTTCCGGGTCCGGCGCCAGCTGGCGGATCAGGGCGATGAAGGCGGCTTCATGCTCGGGCGTCTCTCCGGCCTCGATGTCGAAGGCACTGTAGATCGCCAGCCCGCGCCCGGCCTGATGGCGCAGGATCACCGGGTCGGCGGTGCGCTGCCACGGCGGCGAGGCATGGATGGTCGACCACTGCCTATCCTGCGCCGTGCCCCGCGCCGGATAGGCGTAGGGCAGGGTCCGGGTGGCGAGGATTTCGGCGCCGGGGCTGGCGGCAATGCGCAGTGCGCCGGTGCGCCGGTCGGCGGCGCAGACCTGGGTCAGCGGCCGGCGCAATTCGGGCAGGGCATCGGATTCGGCGTAGAGCATCGCCCCTTCCTCATCGCCCAGCGCGGTGCAGCCGAACAGGTCGCCAAGGCCGAACCGGCCCGTGCTGTCGAGCGATGTCGAGCGACTGGCGTAGAGCCTGCCGCCGCCCTGCACATAGGCACGGATGGCCTCCTGTTCGTCCGCTTCCAGCGTTTCGACATTGGGCAGGATCAGCACCGGCCAGCGCGCAAGCTGGTCCAGCGCCCTGCGGGTGGCCACGCCGAAGGGAATGTGGGCGCGCTGCAAGGCCCGGGCCGCCCCAAGCAGGGCCGCCGAATGGGGGTAGTCGGCCAGGCTTGAGGCCGGAGCCTGGCCGATCGGGCGCGGCGCGTCCCAGCGGCTCGCCTTGGATCGGTCGCTGCAATAGAGCGCGACCGGCTCGATTGCCTCGCCCAGTTCGCCCGGATCGTGTTCCAGCAGCGCGGCAAAGGCGTCGTGCGTGCGCTCAACCGCCAGCGGGTCGATGCGGCCATCGGGATCGATCGCCAGGATCGCGAGGAAGGCGTTGTCCGCGCTCAGCGCCGCCAGCGCCTTGCGGCGCAGCGTGGCGGCGGGGTGCAGGCGGGTGTGCTGGGTCAGGTCGGTGCCTACGGTGGACATGTATTCCGCCGGGCGCAGCGGCGTTGCCGCGCGCAGCAGGCGATTGATCAGCAATTGTTCGCGGGTGCCGCCGTGAAAATCGCCGCCCAGGAAATCGTGCCCGTCGATGCTGTCTAAGCTGACCCCGCGCGTCCAGTTGGACAGGCCGAGCGCAAAATTGTGATAGACCTCCATTTCGGGCCGCGCCGCCTTTACCCGGCCGCGCAGGTCGCGCGCGAACTGCGCCAGCCAGGCCTCGCGCCGGGCCTGGAAGCGGCACCAGTCCGGATCGTTCCAGTCGACCGTGGCGGGAATTTCCGCGCCCGTCTCCTGGCGGTAGCGCGCCTCGCACGAGGGGCAGGTGCAGACCCCGTTCCACCACACCATATCAAAGAACATCGCATCGACCGGATAGGCCAGGATCTCGTCGATCTGGGCATCGGCAAAGGCGCGGTAGGCCGGGTGGTTGAGGCAGACGATGCCATAGCGTTCGCGGGGCAGCACGCCCACGCTGGCGGGCGCGGCGGGTGCCAGGCGCCAGTCCGGATGGTCCTGCCAGACCTGGTTGTTGAAATTGACGCTATAATAGGCGCAGGTCGCCAGCCCGCCCGCGCGCAGGGCGGTCAGGGCCTCGCCCGCCAGGTCGCGCTGCGCCGCGGCGCGGTGACGCTGGCCGACCGTGGTCGGGTAAAAGCACAGGCCGACATGGTTCTGGAAATAGAGCATGGCCGCGTCCGCGCCGGTGCGGATCGTGGCCGCGGCAAGCTCTGCCGGATCGAACCTGCTCAGGAACGCCGGATCCCAATCCGGGATGTGCATGTCGATCAGCAGGCGGCGGCGGCTCTGGCGATAGCGGGCTCCGCTGGGCGGCGGTGGCTGGATCATGCGCGGTGCGCTCCCACCTCGGGCGCGTCGGGATCGGCATCGGGGCCGAAGTATCGCAGCAGCACCAGTGGTTCGGTGGATGAGCTGTTGGTATAGGTCACCCCGGCGCGCGCCGCCTCCCATGACACGAAATACTCATCGTGGGTCAGTTCGTGGAACCCGATCATGGTCGGCGATTTCAGCGGCTGGCCATTGGCGCTGCCTTCACCCTGGACGACGATGAAGCTGGTCGCGCCCGGATCGACGATCGTGCAGGTGCGGCCCGGCGCGACGGTCAGTTCGCGCGCGCTGAACCACTGCCGTCCCGCGACCCGGCCATAGACCACCCAGCGGTCCTGATAGCCAAGCGCCGCGGTATCGCCGACCGGGACGGGTTCGAGATAGTGATTGGCCTTGAAATCGGGATCGACATTGGCCTCCCAGTCAAGCTGGTCGATCAGGTAATCGAGATCCTCGGCATGCTCGGTCGGAACGTCCTTGACCAGCAGGTCGCGTCCGATCGTGCGCCCCTCGACGACGTTCTGGTAGAGCCCGAACACGTCGGAACCCCATTGCGGTTCATAGGTGCACAGCGATCCGGGTGCGTGCAGGATGCCCGGGCCGACCAGCCAGCCGCTGCCCGGCTCCAGCCGGTATGCGGCGCTGTGGTTGAGAATACGGTTGTCGCCGTCGTGCCAGCGGGCCAGCGACTGGCGCAGGTCTTCCTTGCGGGTGTCGGGGCTCAGCCCGAAGAAGGTGTAGGGGAAGGCGTTGCGCTGCTGGTTCAGCTGGGGCGGGAAATAGTACCCCTCCGGCTTGCCCTCGCAGCCCACCTTCGCGGCGTATTCCGGCCCCTGGTGCATGTGCAGCGGGATCGGCCCCATGTTGTCGAAGAACTTGGAATAGACCGGCCAGCGGCCATATTCGCGCCACATCCGCTCACCGATCAGCGCTTCGCCGCGCTCGGCAACGGCATCGCGCAGGGTGAAGCGCTGGTCCCCGGAGATGACTTGGCTCAGCCCCTCGTCAGCGCGGCGGCCCTCGTTGGCGGCTTCGGTGGTCGATCCGAACCATCGCTCGTCAATGCCGCCGCGCTCCAGTCCGAATGCATGGATGTCGCGCGGATCAAGCTTCAGCCGATAGCCGGGATGGAGGAACGAGCGCGGCACCCAGGTGGGCGCGAGACGGAGCAGGCCGTTACCTTCTTCCAGCGCCTTGTCGGTCGCCGGTCCGACCCCCGCCGTAAGTGCTTCAAGCTGACGGATATCGGTTCGTGCCATTTTCGTTCCTCCGTTCCTGACGCTGCAGCATGAACGCAGATGATCGTAATGACAATAATAAATCAAAAACTATCAAAATTGAGCGAACTATAGAGTTCCCAGGCCTTGTCAGGTTAAGTTTGTCCACCCGAGCTGCGCCCCGCCAGGGTAGTGTCAAAGCAAATGCACCGGCTAGGCCTTGAGGGTGCTGTCAGGGTAACTTCGCGAAGGTGCACTAGCCCCGATTTCAGGAAACTCATGCTGCTACGGCGCAGGTTGCCGCATTCCACTCCGCCATGGCAGCGGATCCGAAAATCCGGAGAGTTTTGCGGGAGACCAGGTGACGCTGCAGGTTGAAGGTGTTGTAGATCGCGGAGTGGATGGAAACGAAGCGCTGGGCCTGTCCCTGGGACTTGAAGCGTTGCATCTTCCGCTCGCGTCGTCGGACGGGAAGATGCGAATTTTCGACCCGGTTGTTGTCGCGTAATCGACCGGGCCGGTGCCGGTCCCGACAGCCCAGAACCTTCATTGCGGCCCTGTACGAAGCCAGCCCGTCGGTGACGATTTCGTCCGGTACGCGCTGCTGGTTCTTGAGCAGCTTCCTGAGCAATTTCAGTGCGGCGGCCTTGTTCCGACGTTTCTGCACCAGCACGTCCAGGACCTCGCCCTCCTTGTCCACGGCCCGCCACATGTAAAGCCGCTTGCCATTGATCCGGACCACCATTTCGTCGAGGTGCCAGACGCTGTCGGCACGGCCGCGAGCTTTTCGGATGTTGGCAGCAATTGCCGGACCGAACTTGTTCGCCCAGCAGCGGACGGTCTCGTAGCTCACGTCGATGCCCCGCTCGGCGAGCAAATCTTCGACATCGCGCAGGCTCATCGTGAAACGATAGTAGAGCCAAACCGCGTACCGGATCACATCCGGAGGAAACCGGTGCCGCTTGAAGGATATCTGCTGCATCGCCCCTCCCTTACCAACGGAGAGCGTTTCGCATTAGTTTGACAGCACCGCCATTAACCATTGATTTTAAAAGGTAAAGTTGCCCTTTGGGCACTTTGCCCACGAATATGCCCAACAATGACTTGTTGGTAGCTGGCGGCTGGGTGCTGTCAGGGTAACTTCGCGAAGGCGCACTGGTCCCGATTTCAGGAAACTCATGCCACGGCCCAGGTCGCGGCATTCCACCTTCGCCATGGAAGCGGATCGAAAGGTTCGCATGGTTTTTCGGGAGACCAGGTGACGCTGCAGGTTGAAGGTGTTGTAGATCGCGACATCGCGCGGGCTCATCGTGAAGCGATAATAGAGCCAGACCGCATACCGGATCACATCCGGAGGGAACCTGTGTCGTTTGAAGCTTATCCCCCTGATCGTCCGAGCCTTACCGACGGAGAGCGTTTCGCGTTAGTCTGACAGCACCGTTGCGCAGGATCGCGTAAAGCTGACCGCGCGAGAAGGGCGCTCCGCCAAAGGCGCGC
>CALMJG010000049.1 GCA_937864195.1 uncultured Novosphingobium sp.
AAAAAGCACGGCGGGCGCTTCCTGCTGCGGATCGACGATACCGACACGGCGCGCAGCCGCGAGGAACATGTCGATGGGATCAAGGCCGACCTCACCTGGCTGGGCCTGGCCTGGGACGGGGAGGAGCGCCAGTCCGCTCGGTTCGACCTGTATGAGCGGGAATTCCAGCGGCTGGTCGCCTCGGGCCGGGTCTATCGCTGCTACGAAAGCGCGCAGGAACTGGAACTGAAGCGCAAGGTGCTGCTCGGGCGCGGCCTGCCGCCGATTTACGACCGCGCGGGGCTGTCGCTCACCGAGGCCGACCACGCGGCGAAGGCGGCGGCAGGCGAGGCGCCGCATTGGCGCTTCCTGCTCGACCGCGAGAGCGCCATCGAGTGGCAGGACGGGATTCGCGGGCCCCAGCACTTCGATCCGGCGCGGATGTCCGACCCGGTGGTGCGCCGCGCCGATGGATCGTGGCTCTATCTCCTGCCCTCGGTGATCGACGATATTGCCATGGGCATCACCGACGTCCTGCGCGGCGAGGACCACGTTTCCAACACCGCCGCGCAGGTGCAGATGTTCGCGGCGCTGGGCGCGGAGCCGCCGCGCTTCGCGCACGAGGCGCTGCTGACCGGCACCGAGGGCAAGCTTTCCAAGCGGCTCGGCTCGCTCGGCATGGCCGCCTTGCGCGAGGAAGGGATCGAACCCGAGGCGGTGATCGCCCTGCTCGCGCGGCTCGGGACCGCCGATCCGGTCGATCCGGCGCTCGATGCTGCGGCGCTGGCCGAGGCGTTCGATCTGTCCCGCTTTGGCCGCGCGCCCGCCCGCTTCGACGAGGCGGAACTCCACCGCGTCAACGCAGCGCTGGTCCACCGCCTGCCCTACGCCCGCGTCGCGCGCCTTCTGCCCGAAGGCATGGGCGAGACGGCATGGGAAGCAATCCGCCCCAACCTGGCCCACATCGGCGAGGCGGCGGACTGGTGGCAGATGGTGACTGGCCCGCTTCCCGCCCCCGCGCTGGAGCCGGACGACAAGGCCTATCTGGCCCAGGCTGCCGCCGTTCTGGAAGACGGCGAGGCTGACTGGAAGGCGCTTACCGCCGCGCTCAAGGACGCGACCGGGCGCAAGGGCAAGGCCCTGTTCCTGCCCCTGCGGCAAGCGCTGACCGGGATGGAGCACGGGCCGGACATGGCCGCCCTCCTGCCGCTCATCGGGCGCGAGGAAGCGCTCAGGCGGCTTGGCGCAGCAGCGGCTTGAACTGGTTCTTGCGGCAGTAAAGGTACGTCTGGCGCCGCTCCAGCACCTCGGCGTCGAGCGGTTCGAGCCCCGCCGGTGTGATCATGCTCATTCGGTAATCGAGCGCGGCCAGCCAGCGCAGCAGCTCGGCCGGATCGTCGCCCGCCGCGCGCAGGAAATCGGGCGTGAATTCGAACAATAGGTCCGGCCCGGCCGGCTTGTCGAGCAGGCCCGAGGCACCGCGCAGGGCCTTGGCCTCCCATCCTTCGATGTCGAGCTTGATCAGCCGCAGCGGCACTCCGGCCAGCACTTCGTCCAGCCTTACCATTGGCACGCTGCCGGGTCCGCCCAGATCGGGGCCGGCGCAGTCCGCGCCGCGATTTCCGGCCTCGCGCTGGATGATGCTGGCCCGCCCCGCGCTCTCGCCGACGGCAACCAGGTGCGGCTCGACATTAGCGGCGGCGTTGAGCGACAGGTTGTCGCCCAGCAGGGCGAAAGTCGGGCGGCTCGCCTCGAAGGCATGGACCCGCCCGCGCGGACCGGTAAGGCGCGCGGCCAGCAGGCTGAACCAGCCGATGTTCGCGCCCACGTCCGCCACCGCGTCGCCGGGGCGCAGCACCTGGGCGAACAGCTGGGTCGCCAGCGGCTCCCACACGCCCTGGCAATAGATCTCGCGGTCGACCAGTTCGCTCATGGTCAGGTGCATATCGAAGCCGTGGCGGGTGCTGACAGTGCGGCGCCCGCGCGCCATGGGGCCGGATTCGAACAGGCGGCTGGCCAGCGATCCGATCCGCCAGCGCCCGCGCTCGAACGGCGCGTTGCGGCAGACCCCGGCAAGGAAAGTGGCGACAGTGTTTCGCATCGCCCTGCCCTGGCCGAAATTATCTAAAATTCTGTGAAAAGGTGTTTTTTCCGGGATCAGAGGTGCTGGCGCGTCCACTGGACGATAGCCTGCGCGGGCATGGCGCCCGAATGGCGCGCAAGCTCGCGCCCGCCCCGCAGCAGGATCAGCGTGGGGATCGAGCGGATCTGGTAGCGCGCCGCGATCTGGGGCACGGCTTCGGTATCGAGCTTGAGCAGCCGCACCTGCGGCTCCAGCACCTTCGCCGCCTGGGCAAAGGCCGGGGCCATCGCCTTGCACGGGCCGCACCATTCCGCCCAGAAATCGACCAGCACCGGCAGGTCACCCCGCCCGACATGGCGATCGAAGGCAGCGGCATCGACGGCGAGCGGCTGGCCGCCGAACAGCGGCGCCTTGCACTTGCCGCAGACCGGCTGGGCGGACAGACGGGCCAGCGGGACGCGGTTGAGCGCGCTGCAGGCCGGACAGGCGATCAGAGCAGGATCAGGCAGAGCAGGATC
>CALMJG010000050.1 GCA_937864195.1 uncultured Novosphingobium sp.
GCCAGTGCAAAAGCTGCCTTTCGGGCAAGACCAACCTGTGCACCGCGATCCGCGCGACGCAAGGCCAGGGGCTGATGCCGGATGGGACCAGCCGCTTTTCCTACAAGGGACAGACGATCTTCCACTACATGGGCTGCTCGACCTTTTCGAACTTCACCGTGCTGCCCGAGATCGCCGTGGCCAAGATCCGCGAGGACGCGCCGTTCCAGTCCAGCTGCTACATCGGCTGCGGGGTGACTACCGGGGTGGGCGCGGTGATCAACACCGCCAAGGTCCAGGTGGGCGACAACGTGGTGGTGTTCGGCCTTGGCGGGATCGGCCTCAACGTGATCCAGGGCGCGCGACTTGCGGGGGCGGACAGGATCATCGGCGTCGACATCAACCCCGACCGCGAAGAATGGGGCCGCCGCTTCGGCATGACCGACTTCCTCAACAGCAAGGGCATGAGCCGCGAAGACGTGGTGGCGAAGATCGTTGCCATGACCGATGGCGGGGCGGACTACACCTTCGACGCCACCGGCAATACCGAAGTGATGCGCACCGCGCTGGAGGCCTGCCATCGCGGTTGGGGCACCAGCATCATCATCGGCGTGGCCGAGGCGGGGAAGGAAATCTCCACCCGTCCGTTCCAGCTGGTGACGGGCCGCAACTGGCGCGGCACGGCCTTTGGCGGGGCCAAGGGCCGCACCGACGTGCCCAAGATCGTCGACATGTACATGACCGGCAAGATCGAGATCGACCCGATGATCACCCACGTCATGGGGCTGGAGGAAATCAACACCGCCTTCGACCTGATGCACGCGGGCAAGTCGATCCGCAGTGTGGTAGTGTTCTGATCGTGGAGCAGGTCAGTACCAACCGCAGCCATGGCGGCACGCAAGGGGTCTATACCCACCAGAGTGCTGAAACAGGCACGCCGATGACCTTTTCGGTCTTCGTGCCGGATCATGCGCCGGGGGAGAGGCTGCCGGTGCTGTGGTATCTGTCGGGGCTGACCTGCACCCACGCCAACGTGACCGAAAAGGGCGAGTACCGCGCGGCCTGCGCCGAGGCGGGAATCGTGTTCGTCGCGCCCGACACCAGCCCGCGTGGGCAAGAGGTGCCGGACGACGAGGCCTATGATTTCGGCAAGGGCGCGGGGTTCTATGTCGATGCGGTCCAGGCGCCCTGGGCCACGCATTACCGGATGCGTAGCTATATCGAGCAGGAACTGCCCGCGCTGATCGCGCAGCACTTTCCCGTCGATATGACGCGGCAGGGGATCACCGGCCATTCGATGGGCGGACACGGCGCGCTGACCATCGGCCTCAGGAACCCGGACCGCTTCCGCTCGGTCAGCGCCTTTTCGCCGATCGTCAGCCCGCTCAACTGCCCGTGGGGCGAGAAGGCGCTGGGCGGCTATCTCGGCCCGGACAAGGCCACCTGGCGCGAATACGATGCCTGCGCGCTGATCGAGGACGGCGCGCGCCTGCCCGCGCTGCTGGTCGATCAGGGCGATGCCGATGGCTTCCTGCACGAACAGCTCAAGACCGGGCTGCTGGTGATGGCGGCGCGCAAGGCCGGCATTCCGGCGACGATCCGGATGCAGCCGGGCTACGACCATTCCTATTACTTCATCTCCAGCTTCATGGCCGATCACGTGCGCTGGCACGCCGAAAGGCTGAAGGGGTGAGCAAGCCCAGCCTCTCGGCGATCCTGGCGGATTTCGCGGTCGAGCAGGCCTCGCTGCTGCCGGTTCTTCACGAGGTCCAGGCCGCGTTCGGCTGCGTCGATGCGGCAGCGGAGGCGGCGATTGCCCACTATCTCAACCTCAGCCGCGCCGAAGTGCACGGGGTGGTCAGCTTCTACCACGATTTCACGGTCCGGCCCGATCCGCGCCCCCGCATCGAACTATGCCGCGCCGAGGCCTGCCAGGCGCGCGGGGTGGAGGCGTTGGTCGCCGCCGCCGAAGCGGCGGCGGGGAACAAGGTGCGGGTGAGAACGGTCTACTGCCTGGGGCTGTGCAGCAGCGGCCCGGCGGCGCGGGTGGGAGACAGGCTCCATGCCCGGCTGGACGAGGCAAGGCTCACGGCGCTGGTGAAGTCGCTATGACCATGGTCAGGATTTCGGACGATGCCCTTGCGCTGGCCTGCGGCGCGGATGCGGTGGCAGTCGCCTTTGCTGCGGCTGGTTGCACGGTGGAGCGCGTCTCCAGCTGGGGCATGCACTGGCTGGAGCCGCTGGTCGAGATTGAGGGCACGGGCTTTGGCCCGGCCGCGCCGGAGGACGTTGCGGCGATCCTCTCCGGCACCAGCAGCAAGGCCATCGGCCCGATTGCCGATCACCCCTTCCTGCAGGGCCAGCAGCGCCTGACTTTCGCGCGGGCGGGACGGACCCGCCCGCTCAGCCTTGAGGACTATGCGGCAACCGGCGGCTGGGCCTCGCTCACCCGCGCGCGCGAGATGGCGCCGACCGAAGTCGTCGCCGAAGTGCTGCAATCGGGCCTGCGCGGACGCGGCGGGGCGGGGTTCCCGGCGGGGATCAAGTGGCAGACCGTCGCCCGGGCGAGCGGCCAACGCAAATACGTGGTCTGCAACGCCGACGAGGGCGACAGCGGCACCTTTGCCGACCGGATGCTGATGGAGGGCGATCCCTTCCAGCTGATCGAGGGCATGGCCATCGCCGCCCACGCGGTCGGCGCGGGCCGGGGCTACATCTACGTCCGCAGCGAATACCCCCACGCGATCGACAAGCTGCGCCGCGCGATCGCGCTGGCGGCCGAGCATATCGCGCCCTTCGCGCTGGAGGTGCGGGTGGGTGCGGGGGCCTATGTCTGCGGCGAGGAAACCTCGCTGCTCAATTCGATCGAGGGCAAGCGCGGCGAGGTTCGCGCCAAGCCCCCGCTGCCTGCGCTGGAGGGTCTGTTCGGCTGCCCGACCGTGGTCAACAACGTGCTGACCCTCGCCGCAGTGCCGCACATTCTCGCGCCGGGCGGGGCCAGCCTTTACGACAGCCTTGGCGTCGACCGTTCGAAGGGCACCATGCCGGTTCAGCTGGCCGGGAATATACGCTTTGGCGGGCTATACGAGACGGCCTTCGGGATCAGCCTCGATGCGCTGGTCAACCAGATCGGCGGCGGCACGGCGTCAGGCCGTCCGGTCAAGGCTGTGCAGGTCGGCGGGCCGCTCGGGGCCTATATCCCCCCTTCGCAGTTCCACCTGCCGTTCGATTACGAGGCCTATGCCGGGGCCGAGGCGCTGATCGGCCACGGCGGGATCGTGGTGTTCGATGACAGCGCGGACATGGGCGCGGTCGCGCGCTTCGCCTTCCAGTTCTGCGCGGCGGAAAGCTGCGGCAAGTGCACCCCCTGCCGGATCGGATCGACCCGCGGCGTCGAACTGATCGACCGCATCCGCGGCGGCGGCAAGGGGCAGGCCGACGCGGTCGAGGCGTTGCCGCAGATGCACAACGCCCGCAAGGCCGGGCGCAGCCGCGACGAAGACCTCCAGCTGCTGGAAGACCTGTGCGAGACGATGCAGCTGGGCTCGCTCTGCGCGCTCGGCGGGTTCACGCCCTATCCGGTCCGCTCGGCCCTGAAGTACTGGCCGGAGGATTTCGGAGCGTGATCCTCGGCGCGGTCCTCGCGGGCGGGCAGTCCAGCCGCTTCGGCAGCGACAAGGCGCTGGCGGAGCTGGACGGCGCAAGCCTGCTGGCCCGCGCGGTGGATAGCCTGTCCGCCTGGTGCGACAAGGTGGTGGTGGTCGGCCGCGAGGAGGCCCCTGCCCCTACCCTGCCCGACTGGCCGCACGCCGGCATGGGGCCGCTGGGCGGGATCGCCGCCGCGCTGCATCTGGCGCGTGACGAGGACTTCGAGGCGGTGCTAACGCTGGGCGTCGACACGGCGGACCTGCCGGACAATCTGCCCGCGCTGCTTGCCCCTGCCCCCGCCTATCTCGCCTCGCAGCCGGTGATCGGCTTGTGGCCGGTGAGCACGGCGGCGGCAGTCGAAGACATCCTGCGCGGGACGGGCAAGCATTCGCTGCGCGCGCTCATCGAACGCACCGGCGCAAGGGCGGTGCGGCTGGAACGCGAACCTGCTAATATCAATACACAGGCCGATCTCGCCGCGCTGCGGGACAAGGCCGGGGAGACAGGCGATGGGCTATGAACGGCAGGCCGATTTCGGCACGCCCGAGGTCCGCTCGGACACGGCCGTAACCCTGCGCATCGACGGGCGCGAAGCCACCGTGCCTGCCGGGACCAGCGTGATGCGCGCGGCAGCGGAATGCGGCGGATCGATCCCCAGCCTTTGCGCCACCGACAGCCTTGAAGCTTTCGGTTCCTGCCGGATGTGCCTGGTCGAGATCGAGGGCGCGCGCGGTCTGCCCGCCAGCTGCACCACGCCGGTGGCACAAGGCATGGTGGTGCATACTCAGAGCGAGCGGCTGGCCCGCGTCCGGCGCGGGGTGATGGAGCTGTACATCTCCGACCACCCGCTCGACTGCCTGACCTGCAGCGCCAACAACGATTGCGAATTGCAGGACACCGCCGCCGAAGTGGGCCTGCGCGACGTGCGCTATGGTTATGCCGGGGCCAACCACCTTGGCGCACCGACCGACGGCTCCAACCCCTATTTCGACTTCGACCCCAGCAAATGCATCGTCTGTTCGCGCTGCGTGCGCGCCTGCGACGAGGTGCAGGGGACGCTCGCCCTCACCATCGACGGGCGCGGCTTTGCCAGCGTGGTCAGTGCCGGACAGGCGGGCGACGATTTCCTGTCCAGCGAATGCGTGTCCTGCGGGGCCTGCGTGGCTGCCTGCCCGACCGCGACCCTGCAGGAAAAGGCGGTGAAGGACATCGGCAAGCCCGAGCGCGCGGTGGTGACCACCTGCGCCTACTGCGGGGTCGGCTGCACCTTCCGCGCGGAACTGCGCGGCGAGCAGCTGGTGCGGATGGTGCCGTGGAAGGACGGCAAGGCCAATCGCGGCCACTCCTGCGTCAAGGGCCGCTTCGCCTGGGGCTATGCCAATCACCAGGACCGCATCCTGAAGCCCATGATCCGCGAGTCCATCGAACAACCGTGGCGCGAGGTCAGTTGGGAAGAGGCGCTCACCTACACCGCCGGAAAGCTGAACGGAATCAAGGCTCGGCACGGCGCGCGGGCGCTGGGCGGGATCACCTCCAGCCGCTGCACCAACGAGGAGGTCTGGCTGGTCCAGAAGCTGGTCCGCTCCGGCTTTGGCAGCAACAATGTCGATACCTGCGCGCGGGTCTGCCATTCGCCCACCGGCTACGGCCTGTCCAAGACCTATGGCACCAGCGCGGGGACACAGGATTTCGATTCCGTGATGGACGCCGACGTGGTGCTGGTGATCGGCGCCAACCCGACCGACGGCCACCCCGTCTTCGCCAGCCGCCTGAAGCGCCGCCTGCGGCAGGGTGCGAAGCTGATCGTGATCGACCCGCGCCGGATCGACCTGGTCCGCAGCCCCCATATCGAGGCGGCGCACCACCTTGCGCTCCAACCCGGCACCAATGTCGCGGTGCTGACGGCCATGGCCCACGTGATCGTCACCGAAGGGCTGGCCGATGAGGCGTTCATCCGCGAGCGGTGCGACTGGGACGAGTACCAGGACTGGGCGCGCTTCGTGGCGGACGAGCGCCATAGTCCCGAGCGGCTGGAGGCGGTGACCCGCGTTCCCGCGCAGACCTTGCGCGAAGCGGCGCGGCTCTACGCCACGGGCGGCCCCGATTGGGCCTCGGCCCAGAGAAACAAGCCAAACGCGGCGATCTATTACGGGCTTGGCGTTACCGAGCACAGCCAGGGTTCCTCCACCGTCATGGCCATCGCCAACCTCGCCATGGCGACCGGCAACATCGGCCGTGCGGGCGTGGGCGTGAACCCGCTGCGCGGGCAGAACAACGTGCAGGGAAGCTGCGACATGGGCAGCTTCCCGCACGAGCTGCCCGGCTATCGCCACATCTCGAACGGGGACGTGCGCGCCAGCTTCGAGGCGGACTGGGGGGTAGCCCTCGATCCCGAACCGGGGCTGCGGATCAACACCATGCTGGATGCCGCGATCGACGGCAGCTTCCGGGCGATCTACATCCAGGGCGAGGACATCCTCCAGTCCGATCCCAACACCCACCATGTCGCGGCGGGCCTGAAGGCGATGGAACTGGTCATCGTCCACGACCTGTTCCTCAACGAAACCGCGAACTACGCCCACGTCTTCCTGCCGGGCTCCACCTTCCTCGAAAAGACCGGCACTTTCACCAATGCCGAGCGCCGCGTGCAGATGGTGCGCAAGGTGATGGAGCCGGCGAACGGCCTTGAGGACTGGCAGGTCACGCAGGAACTGGCGCGGGCGATGGGTCTCGGCTGGGACTACACTGACAGCGGCCAGATCATGGACGAGATCGCCCGGCTGACGCCCAGCTTCGCCGGTGTCAGCCACGCGCGGCTCGATGCCGAAGGATCGCTGCAATGGCCGGTCAACGATGCCCACCCGGACGGCAGCCCGATCATGCATGTGGACGGGTTCGTGCGGGGCAAAGGCAAGTTCATCGTCACCGACTATGTGCCGACCGACGAGAAGACCGGTCCGCGCTTCCCGCTGCTGCTGACCACGGGCCGGATCCTCAGCCAGTACAACGTCGGCGCGCAGACCCGGCGCACCGCCAACACCGTGTGGCACGCCGAAGACCTGCTCGAAATCCACCCGCTCGATGCCGAGAACCGGGGGATCAAGGAGGGCGCCTGGGTGCGCCTGGCCAGCCGCACCGGCGAGACGACGCTGCGCGCCACGGTGACCGACCGGGTCGCGCCGGGCGTGGTCTACACCACCTTCCACCACCCCGCGACCCAGGCCAATGTCGTCACCACCGAGTTTTCCGACTGGGCAACCAATTGCCCGGAATACAAGGTGACGGCGGTGCAGGTGCTGCCCAGCAACGGCCCGACCGACTGGCAGGAAAGCTATGCCAGCTGGTCCGAAAAGAGCCGCCGCATCGCGGTGGAGCCGGCGGAGTAAGGCCGATGGACCCTGCCCGCCTCACCTATATGGCCAACCAGATCGCCCGCAACCTTGCCCCGCAGGGCGAGGCGGCGGCGGTGGACCTGACCTGCCAGCACTTGCGCGACTTCTGGGATCCGCGGATGAAGGCCGCGATCCTGGCCGGCGACCGGTTGGGCCTCGACCCGATCGCCCGCGCGGCGGTGGAGCGGCTGGCGCTGCCGACCAGCTGATCAATTCCCCTCCCCGGCGGGGAGGGGTCAGGGGTGGAGGGCGCGGTGACGTGGTGGGGGAGCGCGGTGAAGCCGCGCGCCCACGCTGGCGCTCTACACCCCCCACCCGGCCTCCCCCTCAAGGGGAGGGGAAAAGCAATGGCGGCCTCTGGCCGGCTAGTCCTTGCGGCTGAGCAGCAGCCCCGCGATCAGCGCCGCGACGAACGGCGCGGCCTGAAGCGGCTGGGCGAACAGGTCGATCAGCGCCGGTCCCGGGCAGACGCCGACCAGGCCCCAGCCGATCCCGAAGATCGCCGCGCCGCCCAGCAGCCGCCGGTCGACCCCGGCGCTGGCGGGACTGGTCAGCGCATCGCCGCACAGCGCGGTGCCACGCCGGTCGGCCAGCCAGAAGAAAGGCGCCGCCACCAGCAACCCCGCGCCCATGACCAGCGCGAGGCGCGGGTCCCAGGCGCCGCCGGTCAGGTCGAGAAAGCCGATCACCCGGTCGGGGCTGGCCATGCCCGACAGGGCCAGGCCGATGCCGAACAGCAGCCCGGCGACAAGTGCGATCAGGGTCTTCACAGCACGCCTCCCATCCGGCGCAGCCAGACGGTGACGAAGGCCGCCAGCATGAACACCGCGACCGCCGCCATCGAGCGCTTCGACAGGCGGGCCAGCCCGCAGATGCCGTGGCCGCTGGTGCAGCCGTTGCCGATCCCGGTGCCGAGCCCCACCAGCAGCCCGCCGACCAGCAGCATCGGCAGCGGCACCCGCTCCAGCCCGGCGGCAAGCTGCGGCCCGCTGCGCCACGCGGCACCTGCCCCGGCGATCAGCAGGCCGGCCAGGAAAGCGAAACGCCAGCCGCGTTCCGGCCCGCGCATCGCGATCCGCAGCACACCGCTGATCCCGGCAATCTGCCCCGTGCCGAACCGCAGCAGCCCTGCGGCAAGTCCAATCAGAGCGCCGCCGATCAGCGGCGGCAGATAGTCGGCAGGGAGCAGATCAAGCATGTCAGAATTTCACTCCGGCTGAGAATCCGAACGAGGTTTCGCCAAGCGACACGTCAGCCTCGCCCCCGGCATAGGGCGCGGGGATCGAGCCCTTGCCGCGCACCGTCTGCTTGGGCGCGTGCATCGCATAGGCGGTCAGTTCCAGTCCCGAGGCGGTGGTGTGGGTAGCCCCGGCGGTGATGTGGTGGCTGACGATCCCTGGGGCGAGGATGTTGATCAGGGTCTCGCTCTGCGGCACCGGATTGCCCGAGTGGCCATAGCCCGCGCGGACCGTCCAGCGCTCGCTGGCGGCATAGGTCACGCCCAGCTTCCAGGCGGTGATGTCGCGCCAGCCGAAGCCGGGGCCGTTTTCCGCCCCCAGCGGCTTGCCGGTGAACAGCACCGACAGCGGATTGCCGACCGAGGCGATGTCCGAATATTCGATCCGCTTGACGTCGGCCGCCAGGGTCAGCGCCGGGGTGGGCTTGACCGCGATGCCCGCGCCGTAGGAGGCGGGAACGTCAAACCCGCCGCGCCCCGCGAACAGGCCCGCGTACTTGTCGAACCGCCCGGTCCAGATGCGCGACTGGTAGAAGGCGCCCAGGCTCAGCGCATCGCTGAACTTGCCGAGATAGCCCACCCGCACGCCGCCGCCGGCCGACCAGTCGGTCCCGCGGTTGGTGAAGTTCGCCGGGTCCTGCGAAGCCGCGGCGAAGGGCTGGATGCCGCTGGCGCGGAATCCCTGGACCACGATGATCGGGGAGACGCCGATCGAATGACCCGGCGCCACCCGGGCGGCGATCGTGGGGGTGATGAAGATCTGCTTGAGGTCCACGCCCGCCGGGCCGCTGCCGCCAAAGCCGGCAAAGGGGTTGGACTTGTAGACGGTGTTCATGCCCCCGTTGCCATAGATCGCGATGCCCACCGCGACCGAATCCGATAGCGGACGGACATAGCCGATTTCCGGCAGGACAAACGGATTGGCGCCATTGCCGCTGTAGGTGCCGTTGAGGCCGCCGCCGTTGCCGCTGATCGTGGCGCCGCGATTGGGGATGAAGAACTCGACGCCAACGTCGAGGCGCCCGCCCACTTCGGTCGCGGCGGCCGGGTTCGCGGCGATCGACAGCGCATCCTGCGGCTGGGCGATGGCCACGCCCGCCGAGCCCTTGGCCTTGGCGCCGATGCCGTTCAGGAAATAGCCGTCGGTGGCCTGGGCCGGACTGGCGGACAGTGCGGCGATGAGAATGCTGGCGGCCGCGAGCGAGGAATGGTGCTTGGTCATGGAATGCTCTCCAACTCGGTTACAGGGCGGAACGAGCATCCTTTGAAGGGTAGCGACGAGCCGTAATCGTCCGGGCAGCCGGGGCCGCCAGAACATGAGGCGTCACTAATATGAGGGTGATCTGGCGATCAAGCGCCAAGTTTCAAGGGGCTGGATAGAATATCTGCGCGCCGGGCAAGCTGGCTTTCGCCAGCCCGCCCCCACCCTGCCGGAAGGAAGGTCAGCTGTCGGTGAAGACGGCCTTGCGCTTTTCCATCTGGCTCATCACCGCCTCGATCTGGTTGCGGGTGCCCATCAGCTTCTGCTGCTCGACGCTTTCGGCCATGAGGATCTCGTCGGTGGAGGCTTCGAGATAGCGGTTGAACAGGCGCTTGGCGGCGCGCTGGGCATCGGGGTTGCGATCGGCGATCTGTGCCGCGATCGCCGTCGCGCGGGCGACCGGGTTGGGATCGACGATCGTGGCAAAGCCGTATTCGCCCGCCTGTTCGCCGGTGAATTCGCGGTTGGTATAGGTCAGCTCGCGCAGCACGTCATCCCGCACCGCGCCCTTCCACAAGGCATAGCCCGCCATATCGGGCACCAGCCCCCACTTCATTTCCATCACCGCCAGGCGCGCGGTGGGATCGATCACGCGGATGTCGGCGCCGCTGGCGATCTGCAGGCCGCCGCCAAAGCACACCCCGTGGACCGCGGCGATCACCGGCACCGGCAGCTTGCGCCACTGCATCGCCACCTGCTGCGGCATGTTGGCATTGCCGTGGGTCCGCTCGGTCAGCGGATGTTCGCGGTGGCGGCCCGAGTCTGCCATCGAGCCCATGTCGAGCCCGGCGCAGAAGCTGCGGCCTTCACCGGCCAGCACCACCGCGCGCAGGCCCTGCATGTCATAAAGCGCACGGCCCGCATCGATCAGGGCGGCGAACATGGCAGGATCGAGCGCGTTCATCTTGTCCGACCGGATCAGCCGCACCTGGGCGACGCCATTGTCATCCATGCTGATCGTCACGCGTCCCGCCGGGTTCATTTCGAGCATTGCCATCATCCTGCTTCCTGAGCGCGCGCTGCGCGCCTGTTATCGGACCTGTTCCTCGCCCAAACGCAGATAGCCGTCCAGAGCGAATTGCGCCGCTTCCCCTCCGGGCAGCGGCACGGCACTGGTGGCAAGACGGTAGCCGCCTTCCGCCGTCGTCTCGATCAGCCCGTCCAGCCCCGCCACGCGCAGCTTGCTGCGCAGGCGGCTGACATGGACCGCCAGCGAATTGGTTTCGGGCCGGAAAGCCAGCCGCCAGATGTCGGTCAGCAGGCTGCCGCTGCCCACCGTTTCGCCGGGATGGTCGGCCAGACGCCACAGCAGCGCAAATTCGCGCGGGTGCAGGCCCACGGCACGCCCCGCGACAAACGCCTCGCGCGCCAGCAGGTCGAGCCGCAGCGGCCCGACATCGCGGTGGCGGGGGAGCGAATGGATCCGCTCCTCGATCCGCAGCGCGCGGCATTCCACTTCTTCCAGATGCGGCTGCGCGCCGATCGCATCGCCGAAGCCCAGGCGCAGCAGCCGCGCGCGCTCCTGCGCATCCTCCACGCCGACCACCAGCACCCGGCGGCGGCGGGCCGGGGTTGCGCCGAACAGGGTCACCCATTCCCCCAGCACGAGCCGCGCGGGCATGGCGATCAGGGGCAGAACCTCGCCTTCGGGAACGGCCTCGTTCTCCCGCAGCAGCTTCCACCCCAGACGGCGCAAATCGCACCCGACCGGGACCGGCCCGGCCGCAAACCATTGGAAGTGACGCAAAGACCCCCCGCGCGCACCGCAATCGAATCGGGCTTTGACGCAACTATAGATTCTTGCAGGGCGCAAGCATGGTTAACGTCATTTCGGTGGGATTTTGGGAGTTTGGAGGCAGCGGACGGTTCTTTGCCTGGTGCGCCAATCGCCTCCGCGATTGGCGCACCAAACAGATCACGCCGCCGAGCTGTTGACGCCCATGCTTTGCAGATATCGCCGGATGTTGCGCGCGGCCTGGCGCAGGCGCTGCTCGTTCTCCACCATGGCGATGCGGACGAAGCCTTCGCCCTCCTCGCCATAGCCAACGCCCGGGGCCACCGCGACTTCGGCGTGAGTCAGCAGCTGCTTGGAAAATTCCAGGCTGCCCATCTCCTTCAGCGCCGGAGGCAGCGGCGCCCAGGCGAACATCGAGGCCTTGGGGCTGGGAATGTCCCATCCCGCGCGGCCGAATGCTTCGACCATCACGTCTCGGCGCTTTTGATAGAGCACCCGGTTCGCCTCGACGATGTCCTGCGGGCCGTTGAGCGCGGCGCAGGCCGCGGCCTGGATCGGCGTGAAGGCCCCGTAATCGAGGTAGCTCTTCACCCGGGTCAGCGCGGCGATCAGCCGCTGGTTGCCCACCGCGAAGCCGACGCGCCAGCCGGCCATCGAGAAGGTCTTGGACATCGAGGTGAACTCCACCGCCACGTCCTTGGCGCCGGGCACCTGGAGGATCGAGGGGGTGGGATTGCCGTCGTAATACAGTTCCGAATAGGCAAGGTCGGAAAGGATCCAGACCTTGTTCTCCTTCGCCCAGGCGACGAGCCGTTCGTAGAAGGCCAGGTCGACCGTCTCGGCCGTCGGGTTCGACGGATAATTGACGATCAGGATCGACGGGCGCGGCACGGTGAAGGCCATGGCGCGTTCCAGCGAGGCCCAGTAGCCCTCGTCCGGAGTGGTCGGCACCGAGCGAATCGTCGCCCCGGCGATGATGAAGCCGAAGGTGTGGATCGGGTAACTGGGGTTGGGCGCCAGCACCACGTCGCCCGGCGCGGTGATCGCGGTGGCAAGGCTGGCGAGGCCTTCCTTGCTGCCCATGGTCATCACCACCTCGGTCTCGGGATCGAGGTCCACGCCGAAGCGGCGGGCGTAGTAATTGGCCTGTGCCTTGCGGATGCCGGGAATGCCCTTGGACGCGGAATAGCCGTGAGCGCTGGGCTTTTGCGCGACTTCGCACAGCTTGTCGATGACGTGCTGCGGAGGGGGCAGGTCGGGGTTGCCCATGCCAAGGTCGATGATGTCCCTACCGGCTGCGCGTGCTGCTGCCCGCATGCCGTTGACTTCGGCGATGACATAGGGCGGCAGTCGCTTGATGCGGTAGAATTCTTCGGACATTGGACCTTTCCAGATTGCTAGGCGCCACCAGGGCGCGGGGGCCTTATCGGGGATTGGCGCGCAAATCGCCAGCCCGATTGAGTACCCATGCGGTAATTGCCACCGGAACGCCCCAGGCCAGCCAGGCATCGAGGACATAGAACGCCTCGTAATGGCGCATCGATCCGTGAATCGCGAACAGGGCCAGCCAGATCCGGAAGAACACCGCGCCGCTGGTCGCCGCCGCCATCAGCAGCATGCAGGCCCGGTGCTGCGCGACCCGTCCCGCACGGATGTGCCGCACCCCAAGCACCAGCAGCACCAGCCAGAGCGCCCCTTGGGCGGTGAAGCCCAGCGCGGAGCCGAGGGTGACCGGCGCCACCAAGGCGACCGGAAAGGCGGTGATCCCGCCCACCAGCACCACCAGTGCAGTCAGCCGCGCCACCGGGCGATGCCATTCCGGAGAATTGCGCAGCAGGATCGCCAAGGGCACCAGCAGCAGCGCCAGGCCGCCCGCCACCATGTGCAGCGGGAACAGGATCGGCATCAGTTCCACCTTGACGGCCAGGGCCTCGGGGAAGTCGTCCACCCGCCACGGCGCGCGTAAAGCCTTCCACGCAGCGGAGATTACAAAGGCCGCGATTGCTGCTAGGACCAACCCGCGCAGGACCCGCAGCGCCGTGCTGCCAATCGTGGGGTCTGCCCGGGAGTTCGTCATGAGCCGCTTATCCCATCTTGCCGCCCTGCTGTCGATTGCCCCGCTCGCGCTGGCGGCAACTGCCGCATCGGCCGCTCCGGCGCCGGCCTCCAGCCTCTACTACGGGCGCTGGACCGTGTCGGAAGAGCGCCCCGTGTTCACCGCGCGCGGACGCGAATACAAGACGATCGACGTCGCGCCGTGCGGCAACGATTTCTGCGGCGTAAGCGTGGCCGACAAGGGCCGCTGCGGCGCGGTGCTGTTCCGCTTCCTGGGCCACCGGGCGAAGGACGGCAACGACGATTACCTGCGCGGCCACGGCAAGTGGGGCACGGCGAAAAAGAACGTCGTGATCTATTCCTATGACGATACCGAAGTCAGCCCGGTCAAGCGCAGCCTCGAGCTGTATCTCGGCGAGGGCTACGACTTCGGCGAGCGTTCGGACAATATGCCGAAGTTTCACGCCAATTACGCCCGCACCGGAAAGGCCCTGTGCAAGGCGCGCTGAATACGGCAAGACTGGGCGGGAGGAGAGGACTTCAAACTGTCGCCGCGCCGTTCTAGGTTGCAGACTATAAAGGAGTCTTCATGGCCGACCAGTCCGATCCCACTGCCACCATCACCGGGGCCTTCGCTTCACTGGTCAACCAGCAGATGTCGCTTGCCCAGCAGATGTTCGGCGCGTTCCAGCCGGGCCTGGCCGCCGCAGGCGAGGACGAGGCCGTGGGCGACATGGCGCAGTGGGCGCAGAACACCCAGCGGCTCCAGGCGCTGTGGCTGGAATTCCAGCGCGAAGCCGCCGGCAACTTGGCCCAGCAGGGCCCCAATGTGTTCGCCGATCCGGGCGGCTGGCTGAACGTGATGCAAAACTGGATCAAGGCTCTGCCGCTGACCAGCCCGGAAACCCAGGCGAAGCTGTGGGAAGACAGCCTGGCCCTGTGGCAGGGCGTGCTGGGCCAGTACGGTATCGGCCCGGGCGCTGCCGGCAAGGCCGAAGGCGAAACGCAGCTGCCCCGCAAGGACCGCCGCTTTGCTGATCCGAAGTGGCGCGAGCAGCCGTTCTATGCGCTGGTCCACCAGACCTATTTGCTGATAGCGGAGCAGGTCATGGCCATGGCCGAGCAGGCCGACACGCCCGATCCGGCGCAGCGCGAACAACTGAAATTCGCCGCCCGCACTCTGGTGGAGGCGCTCAGCCCGGCGCATTTCCCGCTGACCAACCCGCTGGTGATGCAGAAGGCGATGGAGACCAGGGGCGAAAGCCTGGTCACCGGTTTCGAGCACCTGCTGACCGACATGAAGCGCGGGCAGCTGACCCACGTGCGCCCCGGCGCCTTCACCCTGGGCGAGAATATCGCCGTCACCCCCGGCAAGGTCGTTCACGAAACGCCGCTGTTCCAGCTGATCCAGTACAGCCCGACTACCGAAAGCGTGCTGGAAGTGCCGCTGGTGATCTTCCCGCCGTGGATCAACCGCTTCTACATCCTCGACCTCTCGCCCGAGAAGAGCTTCATCCGCTGGGCGGTGGAGCAGGGCGTCACCGTGTTCGTCGTCTCGTGGAAGTCGGCGGACGAGTCGATGGCCGAAGTGGTGTGGGACGATTACATCGCCGCCGAGATCGAGGCGATCGACACCGCGCGCAAGCGGCTGGGCGTCAAGAGCGTCCACACCATCGGTTATTGCGTGGCCGGCACCACTCTGGCCGCGACCCTGGCGATCCTGGCCCGGCGGGACGAGGCCGACAAGGTGAAGAGCGCCACCTTCTTCACCGCCCAGGTCGATTTCGACCGCTCGGGCGAACTCAAGGTGTTCATCGACGATGCGCAGTTCGACGTGATCGAAAAGCTGGGCGCGGACAAGGGCTACCTCGACGGGCGCTACATGGCCGCGACCTTCAACCTGCTGCGCGGCAATGACCTGATCTGGAACTACGTGGTCAACAACTACCTGCTGGGGCAGGAATACCCGGCGTTCGACCTGCTCCACTGGAACGGCGACGTTACCAACCTGCCGTCGAAGTGGCACAAGTCGTACCTCAAGGACCTCTACCGCGACAACCGGCTGGTCGTGCCGGATTCGCTGAGCGCGCTGGGCACGCCGATCGACCTCACCCGGATCGAGACACCCGCCTATATCCAGGCGGGCCGCGAGGATCACATCGCCCCGGCGGAAAGCGTCTGGCGCCTGACCCGCCACCTGCGCGGGCCGTGGACCTTCCTGCTGGCGGGGTCCGGCCATATCGCCGGGGTGGTCAATCCGCCATCCGCGAAAAAGTACCAGTACTGGACCAACCCCGGCGGGGCCGAATCCTATGCCGACTTCGTCGACGGCGCGCAGGAGACGCCGGGCAGCTGGTGGCCGCACTGGATCGACTGGCTGCGCAGCCAGGATTCGGCGCAAGTCCCCGCCAAGGGCAAGCGGGTGCCGGGCGCAAAGGGCGATACGGTGATCGAGGACGCGCCCGGACGCTACGTCAAGACGCGGTAAGTGCCTGATCTTGCAGTGCGGCGAACCGGCTTTGCTGCACTGCACAAAAATCCTTGACTTCGCAGACGCAGTATCTATTTTGTGCACTGCAACATAGCCCTGCACCCAGTTGGTCAGGCTCTGCGAAGGAACGAGACGATGGCTGACGCCGCCGAACCGAAGATCGATATTGCCAAGGCCGAAGTGGTTGCCGAGCAGGCCGCCGCCGTTGAGGCCCCGGCTCCGGCGGCTGAAGCCGCACCTGCCCCGAAGGCTGACGCCAAGGTCGCCCGCAAGGTCGCCCCGAAGGTTGCCAAGCCGGTGAAGGCCCCGGCCGCGAAGAAGGCCGCCGCCCCGAAGACCGCTCCCCGCGCCCCCAAGGCTGCAAAGGCCGCCAAGGCCGCACCCGCTACTCCGCTCAAGGATACGATCATGGCCAAGACGAAGACCGCCGCTGAAGATTTCACCGCCAAGGTTCAGGAAACCGTCGCCGAAGCGCAGGACCGCGCCAAGGCCGCCTTCGAAAAGGGCCAGGCCCTGTTCGGCGATGCCGGCGAATTCACCAAGGGCAACGTCGAAGCCCTGGTCGAATCGGGCAAGATCCTCGCCTCCGGCCTCCAGACGATGGGCAAGGACTATGTCACCGAAGGCAAGACCGCCTTCGAGACCGTCCAGGCCGATATCAAGGAACTGGCCGCGGTGAAGTCGCCCGCCGACTTCTTCAAGCTGCAGGGCGAAATCATGCGCCGCAACTTCGACGCCGTGGTCACCGCCGGCTCGAAGCATTCGGAAGCCGTGCTCAAGCTCACCAACGACGCCTTCGCGCCGGTTTCGACCCGCGTCAGCCTGGCGATCGAAAAGGTCAAGAAGGCGGCCTGATCCGCCTTCCCACGCTCGCGGGACAGGGCGTCTCCTCTCCCCGCCTGACTATCCGCGAGCTGCCATCGGCCCGGACCGCCAGACCCCTCGGCGGCCGGGCCGATTTGCGTTCTGGCGGGGTGATCCAGGTCCATGGCCGGCGCGGGTCCATCCGTGCCCGAGTCATTTTCGGCCTCACAGCGGTGCGGAAGGGCCTTCCGCACCGCCGTGAGGCGGAAATTCAGACTCTCCCCTTGTCCTTCGTGCCTCCCATGCGATATTTTGAACCGATGCTGTTCCTGCCCCCCCTTGCCGACTCAAGCCGTGCCGTCCGTTCTGGCGAAGATGGCGATTCCGGCAAACCGGGCGGCGGCAGCCAGATCGGCATCGCCACCAAGACCCGCGCCAAGCCCAAGAAGCCGAGCCAGTTCAAGGTGCTGATGCTCAACGACGATTACACCCCGATGGAATTCGTGGTGATCGTCCTCAAGCGATTCTTCCAGATGGACCTTGAACAGGCGACCCGGGTGATGCTCCACGTCCACCAGCGCGGCGTGGGCGTGTGCGGCATCTTCCCTTACGAGATCGCGGAAACCAAGGTGAACCAGGTGATGGACTTCGCCAAGCAGAACCAGCACCCGCTGCAGTGCACGCTGGAAAAGGCGTAGGCAGGATTTCTTTTCCACCTTGCGGCGGTGCGGAAGAGTGTTCGGTTGGGTGCGCCAATCGCCTCCGCGATTGGCTTGCAACACCGGCCCGCTCCCCCATGAGGCGGAAAACGACTCCCTACCCCACGCTGGTCCCGAACAGGCTGCCGATCGCATAGGTCGCGGCCATCGCCAGGACGCCCCAGAAGGTGACGCGCAGCACGCCCTTGCCCACAGGCGCGCCGCCGGCCTTTGCGCCGACCGCGCCCAGCAGTATCAAGAACAGCAGCGCGGCAACTGACACGCCAATGGCAAGGCTGCCCAGCGGCAGCAGCGCGGCGGCCAGCAGCGGCAGGGCCGCGCCCACGGCAAAGGTCGCGGCGGAGGTCAGCGCGGCCTGGACGGGGCGGGCGCGGTGCATTTCGGCCAAGCCCAGTTCGTCCCGCGCATGAGCCCCCAGCGCGTCGTGCCCGGTCAGCGCCTCCGCCACCTGGCGCGCCAGCGGTTCGGGCAGCCCGCGCGCCACGTAGATGCCGGTCAGTTCGGCCAGCTCGAATTCCGGCATGTCCGCCAGTTCGCCGCGCTCGCGCGCCAGGTCCGCCGCTTCGGTATCGGCCTGGCTGGAGACCGAGACATATTCCCCCGCCGCCATCGACATCGCGCCCGCCACCAGCCCGGCCACGCCCGCGACCATGATCGGCCCCTTGTCGGTCGCGGCGGCGGCGACGCCCACGATCAGGCTGGCGGTCGAGACGATCCCGTCGTTCGCCCCCAGCACCGCGGCGCGCAGCCAGCCGATCCGCTCCACCGCATGGCTTTCCGCCGGCTTGCCCTTGATCGGTTCCATGACCCCATGCCCCTTCGCTTGCTCACCGGCAGCCTATGCCCTGCGCCGCCCCGGCACAACCTCCGGGATATTCCCGCTTTCACGGCGCCCACATGGCGGTTATGGAGACGGTCAGAGACGCCACCCAGTGAAATCGCTCCCCGCCATAGACCGTTATATCTTTCGGCTCGTGCTGATGCCGATGCTGGCCGTGTTCCTGATTGCCGCGTCGCTGCTCGTGCTCGACAAGATGCTGAAACTGTTCGATTTCGTGGCGACTGAGGGCGGCCCGGTATCGATCGTGTTCCGGATGCTGGCCAACCTGCTGCCGGAATATGCCAGCCTGGCGATCCCGCTGGGGCTGATGCTGGGCATCCTGTTCGCGTTCCGCAAGCTGGCGACATCGAGCGAGCTTGACGTGATGCGCGCGGTGGGGCTGTCCTACAACCGGCTGCTGCGCGTGCCCTACATGATCACCCTGGTCCTGGCGGCAGTGAACCTGATGATCGTCGGCTACCTTCAGCCGCTGTCGCGCTATTACTACGAACAATTGCAGTTCGAACTGCGCTCGGGCGCGCTGGGCGCATCGATCAAGGTGGGCGAGTTCACCACGCTGCAGGACAAGATGGCCCTGCGGATCGAGCAGAGCGAAGAGGACGGGCGCCGCCTGCTGGGCATCTTCGCCCGCTTCAATTCCTCGCGCGGGCAGATGCTGACGATCTCGGCGCGGGAGGGGCGGTTCCTGGCGCTCAAGGACCAGCCGGATACGATCATCCTGCGCCTGACCGACGGCCAGATCATCCAGGACCAGCCCGGCCAGACCCCGCGCGTGCTCAGTTTCACCGCGCACGACCTGCCGATCGACCTGCCCGCGATCGAGAAGTTCCGCCAGCGCGGCGACAAGAACGCCGAATACCTGCTGCCCGAACTGCTATCCATCGGCTGGAGCGACCGGGTCAGCCAGGAAGTGCGCAACCAGACCCGCGCCAGCCTGAATTACCGGATGGTCGAGGTGGTGATGATGCTGCTGCTGCCCCTGCTGGCCGTGGCCCTGGCGATCCCGCCCAAGCGCTCCACCTCGCCGCTGGGCATGTTCGTTTCGATCGTGCTGGTGGTGGCCTATCACAAGGTCAACGAATACGGGCAGGCGGTCGCCGCGCTCGGCCGGGTCTCGCCCGCGCTGGCGCTGTGGGGCCCCTTCGTGCTGTTTGCCGCCCTGATCGTCTGGATGTATTGGCGCGTTGCCTTCGTGCCCGGCGGGCAGGCGATCGGCGCGCTGGAACGCGTGGCGACGACGCTGGGCAAGCGGCTGCGCAGCCTGGTGGCCCGGCGCAAGCCACGCGCGGGAGGCGCCTGATGCTGGCCAACATGTTCCCCTCGCCCACCCTGTCGCGCTATCTTGCCCGGCTGTTCGTAACCCGTATCTTCGGCGTGCTGTTCCTGCTGGTGATCGTGCTGCAGATGCTCGACCTGCTGAGCGAAAGCGGCAAGATCCTGGCCTGGCCCGGCAATGGCGAGCCGGAGCTGTGGCATTATGTCACCCTGCGCATTCCCCAGCTCATCGCGCGGTTCCTGCCCTATTCGGTGCTGCTGGCGACGCTGTTCACCTTCTGGCCGCTGAACCACAACAGCGAAGTGATCGCGATGCGCGCGGCCGGCCTGTCGGCACACCAGATCCTGGCCCCGCTGCTGCTGACCGCGGCGGTGGTTTCGGTGGTCAGCTTCGGCTTCAACGAACGGGTGGTGACCCGCGCCAGCGCGACGCTGAAGGCATGGGAGGCCGCGAAATACGGTCCGGTCCCGACCGATTCCAGCGTGCGCGCCAATATCTACCTGCCGGACGGGCCGAACATCCTGGCCGCCGGTTCGATGACCGGCGCGGGCAAGGACGTGACCATGACCGACGTCACCTGGTATCGCCGCGATGCCGGCGGCATGGTGCTGGAACAGGTCCGCAGCCCCGCCGCGCGCTATGCCGCACCGGGCTGGCTGCTGACCGATCCGGTGCGCTTCGACGTGGCCGCCACCGCGCAGACGAAGCTGCCCAGCATGGTCGTCGCCCAGGCCGTGACCCCGACCCAGGTGGTGCTGGCCAAGGTCGATCCGGACCGGGAAAGCCTGTTCCAGCTGCGCCAGTCGATCGACACGCTCAAGGCCTCGGGCCGCCGCACCAGCGAGCTTGAGGGCAAGTGGTGGCACAAGATTTCGGGGCCGCTGTCGGCGCTGCTGATGCCGCTGCTGGGCTCGGTCGCGGCCTTTGGCCTCGCGCGTTCTGGCCACCTCCTTGTCCGCGCGGTGGCGGGCATGGCGCTGGGCTTTGCCTATTTCGTGGTCGACAACGCAGCCCTCGCCATGGGCAATTTCGGCGGCTACCCCCCGCTGATCGCGGCTTGGGCGCCGTTCCTGCTGTTCGCCCTGCTGGGCGAGACGGTATTGGTCAGGACGGAAGAATAAAAGTTCCTGATCCGCCTAACGGCGGTGCGGAAGGCCCGTCCGGGCCTTCCTTGCAA
>CALMJG010000051.1 GCA_937864195.1 uncultured Novosphingobium sp.
ACGGTGACCTTGCCGTCCTGGTGGCCGCACTGCTTTTCGTCCGACACCTGGTTTTCGATCTGCAGGGCGCAGGCGCCCGCCTCGATCATCTTCCTGGCGAGCAGATAGGTCGCCTCGGCGTTGCCGAAGCCGGCGTCGATGTCGGCGATGATCGGAACGACGTGGGTTTCGTGGTTGTCGATCTGCTGCTGGACCGCCTTGGCCTTGACCTCGTCACCGGCGGCGCGAGCGGCGTCCAGATCGCGGAACAGCATGCCCAGTTCGCGGGCGTCGGCCTGGCGCAGGAAGGTGTAAAGTTCTTCAATCAGCGCGGGCACGCTGGTCTTCTCGTGCATCGACTGATCGGGCAGGGGGCCGAATTCGCTGCGCAGCGCGGCGATCATCCAGCCCGAGAGGTACAGGTAACGGCCCTTGGTGGTGCCGAAATGCTTCTTGATGGAGATCAGCTTCTGCTGGCCGATGAAGCCGTGCCAGCAGCCCAGCGACTGGGTGTAGGCGGCCGGATC
This sequence comes from uncultured Novosphingobium sp., assembly GCA_937864195.1. GTDB lineage: Bacteria > Pseudomonadota > Alphaproteobacteria > Sphingomonadales > Sphingomonadaceae > Novosphingobium. Next base: position 507 of record CALMJG010000051.1, read on the forward strand.
GGCGTCATAGGCGGCCATGTCGCGGCGCATGATGCCGGCGGTGTACTTCGCGATGTCGAGGCCCGTGCGGAAGCGGTTCTGGGCGCGCATCCGGGCGACGGATTCGGCGTTGATGCCGTCCCAGTTCGCGTTCTGGGCGATGGTCTGCTGCGCTTGCGCGATGGTATCCGAAAGGGTCACTGTTGCCTCCAGCGGGGAGTGAGTTGATGCATCCTGATAACCCGGAGTGGCGCAGTGCGTTGGTGAAAATTACAAACTTTGTTGTCTGGATGCGCTTCCCGGGCGATCCAGGCTTGTCATTTTGTCAATATAGTGACAACTCCCGGCAATGGCCGATACAGCACTGCTCGCCGGAACCGCGATCCGCCGCCTGCGCCGCCGGGAGGGGCTGACCCAGGCGGCCATGGCCGCGCGCCTCTCGATCTCTCCAAGTTATCTCAACCTGCTGGAGCGCAACCAGCGGCCGCTGTCCGCCCGGCTGGTGGTGCAACTGGCCGAACAGTTCGACTTCGACCCGCGCAGCCTGCGGCAGGACGAAGCGGTGGGCGGGATCGACGGACTGCGCCGCCGCCTGGCCGACGAACGCTTTGCCGACCTCGCCATCGACCGTGACGAGATTGCCGAATGGCTATCCGCCGCGCCGCAAGCCGCGCTGGCCTTTGCCCGGCTGTACGACGCCGCAGGCAAGGCGGGAGCCGACCGTGCGCCCGATCCGATGGACCTGGTGCGGCGCGAGATCGAGCGCTGGCGCAACCACTTCGCGGACCTCGACATGGCGGCCGAGGCCCTGGCCGACGAACTGCGCCTGTCCAGTTCCGACGTCGGGGCGGCACTGGCCGAGCGGCTGCGCCAGAAGCACCAGATCGCGGTGCGGATCCTGCCGGTGGATGTCATGCCCGATGCCCTGCGGCGGCTCGATCTTCATGCCCGGCAGCTCCAGCTCTCGGAAATGCTCGATCCCTCCTCGCGCAATTTCCAGATCGCGCTGCAACTGGCCGCGCTTGAGCGGCGCGACGAGATCGCCGCCATCGCCAACGGCGCCCAGTTCGAGGATCGCGGTGCCTGGCGGCTGTTCCGCCGCCACCTGACCGGTTACTTCGCCGCCGCCGTGCTGATGCCCTATGGCCGGTTCATGCGGGCCTGCGAGGCAACGGGCTATGACCTTGGCATCCTCCAGCGCCGTTTCGGCGTTGGCTTCGAGCAATTGGGCCACCGGCTCACCACCTTGCAGCGGGTTGGCCAGCGCGGTCTGCCGTTCTTCATGGCAAGGGTCGACCGCGCGGGGCAGTATTCCAAGCGCTATGCCGGGGCGAGCGGGGCGCTGCTGCTGGAAAGCGACGTGACCTGCCCGCGCTGGATCGCGCACCATGCGTTCGAACGCGCCGGGCAGATCTGCGTGCAGCTGGTCGATTTCGCCCAGGAAGGCGGCCAGCCGGGCCAGTGGTTCACTATGGCCCGCACGGTCGAGGGCAGCGGAGCCCTGGGCGCCGATGCCGCGCGCTTCGCGGTGATCCTGGGGATCGAGGGCGGCCTTGCGGGTCAGTTGGCCCAGGCGCGGGGGCTCTCGCTGACCCCGGCCAGCGCAGTGCCGATCGGGCCGGGCTGCGCGCGCTGCCACCGGGCCGATTGCCAGCAGCGCTCGCTCCCCCCGCGCGGCGCGGCGCTGCAGTTCGACGAGCGGCGGCGCGGGCTCACGCCTTTCGAGTTCGGCGGCTAGGCGCGTAACCGGATTCCGCGCTTTGTTGTAAAGTTTACCGACATTTCACCTCTCGTCGCTAGCCAGGCCTCTTACGTACCAAGCGCAAGGTGCCCGGGGCTCGATGATCCGCCTGTTCAAACACTACATCCCGCACGCCGTCGTGCTGCTCGCGACGATCGACGTGCTGCTGCTGGTGATCGCGGCAGAGGCCGGTTGGCAGCTGCGCGCCGGCCAGATCGCCATGCACCTTGGCGGCATGGCCGATCGGATCGGCCAGCTGGCGGGCTTCTCGATGATGATGTTCGCGGCGATGATCGCGGTGGGCGTCTACGGACCGGATTCGCTGCGGTCGATGCGCTTTGCCACCGCGCGGCTGCTGGTTGCGGCTTCGCTGGGGATCATCGGCCTGACCTTCTTCGACTTCCTGCTGGGCGGGCAGAACCTGTGGCGCTCCACGCTGGCCTACGCGATGGGCTTCGCGATTGCACTGCTGGTGATCAACCGGCTCATCGTCGGCAGGATTGCCGGCGCGGACGCATTCCGCCGCCGGGTACTGGTGCTGGGCGCAGGCCTGCGCGCCGAACGCCTGCAAAAGCTGTCGGAGCGTCCGGAAAGCGGGTTCACGATCGTCGGCTATGTCGCGATGACTTCCAGCCAGCCGGTGGTGGCGGGAGCGACCAGCCGCGACGAGATCGACAACCTCACCAGCTATGTCGAAAGCCTGCGCGCGACTGAGGTGGTGCTGGCGCTGGAAGAGCGCCGCAACGCTCTCCCGCTTGCCGACCTGCTGCGGATCAAGACCACCGGGGTCCACGTCAACGACTTCTCGACTTTCATCGAGCGCGAGACGGGCCGCGTCGATCTCGACACGGTCAATCCCTCGTGGCTGATCTTCTCCGACGGGTTCTCTTCCGGCCGTGCGGTTTCGAGCTTTGCCAAGCGGGTGTTCGACCTGCTCGCCAGTGGCCTGCTGCTGCTGCTCAGTGCCCCGGTGATCGCCCTGTTCGCCCTGCTGGTCAAACTGGACAGCAAGGGTCCGGCCTTCTTCCGCCAGACGCGGGTGGGGCTGTTCGGGCAGACATTTGACGTCATCAAGCTGCGTTCGATGCGGACCGATGCAGAAGCGGGCGGGGCGCAATGGGCGCAGAAGGACGATCCCCGCGTCACCCGGCTCGGCAAGTTCATCCGCCTGACCCGGATCGACGAACTGCCCCAGACCTGGAGCGTCCTGAAGGGCGAGATGTCGTTCGTCGGCCCGCGCCCCGAACGACCGGAATTCGTCTCCGCCCTCGAGGAACAGCTGCCCTATTATGCCGAGCGCCACATGGTGAAACCCGGCATCACCGGCTGGGCGCAGATCAACTATCCCTATGGCGCATCGATCGAGGATTCGCGCCACAAGCTCGAATACGATCTCTATTATGCCAAGAACTACACCCCGTTCCTGGACCTGCTGATCCTGCTCCAGACCCTGCGGGTCGTGCTGTGGCACGAGGGCGCGCGCTGAGGTGACGGGGATCGCCGCATCTTCCAGCAGTCTAGCGCTGCTCGCCTGGAGCGCCGGGGCGCTCGCGTGCGCGCTGTCGGCAGTCGGGCTGGCCTACCGCCCGAACCGCTTCGGAATGGCGCACCAGGCCATGGTCATGGCGCTGTCGCTGACCGCGCTGTGGGCGGCGGCCGGGGCATTCTGGGGGCACGCATCGTTCGCGGAGGCGATTGCCGAAGGCGCGCGCAACCTCGGCTGGCTGTTTGCGCTGTATCGGCTGTTCGCCGTCGACGGCCGCCATGCCTCGATGCGGCCGGTCAGGCCGTTGCTGGCCGCACTGGCTTTTGCCGAACTGGTCCAGGTCACGGCCGTCATGCTGGTTGCGGGAAGCGTGGCGAACCTTGGCGGGGGCATGCTGGGACTGCGCAGCGTCGCGGTGTTCCACCTGCTGGTGTCGACCGGCGGACTGGTGCTGGTGCACAACCTCTATGGCGGAGCCTCAAGCCAGGCGCGGCTGCTGCTGCGCTGGCCGGCGCTGGCGCTGGCGGGACTGTGGATCTACGACCTCAACCTCTACACCATCGGCTATCTGAGCGGCGGGACGCCAGGGATCCTGGGCGCGCTGCGCGGGGCGATGGGCATCGTGGTGGGCGCACTGGCTGCGCTCGGCGCCGGGGCAGGCAGCGAAGTGCTGCGCTTCCGGCCTTCGCGGGCAGTGGCCTTCCAGTCGGTCTCGCTGCTGCTGATCGGCCTCTACCTGATCGCGATGGTCGCGATGGCCCAGTCGCTGGCCTATGCTGGCGGAGACTTTGCGGAGTGGACCCAGCTTGCGTTCGTCGTGGTCTGTTCGGTGGGCGCGATGGTGGTGCTGCCTTCGCCGCGCATCCGCGGCTGGCTGCGGGTGACGCTGGTCAAGCACCTGTTCCAGCATCGCTACGACTACCGCGCCGAGTGGCTGCGCTTCACGCGCACCATCGGCCAGGGCGAGCGCAGCGAGGCGACCCTTGAAGAACGCGCGATCCGCGCCGTGGCCGACATCGCCGACAGCCCGGCGGGCATGCTGTTTGTCCGGGACGATTCCGGGCGGCTTGAACTGGCCGCCCGCTGGCAGTGGCCAACCGCCGAAGTTCCGGGGGAAGCCTTCTCTGCGGCAGCCGCGCGGGGTTTTGAAAGCAGCGGCTACATCGCCGATCTCGACCAGTGGCGCGATGGCCAGCGCGCGAGTGGGGCCAGGATCGATCCACCGGCGTGGTTGCTGGCCGATCCTCGCGCCTGGGCGATCGTGCCGCTGCTCCATTTCGAGCGCCTGGTCGGGATCGTTGTCCTTGCCCGTCCGGCGCAGCCACGGCGGCTCGATTGGGAGGATTTCGACCTGCTGCGCGTCGTGGGCCGCCAGCTGGCGAGTTATCTGGCGGAACACGGCGGCCAGCAGGCATTGGCAGAGGCGGCGCGGTTCGATGATTTCAACCGCCGTATCGCCTTCGTGATGCACGACATCAAGAACCTTGCCAGCCAGCTCAGCCTGCTGGCGCGCAATGCCGAACTCCATGCCGAAAACCCGGATTTCCGGGCCGACATGCTGGTGACCCTGCGCAATTCCGCGGACAAGCTCAACGCCATGCTGGCGCGGCTATCGCGCTACGGGGCGAGCGCGATCGACGGGCTGGAGCCGGTCCGGGCCGATCTTGTCGCCGCCGAGGTGGTTGCCCAGTTCGCCTCGCATCGCTCCGTCAGCCTGGTGGACAGCGTGCCCTGCGAAGTGGCCGGCCAGCGCGAACCGCTGGAACAGGTGCTGCTCCATCTTGTCCAGAACGCGGTCGATGCCAGCACCCCCGATTCACCTGTATTCGTGCGGGTCAGCATCGACGGGATGAACGGCTGCATCGAAGTGGTCGATTCGGGTGCGGGCATGAGCCCTGAATTCGTTCGCAGCCGCCTGTTCAAGCCGTTCGTTTCGACCAAGCAGGGCGGCTTCGGCATCGGTGCCTACGAAGCGCGTGAACTGGTGCGCGCGATGCACGGCCGGCTCGACGTCGAAAGCCGCGAAGGCCTAGGCTCGCGCTTCGAAGTGCGGCTGCCGCTGGCCGAGGCCGCCCAGCTGCTCAAGACCTTCTCAGACAAAGACAAGAAAGTCGCATGATGTCCGACACCCGACCCAAGCTGCTGATCGTCGAGGACGACGCGGGCCTGCAGGCGCAGTTCAAATGGGCCTGGCCCGATTTCGACGTGACCGTGGTGGGCGATCGCGCCGCCGCGATCGCAGCCCTGCGGGCGGAGGAGCCGGACGTGGTGACGCTCGACCTGGGCCTGCCGCCCGATCCCGACGGGGTGACCGAAGGCTTCGCCGTGCTGGACGAGATCATGGCGCTCAAGCCCGCGACCAAGGTGATCGTCGCGTCCGGCCACGGCGCGCGCGAAAGTGCGCTGCAGGCGATCGCCAAGGGCGCCTATGACTTCTACCACAAGCCGGTCGACATCGAGGCGCTGGGCCTGATCGTGCGCCGGGCGCTCCACGTCCAGCGGATCGAGAACGAGAACCGCAGCCTTTCCGCTCGGGCGGGCGAGGACAACCGCGTGCTGGGCGGGATGATCACGGCGGCCCCTGAAATGCTGAAGGTGGCCCGCACGATCGAGCGGGTCGCCAATGCCAATGTCTCGGTCATGCTGCTGGGTGCGAGCGGGACTGGCAAGGAACTGCTGGCGCGCGGTCTGCACGAATCGAGCAATCGCCGCGACGGGCCGTTCGTGGCGATCAACTGCGCGGCGATTCCCGAGAACCTGCTGGAAAGCGAACTGTTCGGGCACGAGAAGGGGGCCTTCACCGGCGCGATCAAGACCACCGAGGGCAAGATCGAGCAGGCCGCCGGCGGCACCCTGTTCCTCGACGAGGTTGGCGACATTCCCTTCGCGCTGCAGGTGAAGCTGCTGCGCTTCCTGCAGGAACGGGTGATCGAGCGGATCGGTTCGCGCAAGTCGATCCACGTCGACACCCGGATCGTCTGCGCGACCCACCAGGACCTGGAAACGATGATCACCGACGGGCGGTTCCGCGAAGACCTGTTCTATCGCCTCGCCGAAATCGTCGTGAAGATCCCCAGCCTGGCCGAGCGTCCGGGCGACGCCACCCTGCTGGCAAAGGCCTTCCTGGGCCGTTTTGCCCGCGAGATGAACCCGCAGGTCAAGGGCTTCTCTGCCGATGCCCTGGCCGCGATCGACAGCTGGGCCTGGCCCGGCAACGTCCGCGAACTGGAAAACCGGGTGAAGCGCGCGGTGATCATGGCCGATGGCAAGCTGGTCGGGGCCGCGGACCTCGATCTTGCCGAGCCGGATGAGGACGCCGCGCAGGTGCTCAACCTCAAGTGCGCGCGGGAAACCGCCGACCGGCGGGTGATCCGCCACGCCCTGGCGCGCAGCGAGGGGAATATCTCCAACACCGCCAAGCTGCTCGGGATCAGCCGGCCGACCCTTTATGACCTGCTCAAGCAATACGACATGCATGCCTGACACGGCCCGCCTTGCCGCCCAGCTGCTGGCCGTGCTGGCGGGCGGCCTGCTGTTCGCGGCGCCGCTGGCCGCGCTGCCGGGGGGCGTCGAGGCGCGGGTCAAGGCGGCGGCATCGGCGCTTGCCCGGGGCGACGGGATTGCGGCCGAAGCGGAACTCGACCGTGCGCTTGAGGCAGGCGCGGCCCGCAGCGATGTCGCCGCGGCCATGGGCGAGGCGCTGATTGCGCAGGGCGAACTGGTCCGCGCGCGCGAATGGCTGGCACCGGGCCAGTTTACACCGGCAAGCCAGGCCTATGGCTGGCGCATGATCGGCTTGCTGGAACGGCGCGAGGGCAACCTTCCTGCTGCCGGCAAGGCCTATGACCGGGCCTTGGCCCTGACACCGAACGACCCGCAGCTGTGGGTCGAGATCGGCCGGATGCGCTATGCTGGCGGCGAGCATCTCCAGGCGATCCAGGCCGCGGACCGAGCGCTGGAACTTGGGCCCCAGCACCCTCGCGCGCTTGAATTCCGCGCCCAGTTGCTGCGCGATGCGGGCGATCCGGCGGGCGCGCTGGCGCTGATCGGACGCGCGCTCGACGTCGCTCCGGACGATGCGGAACTGCTGGCCGGCCAGGCCGAAACTCTGGGGGAATTGGGCCGGGCGAGCGAAATGCTGACCGTGGTGCGGCGGATGGCGGAACTTCAGCCACGTCATCCCTGGCCCGCCTACCTTCAGGCCGTCCTGGCGGCGCGGGCCGGCAAGACCGATCTCGCCCGGTCGATTCTGGGCCGCGCGGGCGACCGGCTGGACAAGGTGCCTGCGGCCATGCTGCTTGCCGGCCTGCTCGAGCTTGAAGCGGGCAATGCCAGCGTGGCGGCCGATCAACTGGAAGAACTTGCCCGCCTTCAGCCTGGCAACCAGCGCGCCCAGCTCCTGCTGGCCCGCGCGCTGTTCGATGCGGGCGAGCACGGGCGCCTGTTCGCGCGCTTCGGGGCGGCTGCAGCCCGGTCCGACGCCCCGGCCTACCTGCTGGAGTTGCTCGGCCGGGCGCATGAAGAGCGGGGCGAGCGCGCTGCAGCGGCGCCGCTGCTCGATCGTGCCGCCTCGTCCGCGCCGCGCCAGATGGTTCCGATGGCGGTGCAGGCCACCGCTTCCGCGCCGGTGACCGCTGCGCGCAGCCTGCTGGCGGCCGGGAACAGCGCGCAGGCCCGGCAAGTTGCGGAGCGTCAGCTGTCCGTCCGGCCCGGTTCCTACGAGGCGCTCTACCTTGCCGGAGACGTTGACCTGGCCGCCGGGCAGGCAGCGCGGGCGCTGCCGCGCTATCAGGCGGCCTCGCTGGCGCGGTTTCCGGATTCGCTGCTGCTGCGGATCAGCCTGGCCTATGAGCAGTTGGGACAGGCTGGCAATTCGCGCCTGCTGGTCGCGCGCTATCTTGCCGCGATGCCGCAAAGCCCGCTGGCCGCGCGGATGGCTGCCGGACAAGGCGCTTTTGCCCGGGACTGGGATTCGGCGCGCGCCCTGCTCGAGAATCTTCGCCGGCGCGGCGTAAACCGCGACGTGCGGCTGCTGTCCGATCTGTCGCTGGCGCAATTGCGTAGCGGCGACGGGGCGGCTGCCAGTGAAAGTGCGGCGCGGGCCTGGGCCTTGCAGCCGGCGAATCCGGTGGCGGTGCAGGCCTATGCCATGGCCCTGGCCGAGACTGGCAAGGACGCTGTCCTGGCGCGGCAATTGCTGGATCAGGCCCGCAGCAGCGGTGCCGGCAATCCGCTGCTGGACGAGACCGCAAAGAAGCTGCGTCTGCGCTAAAACCCCCTCGACAAGCCCTGTGCCACAGGCCAATGCTGACAATTCAATCGCGCGATTAAATTGGAGGCGGATCATGGGCGGCGTGCTGCAAGGGGTGACGGTTATCGAGCTGGCGGGGATCGGCCCCGGTCCATTCACCGGCATGATGCTGGCCGACCACGGCGCCCGGGTTATCCGGGTCGAACGGCCGGGCCACAAGGGTCGGTTCGGTGATGCGGGGAACCGCGACATCCTCAACCGCAACCGTGAAGTGATCGAACTGGATCTCAAGAATCCTGATGCGATTGCCGAACTGAAGGAACTGGCGAAGACTGCCGATGCCTTGATCGAGGGCTATCGTCCCGGCGTGCTTGAGCGGCTTGGCCTTGGGCCCGACGTGCTGCTGGGGATCAACCCCAAGCTGGTGATTGGCCGCATGACCGGCTGGGGCCAGGAAGGGCCGATGGCGCCGCTGGCGGGCCACGACATCAACTACATCGCGCTGTCCGGCGCGCTCCATTCCTATGGTCGCAAGGGCGAGAAGCCGACCTTCCCCGTCAACGCGGTTGGCGATTTCGGCGGCGGCGGGATGATGCTTGCCTTCGGCGTCGTCTCGGCGATCCTCCATGCCCGCAGCGGGGGGCCGGGCCAGGTGGTCGATTGCGCGATGGTTGACGGCGCGGCGATCCTTTCGGCCATGACCTACACCTTCCTTGCCAATGGCCAGTGGAAGGATGAGCGCGGGGTCAACCTGCTCGATTCCGGCACGCACTTCTACGACACTTACGAGACCAGGGACGGCAAGTGGATCTCGCTCGGTTCGATCGAGCCGCAGTTCTACGCGATCCTGCTCGAAAAGACCGGCCTGGCTGGCGATCCTGACTTCGCCCAGCAGATGAACCCGGCCAAGTGGGACGAATTGAAGGAGCGGATGACCGCGCTGATCCTGACCAAGACCCGCGACGAGTGGTGCGCGATCATGGACGGCACCGACATCTGCTTTGCGCCGGTGCTCAGCCTGACCGAAGCCCCGAAGCATCCGCACAACGTGCAGCGCGGGACTTTCGTGGAGGACGGCGGGATCGTCCAGCCTGCGCCGGCGCCGCGATTCTCGGCCACGCCCGCGCCTGCCGTTTCGCTCAAGGGGCGCTGATCGCTCGCACTGCCTTTGTCTTTGCCGGAGCAGCGCGCTAAGCCGCGCCCGGCATTGACAGGGGACAGGGCAAAAGTGGCTATTCTTTCACGCATCGATCCGATGGTCCGCCTGTTGATTGCGGCCATTGGGCTTGCCGTGGTCCTGCCAGTCAGCGGCGGAGCGCGCGATGCAGCGCAGTTCGTATCGAACGCGGCGGTATTCCTGCTTTTCTTCCTCAACGGCCTGCGCCTGCCCCGGCACGAGGTGATGGCGGGGCTGGGCAATCATCGCCTGCTCTGGCCGCTGGTCCTGTGGTGCTTCGGCGCGATGGCGCTGGTGGGCTGGGGGTTGTGGCAGGCGGGGCAGGGGTGGATGCCGCCCCTGCTGGCGCTGGGCTTTCTCTATCTTGGTTGCCTGCCTTCGACCGTCCAGTCGGCGACCGCCTATTCGTCGCTTGCCGGGGGCAATGTCGCGGGCTCGGTCGTTTCTGCCGCGCTGCTCAACCTGCTTGGCGTGTTCGTCACCGCGCCGCTGTTTTCGCTGCTCGCGGGTGGCGGGGCGGCGGAATTCCATGCCGACGGGCTGGTCAAGGTCGTAGGCATCCTGCTGGTGCCCTTCGTCCTTGGCCAGATCGCGCAGCAATGGCTGGGTGGCTGGGTGCGCGATCACCGCCCGCTGGTTACCTGGATGGACCGCAGTTCGATCGCGATTGCGGTTTATGTCGCCTTCTCCGGCGCCGTGGCGCAACAGTTCTGGACCCGGATTGATCTCGCGGGCTGGTTCTGGCTGGCAGGCGGGACGGCGGTGTTCCTGGCCATCGGCCACTGGGGCGCGTGGGCGCTGGGCGGGCTGCTGCGGCTCGACCGGCCGAGTCGCGTGACCATGTTGTTCGCTGGCGCGCAAAAGAGCATCGCCATGGGCGCACCGCTGGCCACCGTGCTGTTCGCGCCCGAGGCGGCAGGGATCGTGCTGCTGCCGATCCTGCTCTACCACCTCGTCCAGCTGGTGCTGGCCGCGCCGATTGCCGCCCGGCTCAGTCCGACCTGACGGCCGCGTCCAGTTCGCCGTCCGGGAACTTGCGGTTGTGGCGGATCGACCACCACAGCGAGGCCCCGATCATCACCGCGCCGATCAGCCCGGTGATGGTTTCGGGAATGTGGAACTTGGCCGACAGCAGCATGATCGCGCCCAGCGCGATGATGGCCCAGAAGGCGCCATGTTCGAGATAGCGGTATTCCGCCAGGGTTCCCTTGCGCACCAGGTGGATCGTCATCGAACGCACGAACATGGCGCCGATCGACAGGCCCAGCGCGATGATCACCATGTTGTTCGACAGGGCGAAGGCGCCGATCACGCCATCGAAGCTGAACGAGGCATCGAGGATGTTGAGATAGAGGAACCCGCCAAGCCCGGACCGCACCACTGCGCCTTGCGCTGCCAGGGCCTGGTCGCGCATTTCGAGGATCGTGCCCAGCGCCTCGACGGCGATGAAGGTGACAATGCCGAGGCTGCCCGCGACCATGAAGGTCAGGGCCTCGGCAGGATCGAGCAGCAACGAGATCAGGTAGAGTCCGACCAGCAGGAGCGCGATTTCAGCCGCCTTGATGTTCGAGAACTTGCTCAGCCAGCGCTCAACGCTGCCGATCCAGTGGACGTCCTTCTCGCCGTCGAAGAAGAACGACAGCCCGACCATCGCCAGGAACGCGCCGCCGAAGCCGGCGATGCCGACATGGGCGCTGCTGACGATTTCCTCGTAGCGCTTGGGATCGTTGAGCGAGAGTTGCAGCGCTTCCTGCGGGCCAAGCCCTGCGGCGATCGCGACGATCGCCAGCGGGAAGACAATGCGCATGCCGAACACCGCGATCAGCATGCCCCAGGTCAGGAACCGGCGCTGCCAGACCTCGTCCATGTCCTCCAGTACGGCGGCGTTGACCACCGCGTTGTCGAACGACAGCGAGACTTCGAGAACCGAGAGGACCACCACGATCCACAACAGCGAAAGCGTGCCCGCCGCGCTGCCGGTCTGCATCCAGCCATACCAGACGGCAAGTGCCAGGCAGACCAGCGTGAAAAGGATCGAGCCCTTGTAATGACGTAGCAATGGAAACTCCTCAGGTCCGCTGATCAGGACTTCTTGGGCTGATAGGTCTGCTCGATGCCCGGGAAGGTCCGCGCGCGCACTTCAGCGGCATAGCTGGCCGCGGTGCTCGAGATCAGTTCGGCGATTTCGGTATAGCGCTTCACGAAACGGGGCACGCGCTCGAACATGCCCAGCATGTCCTCGGTTACCAGAACCTGGCCGTCGCACTGCGCGGACGCGCCGATACCGATGGTCGGGCAGGCAACGGCGCGGGTGGCCTCGATCGCAATCGGTTCGACCACGCCTTCGATGACGATGGCAAAGGCACCGGCCTGGTCGAGCGCCTGGGCGTCGGAAACGATCTTCTGCGCCTCGGCATCGCTGCGGCCGCGCGCGTTGTAACCGCCCAGCACGTTGACCGCCTGCGGGGTCAGGCCGACGTGGCCCATTACCGGGATGCCGCGCTGGGTAAGGAAGGCGACGGTTTCGGCCATGGCTGCTCCGCCTTCCAGCTTCACCGCGGCACAGCCGGTTTCCTTGAGCAGGCGAGAGGCGCTGGCGAAGGCCTGCTCGGGCGAAGCCTCGTAGGCGCCGAACGGCATGTCGACCACCACCGCCGCGTGATAGGACCCGCGCACCACAGCCGCGCCGTGGGCCGCCATCATGTCGAGTGTGACCGGCACGCTGGAGGGCAGTCCATAGATGACCTGGCCCAGCGAATCCCCGACCAGCAGCAGGTCGCAATGCTCGTCGAGCAACTGGGCCTGGCGGGCGGTGTAGGCGGTCAGCATGACCACCGGTTCCGCCGTGACGCCATCGACCTTGCGCTGGCGGATCCCCGGAATGGTCAGGCGCCGCAGTGGGGAAGGCGTGGGGTGCGCGCGGCTGGTGGCCGTATCGAGCTGGAAGGTCGTGGACATGAGGCGGGGCTTTAGCCGCTTGCGGACAACTGGGGAAGGGCAAGCCGTAAACCCTTGCCATCGCGCCGCGCTCCGCTAGCTTCCGCGCCAGGTAAGGATAGGTAACCGCGCCCGCAGGAATCGGGCGACGGACTTCCGGAATTTAGGGGAACCGCATGTTCGGTCGGGTCAAACCATTGGACGCCATTCTGGCGACCGCGGAAAAGAAATCACTGCATCGCTCGCTAGGCGCCTTCCAGCTTACCATGCTGGGCGTGGGCGCGATCATCGGCACGGGGATTTTCGTGCTTACTGCCGAGGCCGCGCAAAAGGCCGGGCCGGGCATGATGGTGAGCTTCATCATCGCCGGCTTCGTCTGCGCCGTCGCGGCGCTGTGCTATGCGGAAATGGCCTCGATGGTCCCGGTTTCCGGTTCGGCCTACACTTACAGCTATGCCGTGATGGGCGAATTGCTGGCCTGGATGGTCGGCTGGGCGCTGGTGCTGGAATATGCGGTGGCCGCTGGCGCGGTCGCGGTCGGCTGGTCCGGCTATTTCGTCGGGCTCTTGCGGGAATACCTGGGCATTTCGTTGCCGACCGCGCTGGTCGATGCCGATGCGCTGATCGCCCATATCAAGCTGGCCTTCGGCGCGGCCGAGACCGACGCCATCCGCACCGCCATTGCCCATGGCGGCTACATGAACCTGCCGGCCTTCATCATTTCGCTGCTGGTTACCTGGCTGCTGGTGATCGGGACCAAGGAAAGCGCCTTCGTCAACGCGGTGCTGGTGATGGTCAAGATTGCCGCGCTGACCCTGTTCGTGGTGCTGGCGGTCCCGGTGATGAACAGCGCTAATTTCGAACCCTTCGCGCCGCTTGGCTTCGGGGGGATTTCGGCGGCGGCGGCCTCGATCTTCTTCGCCTATGTCGGGTTTGATGCGGTTTCGACCGCGGCGGAGGAAACCAAGAACCCGCAGCGCAACATGCCGATCGGCCTGATTGGCAGCCTTGCGATCTGCACCGTGTTCTACCTGCTGGTAGCGGCCGGCGTGATCGGCAGCGTTGGCGCGCAGCCGCTGTTCGATGCGGCCGGCAACGGGCTTGCCCCGGGCAGCACCGAACTTGCTGCGGCCTGCGCCACCACGGGTGGCCAGGCGGTGGTCTGCTCGAAGGAGGCACTGGCCTGGACCCTGCGCGAGATCGGCTGGCAGCAGATCGGCAACCTCGTCGGCCTCGCCGCCGGTCTGGCGCTGCCTTCGGTCATCCTGATGATGATGTTCGGCCAGACCCGCATCTTCTTCGTGATGAGCCGTGACGGCCTGCTGCCCGAACGGCTGAGCCGCATTCACCCCAAGTATCACACCCCGCACGTGGTAACGATCATCACCGGTATCGTCGTGGCGATCTTCGCCGCGCTGTTCCCGGTGGGCGCGCTGGCCGACATTTCGAATTCGGGCACCCTGTTCGCCTTTGCCATGGTCGCCGTCGCGGTTCTGATCCTGCGCAAGCGCGATCCGGGCCGGGCGCGCCCGTTCCGCACCCCGGCGGTGTGGCTGGTTTCGCCGCTGGCGGCGGTGGGCTGCGTCTACCTGTTCTGGAGCCTGTCGGGCTATACCAAGCTGCTGTTCGTCGGCTGGGCGGCGATCGGGCTGGTGGTCTATTACACCTACAGCCGCAGCCGCAGCCATGTCGGGCGTGGGATCGTCGATGTCCACGAGGACGATGCCGACATTCCGCCGCAGCCGGTGCCGCCGCTGCCCGGTGGGATCGACATCAACGATTGATCCATCCGGTTCACCGAGGGGAAGGGGGCTGCGTCGATGGGCGCGGCCCCTTTCTTTTTGCCTGACCCAAAACGGCAATTGCGAATCGCTCCGCATAAGAACATAAATAGAACAAGAGCGATTCAGATGACTGTTCCAACCCCTCTTTCCGCCTTCGCGCGCCGTCCCGCCCTGCCGCAGCGGCGCAGGCTGCCATCCGCCGTGGAGGCGGCGCGCTGGCGTCCGGGACTGGCGGACGCGGCCCTGCATGGCGAGGTTTTCGCCCCGGCCGGAGAGGCGAGCGGTGCCGCGCTGGCACTGGCCCTTGCGCTTGACCGGCTGCGCTCCGCCGCGCCCGATCCCGCTGCCGACGTGCCGGACGAACGCCCCTGGTTGTGGGTCCAGGACGCCCAGGCCCTACGGCTGGGCGGGCGGCCCTATCGCCCCGGCTTGCCGCGCGCCCTGCGCCATCGCCTGATCCATGTCGCCGCCGCCAGCCCGGAAGAGGCGCTGTTCGCGCTGGAAGAGGGGCTGCGCTGCCGCGACCTCGCCTTTGTCATCGGCGAGATGGCGGGCGATCCGCGCGCGCTTGATTTCACCGCCACGCGGCGGCTCTCGCTGATGGCAGAGCGACACGGCGTGCCGCTCTGGCTGGTGCGGCTCGCTGCCCGGCCCGGCCTGTCCTCGGCTCGGCTGCGCTGGCAGGCCCGCGCCGCGCCTTCACTGCCCGGGCCCTGGAACCCCCAGGCCCCCGGCCATCCGGCCTGGCTGGCCGAACTGTTCCGCGCCCGGGCGCATCCTCCCGGAGAATGGATCCTGCGCGATGATGGACACGTCCTCGCCGCCGGCCCGGCGCATCCTGGCGATCTGGTGCCGCCAGCTGGCGATCGACCGCTGGCGGCTGGCTGAAGGGTTGCGGGCGGGCGAGGGAGAGGACGCCCAGCCGCTTGCCCTGATCACCGAAACCGCCCACGGCCCGCGCCTTGCCGCGGTCAACGCTGCCGCCTTCGATGCCGGTGCGCGCAGCGGCGCCATGCTGGCCGATGCCCGCGCGCTGTGCCCCGAACTGGCGGTCCGCCCGCACGACCCGGCGGGCGATCTCGCCTTCCTCGAAGCGCTGGCCCTGTGGGCGCAGCGCTGGGGGCCATGGTCCGCGCTCGATCCGCCCGATGGCCTGCTGGTCGACGTCACCGGCGCCGCCCACCTTTTCGGCGGGGAGGCGGCCCTGCTGGACGATGCCCTGCGACGTCTTGCCGCACGCGGGCTGGCGGCGCGCGCCGCGCTGGCTCCCACTGCCGGGGCGGCATGGGCGCTGGCTCATTACGGGCCGGAAGGGGCGATCCTGCATCCCGGCGACAGTCTTGACCAACTACCCGTCGCCGCGCTGCGGCTCGATCCCGCGACCACGCTGGTGCTGCGCCGCCTTGGCCTCAAGCGGATCGGGGACCTGACCGGCATCGCCCGCCCCGCTCTGGCGCGGCGGTTCCGCTCCGCCCGCGCGCCCGCCGCCAATCCGCTGGTCCGGCTCGACCAGCTGCTCGGCCGCGTGCCTGAACCGGTGCTGCCAGTGCGCGGCGTCGAGGTGCCGCTGGTCCAGCGCCGATTGATGGAGCCGATCCGCCACCGCCCCCTGCTCGACCGGGTGCTGGCCGACCTCTGCGCCGACATGGCCCGCCTGCTTGAAGGGCTTGGGCAGGGCGGACGGCGGTTCGAACTGGCGCTGTGGAAGGTCGATGGCCAGGTGCTCCGGCGCCAGCTCGAACTCGCTGCCGCCAGTCGCGATGCCGCCCACATTGCCGGGCTGTTCGGACGAAAACTCGATGATCTGGACGCCGGCTTCGGGATCGAACTGGCCCGCCTGTCCGCCCCCTGGTGCCAGCCTCTGCCGCTCTCCCAGGCCGATCTTGAAGCTGCCGCCGAAGTGCGCGGCACCAGCCTGGCCGCCTGCATCGACCGGCTTTCGGTGCGGCTTGGCCCCCAGGCGGTGCGCCGCCCGGTGCCGCGTGCCAGCCACATTCCCGAACGGGCGCAGCTCTGGGTGCCCCCGCTCGATCTGCCCGCCGCCGGACAGGAGGAACTGGCCTTTCACGCGCGGCCCCTGAAGCTGCTCGACCGCGCGGAGCCGATTGCCGTGCTTTATGCCAGCCCGGACGGCCTGCCGCGCCGGTTCCGATGGCGCGGCGCGGTGCATGAGGTCGCGCGCGCCGAAGGGCCGGAGCGGATCGCGCCCGAATGGTGGCGCGAACGCTCCACCGCGCGGCTGCGCGACTACTACCGGATCGAGGACGGGGAGGGCCGCCGCTACTGGATCTACCGCGCCGGAATCGCCGGGGATGGACGCGGCGGCACGCCCGAATGGTTCCTTCAGGGCCTGTGCGCCTGAAGGCGCGCCTGAAAGGGGCTGGACCGACCCTGAAATAGAACATATAAAGAACATATGCCCCAGCAGAGCCTGCGCGACCGACTCGCCATTCTTGCCGATGCCGCCAAGTACGATGCCTCCTGCGCTTCTTCCGGCACTACCCGGCGCACCAGCCGGGGCGGCAAGGGCATCGGTTCGACCGAGGGCATGGGGATCTGCCACGCCTATGCGCCGGATGGGCGCTGCATCTCGCTGCTCAAGATCCTGCTGACCAACCACTGCATCTTCGATTGCCACTATTGCATCAATCGCAAGAGTTCGAACGTGGCGCGGGCGCGCTTCACTCCGCAGGAAGTGGTGGACCTGACGCTGGCCTTCTATCGCCGCAACTATATCGAGGGGCTGTTCCTCTCTTCCGGCATCGTCAAAAGCTCCAGCCACACGATGGAGCAGCTGATTGAGGTCGCGCGGATCCTGCGCGAAGAGCACGATTTTCGCGGCTACATCCACCTCAAGACCATTCCCGAGGCCGATCCCGAACTGGTCCGCCGGGCGGGCCTGCACGCCGACCGTGTCTCGATCAATGTCGAACTGCCGACCGTCGCCGGACTGACCCGCCTCGCGCCGGACAAGAACGCCGCCGTGATCGAGGGGGCGATGGGCGATCTCAAGGGCGCGATCGTCGAGGCAAAGGACGCAAGGAAGCGCTTCCGCTCGGCTCCGCGTTTCGCCCCTGCCGGCCAATCGACCCAGATGATCGTCGGCGCGGACGGGGCCAGCGATGCCGATATCGTCACCCGCGCCAGCACGCTTTATGACCGCTTCGCCCTGCGCCGGGTCTATTATTCCGCCTTCAGCCCGACCCCCGATGCCAGCGCGGTCCTGCCGCTCCAACGCCCGCCGCTGATCCGCGAGCACCGGCTCTACCAGTCCGATTGGCTGATGCGGTTCTACGGCTATGCCCCGGACGAGGTGCGCGCCGCCGCCGATCCGGGCGGCATGCTGCCGCTCGATATCGATCCCAAGCTGGCCTGGGCGCTGAAATTCCGAGAAAGCTTCCCGGTCGACATCAACCGCGCCCCGCGCGAACAACTGCTGCGCGTGCCGGGGCTGGGCACCCGCGCCGTGGGGGCAATTCTGGCCGCCCGGCGCGAGCGGCGACTGCGGCTGGAGGACGTGGGCCGCCTCACCGTGTCGCTGGCCAAGGTGCGGCCTTTCATCGTCGCGGCGGACTGGTGCCCGGTTCGGCTTGCCGATCAGGCAGACCTGCGCGCCCTGGTCGCTCCGCGCCGCGCCGCCCAGCAGCTTGAACTGTTCGCGGCATGAACGCGTGCCGCGCCTTGCCGCCTGCCGAGGGCCTTGCCGTCACGCTCGATGGGCCGGACGATTTCGCTGCCTGGCGCGAGACAGCGCGCCGCCTGCTGCTGGCGCGGGTGCCGCCGCCCCGGGTGGTGTGGAGCGTGGCCGGGGAGGGCACGGGCGATCTCTTCGCCGCATCCGCCCCTCTGCCGGATGCTCCCGCCGATGCCGCTGCGCCGCGCGTGTCGCGCCGGTTCCTGGACCTTGCGGGCAAGGCAGCGCTCCATTCCTGTCCGGACCGTTTCGCGCTGCTCTACCGCCTGCTGTGGCGCCTGCAGGACCGCCCGGGACTGCTCGACGATGCGGCTGACCGCGATGTGCGGCGGATGGACGAGCTGGTCCGCACGGTTCGCCGCGACATGCACAAGATGCGGGCCTTCCTGCGGTTCCGGGCAGTGCAGCAAGAGGACGGAACCGAACACTACGTCGCCTGGTTTGAACCTCAGCACCATATCCTGCGCGCCAATGCGGCCTTCTTCGTCAACCGCTTTACGAGCCTGCGCTGGAGCATCCTGACCCCGCAGGGCTCGCTTCACTGGGACGGCGAGACGCTGCGCGAGGGGCCGCCCGCAGGGCGCGAACAGGCCGCTTCAGGCGATCCGGCGGAGAGCCTGTGGAAGGAATATTACGCCGCGATCTTCAACCCGGCGCGGCTCAAGATCGGGGCCATGCTGAAGGAAATGCCGCGCCGCTACTGGAAGAACATGCCCGAAGCCGAACTCATTCCCTCGCTGATCGCCGGTGCCCAGGCCCGCGAAAGCGCGATGGTGGAACGCGGCGCAGCCCTGTTCGACGGACCGCGCCCCAGTTCGCTTGCCGAAGTTGCCCAGGGGATCGCCGCGTGTCGGCGCTGCCCGATCGGTTGCAACGGCACCCAGGCCGTGGCGGGCGAGGGGGATGCCCGTGCCGCCCTGATGATCGTCGGCGAACAGCCCGGCGATACCGAGGAGCAGGGCGGGCGGCCCTTCATCGGTCCAGCCGGACAGGTGCTGCGCAGCCATCTGGACGCAGCCGGGATCGATCCCGCGCGCGTCTGGCTGACCAATGCGGTCAAGCACTTCAAGTTCGAGCCGCGCGGCAAGCATCGGTTCCACCAGAACCCGACCGCGCGCGAAATCGACATCTGCCGCTGGTGGATCGAAAGCGAGCGCCTGCTGGTCCGTCCCCGCCTGATCCTCGCCCTGGGGGCCAGTGCGGCGCGCAGCTTGCTGGGCAGGACGGTCAGCGTCCAGCGCGTGCGCGGCGAGGCCATCATGCTGGAGGATGAGGCCGAGCTATGGATCACCACCCACCCCTCCTATCTCCTACGACTGAAGGACGATGCGCGCGAGCTTGAGGAACAGCGCTTTGCCGCCGATCTCGGCCGCTTAGCGGCGCGGTTGCGGGACCTCGCGCCCAGGGCCTGACCCATGCCCGAAGCTCCGCTCACCCCGCCGCGCCGCCATGCCGATGAGGCGGGCCTGCCCCCGCCGCCGCGCGCGCCCTTCGTCGAACTGGGGCTGGCGAGCTGCTTTTCCTTCCTGCGCGGTGCCTCCGATGCGGTCGACCTCGCCACCACCGCCCGGGCACTGGGCTATGACACGCTGGGGATCGCGGACGCCAACACCATGGCGGGCGTGGTCCGGCTCCACACCGAGGCGAAGGCGCTGGGCCTGCGTCCGGTGATTGGGTGCCGGATCGAGACGGTCGAGGGGCTGCACTTCCTTGCCTACCCGACCGACCGCAGCGCCTATGGTCGCCTCTGCCGCCTGATCTCCGCAGGGCGCATGGCCCGGCTCGACGGTGCATGGCAGGACAAGGGAGCCTGCGACATTTCGCTCTCCATGCTGGCGGAGCATAGCGAGGGGGTGCATCTGGTCCTGCTTCCGCCGGATGACCTCTCATCCAGCTTCATGATTGAAGTCCAAAGTAATGTGATTGATATGAAATCTGGATCAAGAGCGCACCAGGAGGACACCCTCACTGCACCTTTTCCCGAACTTCTGCCGTACCTTTCCACACAGTTATCCACATTGCGCCATCTGGCCGCCAGCTACCTGTACACTGGCGACGATATCGCCCGGATCAACGCGCTCGACGCCATGGCGCAGGCGGCGGGGCTGGCGCTCCTCGCCACCAACCAGGTGCTTTATCACGCGCCGCAGCGGCGGCCGCTGCATGATGTGATGACCGCCATCCGCCACAAGACCACCGTCGCGGCGGCGGGTCATCTGCTGCGCCCCAATGCCGAACGGCACTTGAAGTCGCCGGAGGAGATGGTCCGCCTGTTCGGGCGCTGGCCCCATGCCATCGCCGCCGCGCGCGATCTGGCCGATGCCTGCATGTTCAGCCTGGACGAATTGCGTTACGAATATCCCGAAGAAACGTGTCCCAAGGAACTGGAACCTCAGGACTATCTTGAGGAACTTACCTGGGAGGGCGCGGCACGCCGCTATCCCGATGGCCTGCCCCAGGCCGTGCGCGAAACGCTGGTCCGGGAGCTGGCCCTGATCGGCAAGCTCGACCTTGCCCGCTATTTCCTGACCATCAAGGACATCGTCGATTTCGCCCGCGCGCAGGATCCGCCGATCCTGTGCCAGGGGCGGGGTTCTGCCGCGAATTCGGCGGTGTGCTATTGCCTGGAGATCACTGCGGTCGACCCTGCGCGCCATGCCCTGCTGTTCGACCGCTTCATTTCCGAGGAGCGCAAGGAGCCGCCCGACATCGACGTCGACTTCGAGCACGAGCGCCGCGAGGAGGTGATTCAGTATATCTATCAGCGTTATGGCCGCCAACGTGCAGGTCTTTGCGCAACTGTGATCCATTATCGCCCACGCATGGCGATCCGCGAGGTGGGCAAGGCGATGGGCCTGTCGGAGGACGTCACCGCGATGCTGGCCAAGACCGTCTGGGGCAGCCACGGCCACTCGATCAAGGAGGCACACATCGCGACCGAGACGGGCCTCAACCTCACTGACCCGCACCTCAGGCGCGTCCTGGCGCTGACCGAACAGATGATCGGCATGCCGCGCCACCTGTCGCAGCACGTCGGCGGCTTCATCCTCACGCAAGGCCTGCTGACCGAGACCGTTCCCATCGGCAATGGCGCCATGGCGGACCGATCCTTCATCGAATGGGACAAGGACGACATCGACGCGCTTGGCATCCTCAAGGTCGACGTGCTGGCGCTGGGGATGCTGACCTGCATCCGCAAGGCGCTCGACCTGCTGCGCGATCACCACGGCAAGGCGCTGACCCTCGCCAGCGTCCCGCGTGAGGATCCGGCGGTCTACGACATGCTGTGCAAGGGGGATTCGCTCGGCGTGTTCCAGGTCGAGAGCCGGGCGCAGATGAACATGCTGCCGCGCCTGCGCCCGCGCTGCTTCTACGATCTGGTGATCGAGGTGGCGATCGTGCGCCCCGGGCCGATCCAGGGCGACATGGTCCACCCCTATCTCAAGCGGCGGCGCGGGGCGGAGAAGGTGGAAATTCCCGCGCCCGGGCCGGAGCATGGCCCGCCGGACGAGCTGACCTCGATCCTGGGGCGGACGCTGGGCGTGCCGATCTTCCAGGAACAGGCGATGAAGATCGCGCTCGATGCGGCGAGGTTCACCAGTGCGGAGGCCAACCGCCTGCGCAAGGCCATGGCAACCTTCCGTTCGCGCGGCATGGTCCACGAACTGGAGGACATGATGGTCGGGCGGATGATCGCGCGGGGCTATGACGCCGAATTTGCCGCGCGCTGCTTCAACCAGATCAAGGGTTTCGGCGAATACGGCTTTCCCGAAAGCCATGCCGCCAGCTTCGCGCTGCTGGTCTATGTCTCGGCCTGGCTGAAATGCCACTACCCGGCGGCTTTCGCTGCCGCGCTGCTCAATTCGCAGCCAATGGGTTTTTACGCTCCGGCACAGATCGTCCGTGATGCGAGGGAGCACGGGGTGGAGGTGCTGCCGGTGGATGTGAACCTGTCGGGCTGGGACAATGCGTTGGAGCAGGATGGTTCGCGCGAATCCAGGATCGCCCTGCGCCTTGGCCTGCGCCAGATCGACGGGTTCCCCGAAGCCGCCGCCGCGCGGATCGTGGCGGCGCGGGCGGAAGGCGGGCCGTTTCGCGACGTGCGCGAACTCAAGGAACGGGCGGGCCTCTCGCCCGCGCTGGTCGAACGGCTGGCGAGCGCGGATTGCCTCGGCTCGCTCGGCCTCTCGCGCCGGCAGGCGTTGTGGGAGGCACGCAGCCTGATCGCCGCGCCGGAATTGCCGCTGTTCGCGGCCATGACGTCACGCGGCGAAGGCGAAGAGGCGCAGAAAACCGTGCTTCCGGCCATGCCCCTGTCGGAAGAGGTGGTGGCCGATTACCAGACTCAGCGCCTGTCCCTGAAAGCCCACCCGCTCGCCTTCCTGCGCGCCGATCTGGCCGAGCGCGGCTTCGTCCGCGCGGCCGATCTGCGCCAGCGCAAGGAACGCTCGGCCGTGCAGGTCGCGGGCGTGGTCCTGATCCGCCAGCGCCCCGGCAGCGCCAAGGGGGTGTGCTTCATCACCCTGGAGGACGAAAGCGGGGTGGTGAACCTGGTGATCTGGCCCGATCTGATGGCAAGGCAGCGCAAGGTGATCATGGGCGCGCGGCTGATGGAAGTGCGTGGGCGGGTCGAATACGACGACGAGGTGATCCACGTGATCGCCACCCACCTGACCGACGCCACGCCCTCGCTCCACGCCCTGTCGGAGGACATGCTGCCCCACCGCGTCGACCGGACCGATCATGTCCAGCGGCCCCTGCCGGGCAGCCGGGGCGGGCACCCGCGCGACGTGCGGGTGATCCCGAAGTCACGCGATTTTCACTGAACCGTCAGACCGCTTCCAGCGCGTAGCCTGCCGAGCGCACGGTGCGCACCGGATCGGCGGTGCCGGGGCGGGTGATGCCCTTGCGCAGGCGGCGGATGTGGACGTCCACCGTGCGCAGTTCGATCTCGCTTTCAGTGCCCCAGACCGCGTCGAGCAGCTGCCCCCGGCTGAACACGCGGCCGGGGTGCTCCATGAAGAAGCGCAGCAGGCGGAATTCGGTCGGGCCGAGCGCGAGCACCTCGCCCCCGCGCGTGACCTTGTGGGCCACGGCATCGAGCGAGAGATCGCCCACCGTCAGCACCTCGCCGGCCAGCGCCGGACGGATACGGCGCATGATCGCGCCGACCCGGGCGATCAGTTCACGCGGCGAGAACGGCTTGGTGACGTAATCGTCCGCGCCGGTATCGAGCCCGCGGATCCTGTCATCCTCGGCGCCGCGGGCGGTGAGCATGACGATCGGTACGTGGGCGGTGGCCTTGTCGCGGCGCAGGCGCCGGCAAACCTCGATCCCGCTCGTGCCTTCGACCATCCAGTCGAGCAGGACGAGGTCCGGCGCTTCTTCCTGCGCGAGCAGCAGCGCCTCGTCGCCATCAGGCGTTACGGTGACCGCGTAGCCTTCGGCCTTGAATCGGAATTCGAGCAGTTCGGCGAGGGCCGGGTCGTCCTCTACCAGCAGCAGGCGTGGGGCGGTCATGGGCGGTTTGATCCCGATCCAGAAGTATAAGGCTCGTCACCCTGAACTTGTTTCACCTGCGGTGACTGGCGTTTCAGGGTCCAACCCTCGGTTTGAGCCGAAGCCGGAAGTGGAGAGCAAACCGCGAGGGTTCGGGATAACTCCAGGCATGGAGCCAAGCGCACCATGGACCCTGAAACAAGTTCAGGGTGACGGTGAAAGGAGGCAATAGCGGTGCTAGCCACCCGCGCGGTCTTCCTTGTCGGTCAGGTAGCTGCCGGTCGCGGCGTAGTAGAC
>CALMJG010000052.1 GCA_937864195.1 uncultured Novosphingobium sp.
TTCGCCGCCGTGCTGCTGCTGGGCGCCGCACTGAAGGGCTGGCTGGCTTCGGGTTGAGGTGGAATCATCCTCTAAAGCGCTCGCAATGACGAGGCTTAGGGGGCGATTCCTAGAGGCAGGCCTCCAGATAGGCCTGATCGAAGCCGAACTGGCGGGCCTTTTCCAGCGTATAGGGGCGCAGGCCCGAGGCGCGGAATTCGCCGATGATCTTGCCGTCCTCGCTCTCGTCCAGGTACTCGAACTTGAACAGTTCCTGGGTGACGATCACGTCGCCTTCCATCCCGATCACTTCGGTGATGCCGGTGGTGCGGCGCGAACCGTCGCGCAGGCGCTTGACCTGAACGATGAGATCGACCGATTCGGCGATCTGGCGGCTGATGGCTTCCTTGGGGATCTTGATGTCGCCCATCAGGATCATGTTTTCCATACGGCCCAGGCATTCGCGCGCCGAGTTGGCGTGCAGCGTGCACATCGATCCGTCGTGGCCGGTGTTCATCGCGGCGAGCAGGTCAAAGCATTCCGCGCCGCGGATTTCGCCCAGGATGATCCGGTCAGGACGCATGCGCAGGGCGTTCTTGACGAGATCGCCGATGGTGATCGCGCCCTGGCCTTCAAGGTTGGGCGGGCGGGTTTCCAGCGGCAGCCAGTGCGGCTGCTGCAGGCGCAGTTCCGCCGCGTCCTCGATGGTCAGAACACGCTCGCCCGGGTCGATCATCTTCGACAGGGCGTTGAGCATGGTGGTCTTGCCCGAACCGGTGCCGCCCGAGATGACGATGTTCATCCGGCAGGCGCCCGCGATCTTCAGCGCGGTGGCCATCTTGTCCGACATCGACCCGAAATCGCGCAGCATGTCGATCGTGATCGGCTTTTCGGAAAACTTGCGAATCGAGATCGCGGTGCCGCGCAGCGACAGCGGCGGGACGATCACGTTGACGCGGCTGCCGTCCTGCAGGCGGGCGTCGCACAGCGGGGTGGTCTGGTCGACGCGGCGGCCGACCTGGTTGACGATCCGCTGGGCGATCTGGAACAGGTGGCTTTCATCGCGGAACCGGATCGGCGCGAGCTGCAGCTTGCCCTTCTTTTCGATGTAGGTCTGGTCCGGCCCGTTGACCATGATGTCCGACACGTCAGGATCGTTGAGCAGCTCTTCCAGCGGGCCGAAGCCGAGCAGCTCGTCGATCAGCACCTTTTCCAGCGCGAACTGTTCGCGCCGGTTGAGCGTGACCTTCAGTTCCGCCAGCACTTCCATGATGATCGGGCGGAATTCTTCCGACAGTTCATCCTTGGTCAGGGTCGCGGCGGCTTCGGGGTCGACGCGTTCGAGCAGGCGCGGCAGCACCTGTTCCTTGATCTTGTGGACCGAGGCTTCGAAGCCTTCGGCCTGGTACTGGTTCTCGTGGACGCCGTTGACGCGGTCCGCCAGGCGGGTCATCGCGTCCGCCTTCATCGGATCGGCCATCGGCTCTTCGCCGGGCATCGGCGGGAACTGATCGCCGCCGAACGGCATCGGCGCGGCGGACTTGGTGGCATCCACGCCGCCCTTCATCGGCCGCGCAACGCCGAACTGGGGGCGAGCCCCAGGCGCCATGCTTCCCATGCCATTGCGTCGGCCGAATGCGCTCATTGTGTCCAAACCCTCGGATATGCAAAGGGCACCATGCCTCGGCCATGGCTTCCCGTTGACTAATCTGGATGGTGAATAGGCCGGAAACTTTTATGATTTCCTAATGCACGCACCTACAGGCACGCCGCGCGCTGGCCAAGCGCCCGGCCGGGTTCTAAAGCCCGGCGGGGAAGCTGGAGCGATGCCTTGCGCAAGAACGAAACGACTGGCCTCCTGTTTGCCCTGTGCGGATTTGCCACGCTGTCGCTGGGCGATGCGGTGGTCAAGTCGATGGCCGGGCAGTGGCCTCCCACCGCGATTGCCGCCACCCGGTATGCGCTGGGGGCGATAGGCCTTTCGGCCCTGCTGGCCGTGCGAGAGGGGCGCGCGGGGTTCGTGCTGCCGCACCCGCGCGTGCAACTGCTGCGGGGCTTTGCCGTGGCGCTGGCGACCGTCGGGTTCTTTACCGCGATTGCCTTCATCCCGCTGGCCGCGGCGACCGCACTGACCTTTACCAGCCCGATGATCACGGCGCTGCTGGCAGCGCTGGTGCTGGGCGAACCGGCCCGCCGCGAAACCGTGATCGCCTCGGTCGTGGCCTTTGGCGGCGTGCTGGCGGTGCTGCGGCCGAACTTCGCGGCGGCCGGCCCGGCGGCCTTCCTGCCATTGCTGTCCGCGCTGGGGATGAGCTTGCTGATGATCGGCAACCGCTTCGTCGCCGGCAAGGCATCCAGCCTTGCCATGCAGTTTGCAGTGGCGGTGACGGCAACCCCGCTGCTGCTGCTCGCCATGGCGGGCGGGCACCTGAGCGGATTGCCCCGCTTTGCCCTCGCCATGCCCGACTGGACGGTGCTGGCCCGCTGCGCGCTGGTGGCCTGCTCGGCCAGTACGGCGCATTGGCTGATCTACATGGGCACGACCCGCGCCGGCCCGGCCACGGTCGCGCCGATGACCTATGTGCAGCTGCTGGTCGCAACCGTCTGCGGCTGGGCCTTCTTCGGCGACCGGCCGGATGCCATGACCATGCTGGGAGCGGCGATCATCATCGGCGCCGGGCTGTTCCTGTGGCAGGCGGGGCGCCGCCGCGAGCGGCAGGAGCAGGCCTGAGCCCTTGCGGCGCCGTTCATTGCCGCTACACCCGGCTACCCGCACATCGCGCACATGAAAGCCCCACCCATGCTCAAGACGCTGCTTGCGGCGCCCGCCCTGATTGCCGCCGCCCTGATGTCCGCCAGTCCGCTGGCCGCCGCCGACGCGCGCGATGCCCGATTGCCGGGCTGGATGGCCGGAACCTGGATGATGGAGGACGGGGCGGAATGGTCGGACGAGCTGTGGACCGATGCGCGCGGCGGGATCATGCTGGGGGTCGCCCGCACCGGCTTCGGATCGCAGCTGCAATCGTGGGAAACCACCCAGATCCGGGTCAAGCCGGACGGTTCGGTCAGCTTCTTCGCCCAGCCGCAGGGCAAGCCCGCCAGCGAGTTCCCGATGGTGCTGCGTAGCGAGGAGGCGATCGAATTCGCCAACGCCAATCACGATTACCCGCAGCGCATCCGCTACTGGCGGCAAGGCAAGCTGCTGATGGCTGAAATTTCGCGGATCGACGGTAGCGATGCGCAGCGCTGGAACTACCGCCAGGTCGTTCCCCCGCAGGACTAGGAGAACCATGATGCGCAGCCGTGCCTTCCGGCAGGTCGATGTGTTCACGCAGGTGCCCTACAAGGGCAACCCCGTGGCAGTGGTGCTTGACGCGGAGGGTCTGACCGACGCCGAGATGCAGGCCTTCGCCAACTGGACCAACCTGTCCGAGACGACCTTCGTTCTTCCTGCCAGCGAGCCGGCGGCGGATTACCGGGTGCGGATCTTCACGCCCAAGGCCGAACTGCCCTTTGCCGGCCACCCGACTCTGGGCACTGCCCACGCGGTGCTGGAGGCCGGGCTGGCGTCGGCGAGGGACGGGCGGCTGGTGCAGCAATGCGCGGTCGGTCTGGTCGAGCTGCGGGTGGGAGACGAGGGTCTATCGTTCCGCCTGCCGCGCCATGCATTGACCGAGCTTGCCGATCCCGAGGCGACCGCCTGGATCGGGGCCGAAGTGAAGGGCGCGGCGCAGGCGGTTGATGTCGGGCCGGTCTGGTTGGTGGCGGAACTGGCCGACATCGCCGCACTTGAGGACCTGAAGCACGACGAAGCGCGGCTCTCCGCCTTTTACATGCCGCGCGGGATGACTGGAGCAACGCTCTATGCCACCGACGGAACGCGGGTGGTGGTGCGAAGCTTCGCGCCGGGCGACGGGATCGCCGAAGACCCGGTCTGCGGCAGTGGCAACGGCGCGGTTGCCGCATTCAGGCTGGCGGCGGGGCAGGTCGCGGCGGGCGATGGATATGTTGCCAGCCAGGGCCGTCAGGTGGGGCGCGACGGATATGTCTCGGTGCGGTTCGAGGGATCGGACATCCACATCGGCGGGGCCTGCGTCACCTGCATCGAAGGGGCGGTGCGGCTGTGATCCGCACCCGGCTGACCCAGCGGCTGGGCCTTGATCTGCCGATCATGCTCGCACCGATGGCGCTGGCGGGTGGAGGTGAACTTGCGGCGGCCTGCGCGGAGGCGGGCGCATTCGGCCTGGTCGGCGGCGGCTACGGCGATCTCGACTGGACCCGGCGTGAATGGGGCGTGCTGACCCGGCGCCTCGCCAACACGCCCGCCGCGCAGCACGCGGGCTGCGGGTTCATCACCTGGAAGCTGGATCAGGATGCCACGGCGCTCGACTGGGTGCTGGACCAGCCGCTGCTGCCCAAGGCGGTGTTCCTCAGCTTCGGCGATCCCCGGCCCTATGCGGCGCGGATCGCGCGGGCGGGCGTGCGCCTGATCTGCCAGATCCAGACGCTGGCGCAGCTGCCTTTGGCGATCGAGGCGGGTGCCGAAGTGGTCGTGGTCCAGGGCGGCGAAGCGGGCGGCCACGGCGCCGCTGTCGCCACGGCGCGGTCGACCATGGTGTTCGTACCAGAGGCGAGGGACTGGCTGGCGGCCAATGCGCCAGACGTGCTGCTGCTGGGCGCGGGTGGGATCGCGGACGGGCGCGGTCTTGCCGCCCTGCTGATGCTGGGGGCGGACGGCGCGCTGGTCGGCTCGCGCCTGTGGGCCTCGCGCGAGGGGCTGGCCGCGCAATCGGCCAAGGAACAGGCCATCATGGCGGATGGCGATGCCACTGCGCGCTCGGCGATCTTCGACATCCTGCGCCGCAAGGACTGGCCTGGGGAATACGACTTCCGCGCCCTGCGCAATGCGATCCACCGCGAATGGGAAGGGCGCGAGGCCGAACTGCGCGCCGATCCCGCAGCAGCCCGCGCCGAGTTCGACGAAGGGGCCGCGCAGGGCGATTACACCCGCGCCAATGTCACCGTGGGCGAGGCGACCGGCCTGATCCGCGACTTGCCGGGGGCAGGAGAGATCGTGCAGCGCATGGCGGCGGAGGCGCAGACCTGCCTGTCCCGCGCATCTTTGCTGATCACATAAGGCAAACGAAAAGGGCGGCCACAGGGGCCGCCCTTTGCTTGTCCGGTGGTGCCGAAGGCCTCAGCCCTCGACGTGTTCCGCCAGCACGGTCAGGCCGTTTTCGCCGACTTCGGCAAAGCCGCCCTGGACCTCGATTTCCTCAGGGCTTCCGCCTTCGGTCTTGTAGATCTTCAGCGTGCCGTCGCGGACCGTCGACATGAAGGGCGCGTGGCCTTCGAGGACGCCGAATTCACCTTCGGTTCCGGGGACCACGACCATGTGGACGTCGTCCGAACGGACGAGGCGGGCCGGGGTGACGAGTTCGAAGTGCAATGCCATTTCAAATTCCTTCCCCCCTCCCGCAAGGGGAGGGGGAGGGTGGAGAATCAGGCCTCGGCGGCCAGCTTCTTGGCCTTTTCGACCGCTTCGTCGATCCCGCCGACCATGTAGAAGGCGGCTTCGGGCAGGTGGTCGTACTCGCCGTCGACGACAGCCTTGAACGAACGCACAGTGTCTTCGACCTGGACGAACTTGCCCGGGATGTTGGTGAAGACTTCGGCGACGTGGAACGGCTGCGACAGGAAGCGCTGGATCTTGCGGGCGCGGGCGACGGTGAGCTTATCTTCTTCGCTCAGTTCGTCCATGCCAAGGATCGCGATGATGTCCTGCAGCGACTTGTACTTCTGCAGGGTTTCCTGGACGCGGCGGGCGGTGTCGTAGTGCTCCTGGCCAACGACGGCCGGGGTCAGCACGCGGCTGGTCGAGTCGAGCGGGTCGACCGCCGGGTAGATGCCCAGCTCCGAAATCGCGCGGTTCAGCGTGGTCGTCGCGTCAAGGTGAGCGAACGAAGTGGCCGGCGCAGGGTCGGTAAGGTCGTCCGCGGGAACGTAGATCGCCTGGACCGAGGTGATCGAACCCTTGGTGGTCGAAGTGATGCGTTCCTGCAGTGCGCCCATGTCGGTCGCGAGGGTCGGCTGATAGCCCACCGCCGAAGGAATACGGCCGAGCAGCGCCGACACTTCCGAACCCGCCTGGGTGAAGCGGAAGATGTTGTCGACGAAGAACAGCACGTCCTGGCCTTCCTGGTCGCGGAAGTATTCGGCCATGGTCAGGCCCGACAGGGCGACGCGGGCGCGGGCGCCCGGCGGCTCGTTCATCTGGCCGAACACGAGCGCGACCTTCGAACCATCGGGAGTGGCGTTGCCTTCGGCGTCCTTGGCGATAACGCCGGCGTCGAGGAATTCGTGGTAGAGATCGTTGCCTTCACGGGTGCGTTCACCGACGCCCGCGAAGACCGACACGCCGCCGTGGCCCTTGGCGATGTTGTTGATCAGTTCCTGGATCAGCACGGTCTTGCCCACGCCCGCGCCGCCGAACAGGCCGATCTTGCCGCCCTTGGCGTAAGGGGCGAGCAGGTCGATGACCTTGATGCCGGTGACCAGAATGGCCGCTTCGGTCGACTGCTCGACGAATTCCGGGGCCGAGGCGTGGATCGGCGCGCGCATGTCGGTATCGACCGGGCCGCGCTCGTCGATCGGATCGCCGACGACGTTGAGAATGCGGCCCAGGGTGCGCGGGCCGACCGGCACCGAGATCTGCGCGCCGGTGGCGGTCACGGGCTGGCCGCGGGTCAAGCCGTCGGTCGAGTCCATCGCGATGGTGCGGACGGTGTTCTCACCCAGGTGCTGGGCCACTTCCAGCACCAGGCGGGTGCCGTTGTTCTCGGTTTCGAGCGCCGAGAGAATCGCGGGCAGTTCGCCCTCGAAGCTGACGTCGACGACGGCGCCGATGACCTGGCTGATCTTGCCGGTCGCGGCGCTGGTAGCGGCCGGAGCGGCCTTCTTGCGGGTCTTGGGAGCGGCTGCGGTTGCCATGGTCGTTTCCTTGCCTTCGATTGCTTAGAGCGCTTCCGCGCCCGCAATGATTTCAATGAGTTCGGTGGTGATCGCGGCCTGGCGGCTGCGGTTGTACTGGATCGTCAGCTTGTTGATCAGATCGCCGGCGTTGCGCGTGGCATTGTCCATCGCGGTCATCGAGGCGCCCTGTTCGCTGGCCATGTTCTCAAGCAGCGCGCCGAACAGCTGGGTCTTGAGGTAACGCGGCAGCAGCGCGGCGAGAATCGCCTCTTCCTCAGGCTCGTAATCCACCGCGCCGCCGGTCGAGGCGGCAGTGGGGGCGGGCACCGGGATGATCTGCTGTTCGGTCGGCTCCTGCGCCAGGGCGCTGCGGAACTTCGAATAGAACAGGTGCGCGACATCGAACTTGCCCGCGTCGTACAGCGCCACCAGTTCGGCCGCGATCCGGTCCGCCTCGGCATAGCCGGGTTCGCGCACGTCGGTGGTGTCGAACATCGCCAGGATGTCGTTCGGGAATTCGCGGCGGATCATCGCCCGGCCCTTGCGGCCGACCAGATAGAACAGCACCGTCTTGCCTTCAGCCTTCAGTTCCAGCGCGCGCAGCTTGGCAGCCTTGACGATGTTGGAATTGAACGCGCCGCACAGCCCCTTGTCGGAGTTGGCGACGACCAGCAGATGGACCTGGTCCTTGCCGGTCCCGGCCAGCAGCCTGGGGCTGCTTTCGCTGACGGTGACCTTGCCGGCCAGCGATCCCATCACCGTTGCCAGCCGCGCCGCATAGGGGCGGGCGGCTTCGGCATTGGCCTGGGCACGGCGCAGCTTGGCCGCCGCGACCATCTGCTTGGCCTTGGTGATCTTCTGGGTCGACTTGACCGAGTTGATCCGGCCCTTGAGTTCCTTGAGTGAAGCCACTCTATCGGTTCCTCTAATTCGTCGTCCCGGAACTGGTCCGGGACCGCTGTCCACATGGTCCGACCTTGGCGGCCGGACCGGGCGGCCCGCGATCCCGGCCGCAGCCGGGATGACGGCTAATTACGCGAACTGCTTCGCAAAGGCGTCGAGCGCGGCGATCGTCTGCTTCTTGGCTTCGTCGCCAAAGTCGCGGCTCTCGCGGATCAGCTTCAGCACGTCGGCGTGCTTTTCGCGCACGAAGCTGAGCATTTCAGCTTCGTAGCGGGTCACGTCCGAGGTGGGGATGCTGTCGAGATAGCCGTTGGTGCCGGCGAAGATCGAGACGGTCTGCTCTTCGAACGACAGCGGGCTGAACTGGGCCTGCTTGAGCAGTTCCGTCAGGCGCGCGCCGCGGTTGAGGAGGCGCTGGGTCGAGGCGTCGAGGTCCGAACCGAACTGGGCGAAGGCCGCCATTTCGCGGTACTGAGCCAGCTCCAGCTTGATCGAGCCGGCGACCTTCTTCATCGCCTTGGTCTGCGCGGCGCCGCCGACGCGGCTGACCGACAGGCCGACGTTGATCGCCGGGCGGATGCCCTGGTAGAACAGGCCGGTTTCAAGGAAGATCTGGCCGTCGGTGATCGAGATCACGTTGGTCGGGATGTAGGCCGACACGTCGCCCGCCTGGGTTTCGATGATCGGCAGCGCGGTCAGCGAACCGGCGCCCATGTCGTCGTTCATCTTCGCCGCGCGCTCGAGCAGGCGGCTGTGGAGATAGAACACGTCGCCCGGATAGGCTTCGCGGCCCGGCGGGCGGCGCAGCAGCAGCGACATCTGGCGGTAGGCGACGGCCTGCTTGGAAAGATCGTCGTACACGATCACGGCGTGCATGCCGTTGTCGCGGAAGAATTCGCCCATGGTCGCACCGGTATAGGGCGCGAGGTACTGCAGCGGAGCGGGCTCCGAAGCGGTCGCGGCGACGACGATCGAATACTCCATCGCGCCATTTTCTTCGAGCTGGCGGACGATCTGCGCGACGGTCGAGCGCTTCTGGCCGACGGCGACGTAGATGCAGTACAGCTTCTTCGATTCGTCGGTGCCGGCGTTCGGGCCCTTCTGGTTGATGAAGGTGTCGATCGCGACGGCGGTCTTGCCGGTCTGGCGGTCACCGATGATCAGTTCGCGCTGGCCGCGGCCGACGGGAACCAGGGCGTCAATCGCCTTGAGGCCGGTCTGCACGGGTTCGGAAACCGACTGGCGCGGGATGATGCCCGGAGCCTTGACTTCGACGCGCTGACGGGTGGCATCGACGATCGGGCCCTTGCCGTCGATCGGATTGCCGAGAGCGTCGACCACGCGGCCGAGCAGGCCCTTGCCGACGGGAACGTCGACGATGGTGCCGGTGCGCTTGACCTGGTCGCCTTCGCGGATTTCAGCGTCCGAGCCGAAGATCACGACGCCGACGTTGTCGGCTTCGAGGTTGAGCGCCATGCCCTTGACCCCGTTCGAGAACTCGACCATTTCGCCGGCCTGGACGTTGTCGAGGCCGTGGATGCGGGCAATACCGTCACCCACCGAGAGCACGGAACCGACTTCCGAGACCTGGGCCTCGGTGCCGAAGCTGGCGATCTGGTCCTTGATGACCTTCGAGATTTCTGCGGCGCGGATATCCATGTTCAGCCTTTCATCGCGTTAGCGAGAGTGTTCAAACGGGTGCGGATCGAGCTGTCGATCTGGGTCGAACCGATCCTGACGACGAGACCGCCGAGCACTTCGGGGTCGACGCTGGCCTTGATCTTCACGTCCTTGCCTTCACGCTCCTTGAGCTTGGCGGTCAGGGACTTGAGCTGGGCCGGGGTGAGCGGGTGGGCGCTGGTAACCTCGGCAGTCACCTCGCCGCGGGCGGCGGCGGCGATCGAGCCGAAGGCGCGGACCACGTCGGGCAGGGCCGAGAGGCGGCGGTTGCCGGCCAGCACGCCCAGGAACTTGCGGGTCAGGTCCGTCAGGCCAAGCAGGGCGGCGACCGCGTCCACAGCCTTGGCGGCCACATCGCGGCCCAGCTGCGGGTTGCGAATCAGTGCAGCCAGATCCTCGCTGGCGAGAATCGCCTGATCCAGCTTCTCAAGATCGGATTCGACGGCCGCGACCGCGCCGCTTTCGTTCGCCAGGTCGTACAGCGCCGAAGCGTATCGTCCTTGCAGACTGGCCGTAATGCCGCCGGAATTCTCCACGCGCGTCTGTTCCTTACATCGGGTGCGTTGACAGGGCCCAGCCCGGCGCGAGAGCGCAAGACTGCCCCTGAGA
The DNA here is from genome assembly GCA_937864195.1 of uncultured Novosphingobium sp. Taxonomy (GTDB): domain Bacteria; phylum Pseudomonadota; class Alphaproteobacteria; order Sphingomonadales; family Sphingomonadaceae; genus Novosphingobium. The sequence continues at coordinate 10,144 of CALMJG010000052.1, forward strand.
CGGGGGCGCGCATAGCGACGATTGCGGGGCGATGCAAGCTGGCGCGGGGAACTTCCTGTTGCAGGGGACAGGCGGGCTTGACCGTCAATGCCTTCGCGTGTGCAATCATCGCCCCAACGACAATCACAGAAAAGAGGGATCCCTTGGGCGAGACGATTCGCATCGCGATGGACGATGGCCACCTGCTTCCTTGTTACCACGCCGTTCCCGAGGGTGAGCGCAAGGGCGGGCTGGTGCTGGTGCACGAGATATTCGGCGTGACCGACCATATTCGCGAACTGTGCGATGAATATGCCGGGGACGGCTATGAAGTGATCGCGCCCAACCTGTTCGACCGGGTCGAGCCGGGCTGCGAGCTGAGCTATTCCGGCCCTGACTGGGAGCGCGCGGTGCAGATCGGGCGCCAGCTGCACGATTGGGAGCGGGGCCTTGCCGATACCCGCGCATGCGTGGCCTGGCTGAAAGCGCGGGGTGGTCCGGTGTTCATCACCGGCTATTGCTTTGGCGGCTCGGTCGCCTGGCGCATGGCCCAGACCTGCGACGAGCTGGACGGCGCCTCGTGCTATTACGGCGGCTACATCGCCACCCGCTTTGCCGATGAGGCGCCGGGCTGCGCGACCATTGCCCATTTCGGCCGCTACGATCCGATGGTCGATTTCGCCCCGGTGGAAAAGCTGATCGAGAAGGCGCACCCGACCGCGCAGATCTTCGTCTATGAAGCCGGGCACGGGTTCAATTCCGACCGGCGCAAGGACTATCACCCGGAAAGCGCCGATCTGGCAAAGGAACGCACCCTGATGCTGTTCCGGGCGCTGGGGGGCTAGGGAGCGCCCCCCTTTTAACCGCAAGGCGCGGGAAGCTAAATCTGAACGAATCGGGCAAGGCTTGTGTCCACAAGGAGCCCTGCCATGATGGACACCATGATCGACGCCGAGGAAGCCTGGACAGCCGTGCTGGCGCGGGACCGCGCCTCTGACGGGCGCTTCGTGACCGGTGTGCTCTCCACCGGCATCTATTGCCGCCCCAGCTGCGCCGCGCGGCATCCGGCGCGGGCCAACGTGCGGTTCTTTGCCGACGGCGCTGCGGCGCGCGCGGCGGGGCTGAGGCCGTGCAAGCGCTGCCTGCCCGACGACGTCAGCCGCGACGAGCGCGCGGTCCTGTCTGCCATCGCCGCGATCAAGGCGGCGGGCCAGCCGCTGGCGCTCGCCGCGCTGGCGGAGCAGAGCGGCTATTCGCCCAGCCACTTCCAGCGCGTGTTCACCCGCCACACCGGACTGTCGCCAGCCGCCTATGCCCGCGCCCTGATGGCCGAGCGCGCGGCTGAGGCGCTGACCGGCGAGGGCGAGGTGACGGGGGCGATCTATGCGGCGGGCTATTCCGGTCCGTCCCGGTTCTATGCCGGCACGAAGGAGCGACTGGGCATGGCACCATCGGCCTGGGCCGGCGGGGGCAGGGGGGTGACGATCCACTGGGCGACGGTGCCGACCAGCCTCGGCCAGATGCTGGTCGCCGCGACCGACAAGGGGGTCTGCCGCCTGTCGTTCAATGAGGGCCGCGAGGCGCTGCAAGCGCGCTTTCCGCACGCGGAGCTGGTCGAGGGGGGGGACAGCTTCTCGGGCCTTCTGGCGCAAGTGGTGGCGGCGGTCGAAAGTCCGGGCGATTTCGCCCACATCCCGCTCGACGTGAAAGGCACGGCGTTCCAGGAAGCGGTCTGGCGGGAACTGCGCCGCATCCCGCCAGGCGAAACGCGCAGCTATGCCGAACTCGCGGCGGCGGCCGGCAATCCGAAGGCGGTGCGCGCGGCAGGCAGCGCCAACGGGGCGAACAATGTCGCCGTGCTGATCCCCTGCCACCGCGTGATCCGCACCGGCGGGAACCTTGGCGGCTATGCCTATGGGTTGGAGATCAAGCGCAAGCTGCTGGAAAAGGAGGGCGTTCGGCTGAAGCTGGACGATTGACCGGCACCCCCTTGAGTGTATTATATAGATAATACAGTTTGGGGGAAGCCGATGGACATGATCAAACCTGCGCCCGGCCGGGCAATTGCAATGGCCCTGCGCGTCCTGCGCTTTCCGCTGACCCTGCTGGTGATCGAAGCGGTCGCCGTGGTGCTGGCGGCGGCGGGAGTTTCAACCCTGCTGCGCAAGGCGGGAGTCGGGCGGGATGGACCGGCCCACCTGCTGGGCGCGATGGTCGTGGGGCTCGTCGTGATCGGCCTGTGGAAAGCGCTGCGCCGCTGGCTGGAGGGCGCCGCCGACGCCGAGTTCACTGCAGCGGGGGCGCTGCGCGAACTGGGCGGCGGGCTGGCGCTGGGCTTCCTGCTGTTCTCCGCCATGGCCTGCGTCGTCATGCTGCTCGGCGGAATGCGGATCGAAGGCGTGCGCGGCGCGGGGCAGATCTGGGCCTTGCTGGCGATGGCCGTGACCAGCGGCGTGTTCGAGGAGGCGCTGTTTCGCGGCGTGCTGTTCCGTCATGTCGAGGCCATGCTCGGGTCATGGGCGGCGCTGGCGTTCACTTCGGCGCTGTTCGGCGCGGCCCATCTGGGCAATCCCGGCGCCAGCCTGTTCGCGGCCTTCGCCATCGCGGTGGAGGCAGGCATCCTGCTGGGCGCGGCCTATATGCTGACGCGGCGGCTGTGGCTGGCGGTGGGCATTCACGCCGCCTGGAACTTCACGCAAGGCTGGGTCTTCTCGATCCCCGTTTCGGGCGGAGCGGCGCCGCTGGGCCTGCTGATCACCCGGCGCGAGGGGCCGGACTGGCTGACCGGCGGCGACTTCGGGCTTGAGGCAAGCGTGGTGGCCGTGCTGGCCGCGACGCTCGCGGGCCTCGCGCTGTTGCGCATGGCGATCCGGCGCGGCGAGTTGCGGGCACCGATGTGGGCCGCATCCCGCCGCGCCTGAGGCGTCAGGCGGGCACCTTTACATGGGGAGCGGCATTCCCGGCTCCGCCTTGGCCATGGCGCGCTGGTAGGCCGGGCGCGCCGCGATCCGCGCCAGATAGGCCTTCACGTTGGGCAGGTGATCGATCGACATGTTGCGGAAGGCGCGGCTGGTGGTCAGGATATAGACCATCATGATGTCCGCCGTGGTAAGGTTCCGGCCGCCGAAATAGGGCGCCTCGCCCAGCCGAGCCTCGCACATTTCCCAGCAAATCCGCGCGCGTTCGCCCACGAAGCCGCCATTGGGATCGCCGCCCGCGAAGGTCACGGCCAACTGCATCATCAGCGTCGCCATGAAGGTGCCGTTGGACCAGTGGAACCAGAACAGGTGATCGGCAAAGTCAGGATCGTCCGGGGCGGGGGCCAGCTTGCCGCCATGCTTCGCGTTGAGGTAGTCGCAGATCGCGCCGCTTTCCCCCAGCACGAAGTCCCCGTCGGTAATCACCGGGGCAATGCCCATCGGGTGCAGGGCTTTGTATTCATCTGGCGCCATGCGGTTGTCGGCGCGGCGTTCATAGCGCTTGAATTCGTAGGCCAGTTCCAGCTCCTCGCAGAGCCAGACGATCCGCTCGGACTGCGAAATGCCCAGGTGGTGGACGGTCAGCATTATGGTGTTCTCCCTTGGCGGCCATGGTTTGCGGTCCGCGACGGGGCCTTGGTGCCCCGGCCGCGCGCAGCTTGCCAGATGAACGCACGGGCAAGAAGCTGTGATCCGTGACGGGTTGCGCAGGCTCCGCCGGAGCGGTTAGCCTGGGTTCAAACAGACAACCGGGGAAACCATGATGCCAGCCCACACCAACGTGATGCCCTTGCCCGAAGGCGCCCCTGCCACCCTGCGCGAAGCCTTCGCCCATATCGGCACGGTCACCGCGCCCACCGCGCTCGACATCAAGATCATGGCCCTGACCGAGGCGGCGGCGATGACGCTCTATTACAAGACCGCCGAGACCGCCGAACACCCGGAAGTGCGGGCCCTGCTGGAACGCAACGGACGCGAGGAATTCCTTCACGCCCAGCGCGCCGCACTGGCGGTCAAGGCGGTGTCGGGCGAGGACTTCTTCCCGCCGCTGCCCGAGGACAACCCCTATCTGCAGGACGGTGCCGGGCCGATCGCGCCGATCACCAGGGAAGCGCTGACCGGTCTCGCGCAGGGCGAGTTCGGCGGGGACGCGCTGTACGAAAAGTGGGCGCAGAATGTCGGCAATGCCGAGGCCGCGCGGCTGTTCCGCCTAAACGGCAAGGAAGAGAGCGACCACGGCAACCGTCTGCTCCAGGCAGCGGCGCTGCTGGACTGAGCGAACGGGAGAAGGGGATTTGTTCGCCTCCTGCCTCGCAATGACGAAACCGTGGGGCTCTGCGAGGGTCAGACAAACGAATAGGGATCGATGTCCACTCCCACGCGCACGCCTTGGGGGAATTGCAACGCGCCCAGCCATTCGCGGATCACGTCCTGCAATTTCGCGCTGCGCCGCGCGTTGATCAGCAGCCGGTAGCGATAGCGGCCGCGCAGCAGGGCGAGCGGGGCAGGGGCGGGGCCAAGGATCATCACATCGGGCAGGTTGGGCCGGGCGCTGCCGATCAGCTTGGCGGCTTCGCGGGCTTCGGCCTCGTCCTCCGAGGAGACGATGATCGCGGCCCAGCGCCCGAACGGGGGCGCGCCAGCATCGCGCCGTGCCTCGGCCTCGGCGGCGTAGAAGGCGTCGCGGTCCCCGGCGGCGAGTGCGGCGATCACGGCGGCTTCGGGGTGGCGGGTCTGGATCAGCACTTCGCCCGGCTTCTCGCCCCGGCCCGCGCGGCCCGCGACCTGCGCGACCTGCTGGTAGGTCCGCTCTGCCGCGCGCAGGTCTCCGCCCTCAAGACCAAGGTCGGCATCGACCACGCCGACCAGCGTCAGTTCGGGGAAATGGTATCCCTTGGTGACCAGCTGGGTGCCGATGATCACATCGATCAGCTTCTGCTCGGCAGCAGCGACGAACTCCCCGATCTTTTCGGGGCTGCCCAGCGTATCGGACGTGACCACGGCCACGCGCGCCTCGGGCAGGATTTCCGCGACCTCGTCCGCGATCCGCTCCACGCCGGGGCCGCAGGCGACCAGGCAATCGCCGGTGTGGCATTCGGGGCATTCGTCCGGCACGCCGGTCTCGTGCCCGCAGTGGTGGCAGGCAAGGCGGCGCGACAGGCGGTGCTCGACCAGCCAGGCCGAGCAGTTGGGGCACTGGAAGCGGTAGCCGCAGTGGCGGCACAAGGTGAGCGGCGCATAGCCGCGCCGGTTGAGGAACAGCAGCGATTGCTCGCCGCGCGCCAGCCGGTCCTTCAGTTCCTCGACCAGCCGGGGGGCGAGCCAGCGGCCCCGCTCGGGCGGCTCCTTGGTCAGGTTGAGGATCGAGACCGCGGGCAGCTCCGCCCCGCCATAGCGCGCGGCCAGGTCGATCTTGCGATAGACCCCGGCCTCGGCCAGCTGGAGCGATTCGAGCGCGGGGGTGGCGCTGGCGAGAATCACCGGCACCTTCTCGAACCGGGCGCGGATCACCGCCACGTCGCGGGCGTTGTAGCGCACCCCGTCGTCCTGCTTGAAGGATACCTCGTGCGCCTCGTCGACCACGATCAGGCCAAGCCGCGCATAGGGCAGGAACAGGGCAGAGCGCGCGCCGACCACCACTTGCGCCTCACCCGAGACGATCGCCCGCCATGCCCGCCGCCGCTCGCTCGCCTTTAGGCTGGAATGCCACAGCACCGGGGGCACGCCAAAGCGCGCCTCGAACCGGCGCAGGAAGTTCTGGGTCAGGGCGATTTCGGGCAGCAGGACCAGCACCTGCCGTCCCAGCCGCAGTGCCTCGGCCACGCCTTCGAAATAGCATTCGGTCTTGCCCGATCCGGTCACGCCGTCGAGCAGGAAGGGGGCGAATTCGCCCGCCTTGACCGCCGCAACGAAGGTATCCGCCGCCGCGCGCTGGTCCTCCGACAGGTCGGGCACCGCGAAATCAGGACGGGCGCGGGGGTAGGGGCGGTCGAGATCGACGGTGACCGGTTCGAGCAGCCCCGCGCCGACCATCCCGCGCAGCACGCCATCGGAAACGCTGGCGATTTCGGCCAGTTCGCGGATGCTCGCCTGCTCGCCGTGGAGCGCGTCCATCGCCGCGGCGCGCTGCGGGGTGAGGCGCTTGGGCTCAAGGCCGGAAAGGCGGTATTCGGTGGTCGTGCCGCCGCCGCGCAGCGCCGCCATCGATCCCAGCGCCATGCGCGCCACCGCGTTCATCGGCGCGACGTAATAGTCCGCGCACCATTCGATCAGCCGCCTGAGCGGCGCCGAGAGCGGCGGCACGGGGAGGACTTCCAGCAGCGGGCGCAGCTTGGCCTCCGGCACTTCGTCGCCCGCCAGCCGCTCCGGCTCCCAGACGATCCCCAGCACCTGGCGCGGCCCCAGCGGGGCCAGCACGATCGAACCCGGCTCCACGCTCATTCCTTGCGGAACGCGGTAGTCCAGCACATGAAGTACCGGATTGAAAACGAGGAGTCGGGCGCGGTTCATCCGGGCCGCATATAGGGCGAGTAGCGCGTCTGCGCGACACCGCCGATCAGGAAAGGACTGGATAGAGATGGTCGCACAGGTCTCGCCGCTTGCCACCCGCCGCGCGCTGCTTGCGGGAAGCGCCGCCACGGCGGTGCTGCTGCTCCCCGGCTGCCAGACGCTGGAACGGATCAACCTGGTCGAGGCGATCCGCCGCCTGCTGCTGCTGTCCGCGACACGCGCCTTTGCCATGCTGACCGCGCCGGGCGGGTTCTGGGACCGCTCGGTCACCCGGCTGGCCCTGCCCGACCTGTTCGACCGGCGCGGCGCGGTGCTGGAACGCATCCTGACCTCCGCGCTGGTCAAGGAACGGCTCCAGCGCGAATTCAACCACGTGGCCGAGGATGGCGCCCGCCGCGCGGCGCCGGTCGTGGCCGATGCAGTGCAGATCATCGGCGTCCAGAACGCCCTCGCGATCCTGCGCGGCGGGCCAAGCGCGGCGACCGAGATGCTGCGCGGCCAGATGGGCCAGCGGTTGGTCGATGTGATGGTCCCCGCGCTCGGCGACGGGCTGCGCGTTGCGCGCGATCCGGTTGTCGCCCAGGCGCTCGGCGCGCTGACCGGGGTGGACCTCGCGGGCGTTGCCAGCCGCTTCGCCGTGGACGTAGACAATGCCATCTGGGGCGAGATCGGCCGCCAGGAAGGAGCCATCCGGGCCGATCCGGCATCGACCAACGACCCCCTGCTGATCGCGGCGTTCAAGCTGCTTTAACCGAAGATTCCCCAGTTACCGTCAACCCGGATCAAGTTCGGGACGACTGGGGGCGGCCCATGCACTCGTAGGCACTAGGCCGCGCCGCAGGGCTTGCTATAGCGGGCCTGACTCGCACCAGGAGCGTACCCCCGTGAAATTCTTCGCCGACACCGCCGAAATCGCCGACATCAAGGAACTGGCCGCCACCGGCCTGCTTGACGGCGTGACCACCAATCCCTCGCTGATCATGAAGTCGGGCCGCGATTTCATGGAAGTGACGAAGGAAATCTGCGCGCTGGTCGATGGCCCGGTCAGCGCCGAGGTTGTCGCGCTCGACCACGAAGGCATGATGCGCGAGGCGGAAGTGCTGCGCAAGCTGGCCGACAACGTCTGCATCAAGGTGCCGCTGACGATCGACGGCCTCAAGACCTGCAAGGCGCTGACCAGCGACGGCACCATGGTCAATGTCACGCTGTGCTTTTCCGCCAACCAGGCGCTGCTCGCGGCCAAGGCGGGCGCGAGCTTCGTTTCGCCCTTCGTCGGGCGGCACGACGACAACGGGTTCGACGGGATGCAACTGATCAGCGACATCCGCCTGATCTATGACAACTACGGCTTCGCCACCGAAATCCTCGTCGCCTCGGTCCGCCACGGGGTGCACGTGCTGGAAGCCGCCAAGATCGGCGCCGACGTGATGACCGCGCCGCCGTCCGTCATCAAGGGCCTGTTCAAGCACGTACTGACCGACAAGGGGATCGAAGGCTTCCTGGCCGACTGGGCCAAGACCGGGCAAGCGATTTGAGGTTGAATTAGCCCGTCATCCCGGCGAAGGCCGGGATCGCTGGCGGCGTGGAGCAAGGCCAGCGGTCCCGGATCAGGTCCGGGACGACGGATAGAACAGGCGCCATGGCAGACGAATCCCCTCTCGACCGTTTCAAGTCCGTGCTCACCGGCGCAAGCCGCGCGATTGCGCACGAGCCGGAGGTGGAAGTCGCCTGGACCGCCGACACGGCAGTGGCCAATGGCAAGAACTTCCGCGTGCCGATGCCGGGCCGCGGCGTGCCGCGCGCCCAGGCGATGGAAGCGCGCGGCTTTGCCGACAGTTTTGCCCTGAAGCTGCGCCACCACGACGAAGCGCTCCACGCCCGCCACGCGCCTGCCGAACCGGCGGCGCGCGCGTGCTATGACGCGGTCGAGGCGGTGCGCTACGAAGCACTGGGTTCCAACGCCTATGCCGGGATGCGCGACAACCTCGATGCCGCGCTGATGGTGCGGATGGGCGCGGACCCGATCACCCGCGCCGCCAGCCCCGACGAGGTGCCGGTGCAGGCCGCGCTGGCCCTGCTGCTGCGCGAGCGGCTGACCGGCCAGCCGGTGCCGCCTGCCGCCAGGGCCGGGGTGGACATGCTGCGCGGCTGGATCGGCGAACGCGCGAGCGAGGATTTCGACGCGCTGGCCGCCTCGCTGGATGATCAGCAGGCCTTCCAGAACCTGACGCTCGACATGCTGCGCCACCTTGAACTGACTCGCAGCGACCAGCCCGAGCAGGAAGCGACCGACAGCGAGGACCAGGAAGGCGAGGACGACGGCGAGGAGCAGCCGCAGGACAGCGAAGCTTCCGAAGACCAGTCCCCCAGCGAAGTCGCCGCCGAACCCAGCGAAGGCGACGAGGACGGCGAGGACAGCGAAGTCGAGCAGCAGGCCGACGACGATTCGGCCGATGCAGAAGCGGGCGACGAGGGCGAGGAGGGCATGCTCCCGACCCGCCCGAACCGCCCGTGGACTGATATTCCGGCCAACTTCGACTACAAGGCCTATACCCAGGCTTTCGACGAGGTGATCGCCGCCAGCGACCTGTGCGACGAAGAAGAGCTGACCCGCCTGCGCGCCTATCTGGATGCGCAGTTGAAGGGCCTGCAGGGGATCGTCACCAAGCTGGCCAACCGGCTCCAACGCCGCCTGATGGCGCAGCAGAACCGCAGCTGGGATTTCGATCAGGAAGAGGGCCTGATCGATGCCGCGCGGCTGGCCCGCGTGGTGATCTCGCCCGGCCATTCGCTGTCCTACAAGGTCGAGCGCGATGTCGAGTTCAAGGACACGATTGTCACCCTGCTGATCGACAATTCCGGATCGATGCGTGGCCGCCCGATCTCGATCGCGGCGATCAGCGCCGACGTCATGGCCCGCACGCTGGAGCGCTGCGGGGTCAAGACCGAAATCCTGGGCTTTACCACCCGCGCGTGGAAGGGCGGACAGAGCCGCGAGGCCTGGCTCGCGGGCGGCAAGCCGGCCCAGCCGGGCCGCCTCAACGACTTGCGCCACATCGTCTACAAGAAGGCGGACGAGCCCTATCGCCACGCCCGCCGCAACCTTGGCCTGATGATGCGCGAGGGGCTGCTCAAGGAAAACATCGACGGCGAGGCGCTGCTCTGGGCGCACAGCCGCCTGCTGGGGCGAGCTGAGGATCGCCGCGTGCTGATGGTCATTTCCGATGGCGCGCCGGTCGACGATTCGACGCTCAGCGTGAACAACGCCGGCTACCTCGAACTGCACCTGCGCCGGGTGATCGACTGGATCGAGAAGCAGAGCCCGGTGCAGCTGGTCGCCATCGGCATCGGCCACGACGTGACCCGCTATTACCGCCGCGCCGTGACTATCATGGACGTTGAACAGCTTGGCGGCACGATGATCGAGCAATTGGCCAGCCTGTTCGAAGACGAGAAGGCTTGACGCGGACGTTTAATCGCTCGATTAAACGCGCCCATGACCAACAGCACCACCGTAACCGAAGCCGTCCTGTCACGCCGCTCTGTCCGGGCGTTTGCTGACAAACCCGTTCCGCTCGAAATCCTGCGTCAGGTGATGGACACCGCGCGCTGGGCGCCCTCGGGCTGCAATTTCCAGCCGTGGGAAGGCGCGATCCTGACCGGGGAGCCGCTGCGTGCATTGCAGGACAAGATGCGCGCCACGCCGCCGCAGGACCCCAAGGAATATTCGTGGAGCGATCCCGAAGTTCTGCCGGAATGCCTTGCCCGCCTGCACCAGGTTGGCGCGGACATGTATGCGGCGATGAACATCGAGCGCGGCGACAAGGCCGCGCGCGCCGACTTCATGTCGAGCAACATCGCCTCGTTCAACGCGCCGGCCGTTCTGATGGTCTATTTCCCGCGGGTGATGGGCGCGCCGCAGTGGTCGGACGTCGGCATGTGGCTGCAGACCATCATGCTGCTGCTGCGCGAACAGGGGCTGGACACCTGCCCGCAGGAATTCCTCTCGCTCTACGCCAAGCTGATCAAGGATCACTTGGGCGTGTCCGATGAAAGCCACATCTTCTTCTGCGGCATCGCCATCGGCTACCGCGACGAGGAAGACCCGGTGAACGGCTTTGACCGCAAGCGCGAACCGCTGGATAGCAAGGTCAAGTTCCTCGGATTCGAATGAGGGCAGGGCAGATGAACGTATCCGAAGCCGTCGCATCGCGCCGCTCGATCCGCGCTTTCCTTGACAAACCGGTGGAGCGCGAAGTGCTTGCCCGGGTGCTGGCCAAGGCGCAGCGTTCGCCCTCGGGTGGCAACACCCAGCCGTGGAACGCGATTGTCCTGACCGGCGATCCGCTGGCCGCGCTGCTGGCGCGGGTGGCCGAGGTGATCCCGCAGGGGCTGGCCGCCTATTCGCCCGAATACAACGTCTATCCGCCCGAACTGGACGGCGCCTATCAGCAGCGCCGCTTCGGCGTGGGCGATGCGATGTATGCCGCGCTGAACATCCCGCGTGAGGACAAGGCCAGCCGGCTGAAGTGGTTCGCCCGCAATTTCCAGGCCTTCGGCGCGCCGGTCCTGCTGCTGCTCCACACCAAGCGCTACATGGGGCCGCCGCAGTGGGCCGACATGGGGATGTGGCTGCAAACCGTCTCGCTGCTGCTGCGCGAGGAAGGCCTCGATTCCTGTATGCAGGAAGCCTGGGCGGTCTACACGAAGCAGATCCGCGAGAGCGTGGAGATCCCCGACGATCACATCTTCTTCTGCGGCATGGCGATCGGCTGGGGCGACCGCGAGGCACCGATCAACCGCTTCGAAGTGCCGCGCGCAGGGATCGAGGAAGTGGTGACCTGGCAGGGGTTCTGACGCGGCGGCGGGCTTGACCTTGGCCCCTGTGGGGGTAAGTCCCCGGGCCATGACGCAAGCCCCTCCGCTCAGGCTGTTCAACAGCCTGACCCGCCAGCTCGAAGAGTTCCAGCCCGTCCATGCCGGTGAGGCGCGGGTCTATTCGTGCGGGCCGACGGTCTACAATTACCCCCACATCGGCAACATGCGCGCCTATGTCTTTGCCGACATTCTGGGCCGCACGCTGAGTTTCAAGGGCTACACGCTCACCCACGTCATCAACATCACCGATGTCGGCCACCTGACTGACGATGCCGACGCGGGCGAGGACAAGATGGAGAAGATGGCGGCCCAAAAGGCCAAAGAGGGGCAGGCGCAGTCGATCTGGGACATCGCGCAGCACTATACCCAGGCCTATTGGGCCGATATCCGCGCGCTGGGCATCCGCCAGCCGGCGCAGTGGACCATTGCCACCCAATACGTGCCGCAGATGATCGAGTTCGCGAAGACCATCGCGGACAAGCACTGCTATGAACTCGACAGCGGGCTCTATTTCGACGTCTCGACCGTGGCTGACTACGGCCGCCTCGCCCGCGCCCAGACCGAGGAGGGAGAGGGCCGGATCGAAGCAGTGGACGGCAAACGCAACGCTGCCGACTTCGCGATCTGGCGCAAGACCCCGCCGGGCGAGAAGCGCCAGATGGAATGGGATTCTCCGTGGGGCCGGGGCGCGCCGGGCTGGCATCTCGAATGCTCGGTCATGTCGGGCGAAGTGCTGGGCTTTCCCTTCGACATCCATACCGGCGGGATCGACCACCGCGAAATTCACCACCCCAACGAGATCGCCCAGAACCAGGCGTTCTGCTGCACCAATGGCCTGGACGTGCCGGCCAATTCCGGCGCGCGGATCTGGATGCACAACAATTTCCTGGTCGAACGCAGCGGCAAGATGAGCAAGTCGGCGGGCGAATTCCTGCGGCTGCAACTGCTGATCGACAAGGGCTACCACCCGCTCGCCTACCGCATGATGTGCCTCCAGGCGCATTACCGCAGCGAGCTGGAATTCAGCTGGGAAGGACTGGGCGCCGCGCTGGTGCGGCTCAAGCGGCTGGTCATGGCGGTGGAGCAGCTCAAGACCCGCGCGGAGCCCGCTGCCGCTGCGGGCGAACGGTTCCAGCCGTTCCTCGAACGTTTCGATGCGGCGGTATCCGACGATCTCAACACTGCCGTGGCGCTGACCGTGCTGGACGAGGTGGTGGCGCTCAAGAAGGTCGATCCGGGCGAAAAGCTTGCCGCAATCGCCGCGATGGATGCGGTTCTGGGCCTCGGCCTGCTCGGCATCGAGCGCACGGACCTGCGCATCCGTCCGAAATCGACAGCCATTGCCGAGGGCGAGATCGAGGCTATTCTCGGCCAACGCAAGGCCGCGCGGGCGGACAAGGACTTCGCCCGTTCCGATGCGCTGCGCGATGAACTGGCGGGCAAGGGAGTGGAAGTGATGGACGGCGATCCGCTCGGCTGGGAATGGAAACTCGCATGACTGTTGCCGTCCTCAATGCCGTGCTCAGGCCGCTGATCGAATCCCGCCTGCCCGGCTGGGTGGACGCGCGCTGGTATGCCACCAAGCAGGAGGCCTTCGACCTGGCCCCGCAGGCCGAGATCGGCTGGTTCGACTTCTTCCGCCGCGACGACATGGCCGCCGCGATTGACGCGGCGCAGGGGATGAAGTGGCTGAACTCGATCTTTGCCGGGGTCGAGGCCTTTCCGCTGGGTCTGCTGGCCGAGCGCGGGGTGGTGCTGACCAACGGCGCGGGGATCAATGCGGTGCCGATCGCCGAATATGTCCTGATGCTGATGCTGGCCCACGCCAAGGATTACCGCGCGGTGATGCGCGCGCAGGAACGGCGCGAATGGCTGAAGGATTCGCCGGGCAAGCGCGAGCTGTGGGGCAGCAGGGCGCTGATCCTGGGTTATGGTGCGATCGGGCAGGAAATCGACCGGCGGCTCGCCCCGTTCGGGGTCGAGGTCAGCAAGGTGCGGCGCAGCCCGGCGCCGGGTGTGCTGACGGGCGATGAATGGCGCGCGCGGCTGGGCGAGTTCGACTGGGTGATTGTCGCGGTGCCAGCCACGGCGGAGACCGAGGGCCTGCTGGGCGCGGCGGAGATCGCCGCGCTGAAATCCAATGCCGTGGTGGTCAACGTCGCGCGCGGCAGCGTGATTGACCAGGCGGCGCTGACCGCGGCGCTGGCCGAGGGCCGGATCGGCGGCGCGCTGCTGGATGTCACCACGCCCGAGCCGCTGCCGGAAAGCGATCCGCTGTGGGGGCTCGAGAACACCCACGTCACAATGCACCTGTCAGGCCGGGCGCAGGAACTGTCCAACCAGCGGTCGGCCGACCGGTTCATCGAGAACCTTGCCCGCTATCACCGGGGCGAACCGCTGGAACCGGTAGTGGACTACGCGCTGGGTTATTGAGAACCGAAGCTGCGCGGTGAAGGCGGGCCGCGCCTGCGGGCCCGACTTCCCTCGCGCAGCTCCCCTGGCGCCTTACAGATCGTCCAGCAGCAGCACCTGCACTTCCACCTCCAGCCTTGGCTGGGGCAGCAGTGCATGGTCGGCGGAGATCACCGCCGCGTCCGCCACCAGCTGGCGCGGCAGGGTGAATTCGTGTTCGGGCAGGGCGGCGATGAATGCCTCCCCCGCCGCCACCGCCTCGGCCCCCGCGAAGGCCAGCCGGACCGCGTGGCGCGTGCCGGAGAAGGTCGCGCTGGCCCAGGCGCGCTCGGCATGATGCAGCAGGTCTGCGTGGCCCTTGCCCAGCTCGAGCAGGGCGGACAGCAGGTGCAGCCACGGCGTGCCGCGCCGCGCCTCGCCGATTGCAAGGGCCATCGAACGGGTGGCGACGGGATCATTGAGCACGGGCTTCCTCCAGATATTCGTTCATGAAATGTTCCACGCGTTTCGCGGTGCGTTCACGGGGCGCGCGGCCGTTGCGCAGATCTTCGACGAATCGCGGATCGTGCACCGCCAGCCGGCCGAACTTGGTCCACGGCATTCCGGTTTCGCGCAGGAACCGTTCGATACGTCTGATCAGCATTCTTTGCCCCTTCGCTCAGCAAATCGCCCCGGCTCCGGAGCGAATCGACAATGGAATAATCCTTTTGTCGTAGGGCAAATCCTACTTGTCTAGGAAAAATACATCAGCTATGCATGATGGATGATCAGCACCGATCCCCGCGTCCGCTTGCTTGCCCTCGCCACTGAGCGGGGCGCGAGCCTATCCGGCCTGTCCGAACTTATCGGGCGTAATTCCACGTATTTGCAGCAGTTCATCCGCAAGGGGAGCCCGCGCAAGCTGGAGGAGACGGACCGCCGGACGCTGGCCCGGTTCTTTGGGGTGGACGAGGCGGAACTGGGCGCGCCAGAGGAAAATTCCCCCGGCCTTGTCGGCGCTCCTGCGGGAAAAACCCCGCGCGGCGAATGGGTCGACGTGCCGCGCCTGCCGCTGGGCGCTTCGGCCGGGCCGGGCGCGCTGGCCATGGAGGAACTGCCGATCGGCGCGTTCCGCTTCTCCGCGCGGTGGCTGCGCCAGCAGGGGCTGGACCCGGCGCAGCTCTCCGCGATCCGGGTGGAGGGCGACTCGATGGAAGCGACCCTGCGCGATGGCGACGAGATCCTGGTCGACCGCACCCCGCGCCCCTTGCGCGACGGGATTCACGTTGTCCGTACCGGCGATGCCCTGCTGGTCAAGCGGCTCGACACGGGCCGCCCCGGTGTGATCGCCCTGGTCAGCGACAATCCCGCCTACCGCACGCTCGAACTGCCGCCCGAGGAGGTGCAGGTGATCGGGCGCGTGGTGTGGAAAAGCGGGCGGCTGTAAGGCCCGGCCTCAGCCGAAGCCGAACAGGGCCGGGGCGATGGCGTTCCAGGCGTGGCTGCGCGCGATCAGCGGCTCACCCCGGCCTCGTCTGGAGGAGGCGGGCCTTGGGCGCGCGTTTTCCTACCGCGCCGCGCTTCGCTACAATCCGGGCAGCTCTTTGAAATTGTCGATAGCGGCGGGCAAAGAAGGCCTGGGTGAGGGGGCGGGCCTTTCATTCAGGACAGTGTCCACTGTGTCCATCCATTCAGGAAACTGCGCTGTTTGATGAAGGGACTTGCCCCGCGCCCACTCGCTCGCCATGTCTGCGGCCATGACCGAAACCAAAGAACCGCCGATGCGCGTCGGGATCATTCCCGTCACTCCGCTGGAACAGAACTGCTCGCTGATCTGGTGCACGAAGACCATGAAGGGCGCGCTGATCGATGTGGGTGGGGATCTTGACAAGGTCCGCGCAGGGGTCGCCAAGGCGGGCGTGACGATCGAGAAGCTGCTCGTCACCCACGGCCACATGGACCACTGCGGCGCCACCGCCGCGCTGGCCCGCGAACTGGGCGTCAGAATCGAAGGTCCGCACGAGGACGACCGATACTGGCTCGACCGGCTGGAGGATTCGGGCCGCCAGTACCGGATGCCGGCGGAAAACTTCGTGCCGGACCGCTGGCTCAAGGATGGTGACAAGGTGACGGTGGGCGAGCTTGAGCTCGACGTGATCCACTGCCCGGGCCACACGCCGGGGCACGTGGTGTTCTATCACGAACCATCGAAATTCGCGGTGGTGGGCGACGTTATCTTCGCAGGCTCGATCGGCCGGACGGACTTTCCGCTCGGCAATCACCAGCAGCTGATCGATTCGATCACGCAGAAGCTCTGGCCGCTGGGCAGCGACGTTGCCTTCCTGCCCGGGCATGGGCCGACCAGCACCTTCGGGCGTGAGCGGCAGACCAACGGCTTCGTCAGCGACTACCTGCTGGGCTGAGCCGGCGGCCCGGCCCAGCAGGCATCAGGCTCACATCCGGCCGGTCGCGACCAGCACGGCCACCACGGCCAGGCCCAGCTGGGTCAGCATGGTGGTGACGGTGCCGATCGAGCGGCCCTTTTCAAGTGCGGTGCCATCCATGCCCAGGCCGTGGGCGACCCGGCCGATCATGTAGATCGCGCCGACCGGGGCGAGCCAGGCGCCGCCCTTGCCGGCCAGTTCGATTCCCGCGATCAGCAGCAGCACCCAGGGCGTGTTTTCCACGAAGTTCAGCTGGGCGCGCATCCGCCGCTCCAGCAGATCGTTCCCGCCCGTGCCGATCGAGATCTTCTGGCTGGCGCGGACCTGTCCGCAGCGGATCGCGAGCCAGAAATTGATCACCGCGGCGGCGGCGGTAAGGCTCAATGTAGTGGTAAGCAGCATGTTCTTCTCCCCTGTTCGCAGTCGACCGACGGACGGCGCTTGCAACCCGCGCCAGATTCGCTATAGGCCCGCCTTCGCAGCCGCCGGGGCCAGTCTCCATTGCGCGGCCTTGTTAGACCGATCAAACAGTTTCAGGAACAGGTGCCGCAATGGCTGTCCCCAAAAGAAAGACTTCGCCCTCACGCCGGGGCATGCGCCGCAGCCATGACGCGCTGAAGGTTGAAGCATTCCATGAATGCCCCAACTGTGGCGAACTCAAGCGCCCGCACAACCTGTGCGGCGCCTGCGGCCACTACAACGGGCGCGAAGTCATCGCGGTCGGGCTCTAAGCCCCTCTAGCCGGGAATCACGCACATGAGCTTGCCGCGTATCGCTGTTGACGCGATGGGCGGTGATGAGGGCGTGCGCGTGATGATCGAAGGCGCGGCGCTTGCTCGCCGTCGCCACGACCGGTTCAAATTCTTGCTGGTGGGCGACGAAGAGCGGATCAAGCCCGCGCTCGATGCCCATCCGAACCTTCGTGCGGCGTCGGAAATCCTCCACGCCGCCGATGTCGTTTCGGGCGAGGAACGGGCGACGCAGGCCCTGCGCCGGTCCAAGACAACGTCGATGGGCCTCGCGATCAACGCCGTGAAGGCGGGCGATGCCGGTGCGGCCGTCTCTGCGGGCAATACCGGCGCGCTGATGGCCATGGCCAAGCTGGCGCTGCGCACCATGCCGGGGATCGACCGGCCCGCGCTTTCGGCCCTGCTGCCGACGCTGGGCGACAACGACCTCGTCATGCTCGACCTCGGCGCAAATACCGAGTGCGATGCCCGCAACCTGGTCCAGTTCGCGATTATGGGCGCCGCCTATTCGCGGATCGTGACCGGCCGCGAACAGCCGCGGGTGCGGCTGCTCAACATCGGCACCGAGGAAACCAAGGGCACGGGCGAACTGCAGCAGGCCGCCGCGCTGCTCAAGGCGGCGGCGGGCGAACTCAGCATCTCGTTCGACGGCTTTACCGAGGCGGACAAGCTGGGGCGCGGCGATGTCGACGTGGTGGTGACCGACGGATTCTCGGGCAACATTGCGCTGAAGGCGGTCGAGGGCACGGCGCGTTTCGTTGCCGACCTGCTGCGCCGCAGCTTCGCAAGCTCTCTGCGTTCCAAGTTCGGATTCCTGATCTCGCGCCCGGCGACCGAGCTGCTCAAGCACCATCTCGATCCCAACAATCACAACGGGGCGGTGTTCCTGGGGCTCAACGGGGTAGTCGTGAAAAGCCACGGTTCGGCGAGCGCGCTGGGCGTGGCCAACGCCGTCGCGGTAACGGCGCGGCTGCTCGAGGAAAATCTTACCGAGAAGATCGCGGCCGATCTCGCCCGTCTGGGCGATACTCACCTGCGCCGCACTGCAAAGGCTGGTCAATGACGCTTCGTTCCGTACTGCTGGGCACCGGTTCGGCCCTGCCGCGCCGCGCGGTTTCCAATGCGGAGCTGGCAAGCCAGGTCGACACCAGCGACGAATGGATCGTCGAGCGCACCGGCATCCGCAACCGCCACATCGCGGGCGAGGGGGAAACGACCTCCAGCCTTGCGATCGAGGCTTCGCGCGCCGCGCTTGCGGCGGCCGGGGTCGAGGGTTCGACGATCGACCTGATCGTGCTGGCCACTGCCACGCCCGACCAGACCTTTCCGGCGACTGCGACCATCGTGCAGGACGCCATTGGTGCAAACGGCGGGATCGCATTCGACGTCGCGGCGGTCTGCTCAGGTTTCCTTTACGCGATGGGTGTGGCCGATTCGATGCTGCGCAGCGGAATGGCCAGGCGCGCACTGGTGATCGGCGCGGAAACCTTCAGCCGCATCCTCGACTGGGAAGACCGCACCACCTGCGTGCTGTTCGGTGACGGAGCCGGCGCGGTGGTCCTGGAAGCGCGCGAAGTGGCAGAGGATGGCCCCGGGGTGATCGCCACCAAGCTCCACGCCGACGGTGCGCACAACGAATTGCTTTACGTCGATGGAGGCCCCTCGACGACGGGCACGGTCGGCCACGTGCGGATGAAGGGGCGCGAGGTGTTCCGCCATGCCGTGGTTAATCTCGCGACCGTGCTGGAGGCAGTGCTCGATCACACCGGGCTGACGGCCGATGACATCGACTGGGTCGTGCCGCACCAGGCCAACCAGCGGATTCTTGACGCGACCGCCCGGAAGCTGGGCCTTCCGGCTGAAAAGGTCGTGATCACGGTGGACCGCCACGCCAACACTTCGGCTGCCTCGGTTCCGCTCGCGCTTGATACGGCGGTGCGCGACGGGCGCATCCAGCCCGGGCATCTGGTGATGCTGGAGGCGATGGGCGGCGGCTTTACCTGGGGTGCCTGCCTGATCCGAATGTGAACAATCGGCTATAAGACACCGATTTTGGGCCATTACGTTGCAATCACCGGGTCAACCTGTATATTTCCGACTCGGGGGGCGCAACACTCAGGATTTGGGGGAAGGAGCATATGCGCTCCATGAACACACTGACCAGGGCCGATCTGGCCGAAGCCATCAATCGCAAGGTGGGCCTGTCCCGCTCTGAATCCCTTGGCATGGTCGAATCGATCCTCGATCACATGTCGAAGGCGCTTGAAGACGGCGAGAACGTGAAGATCTCCGGTTTCGGAACCTTCCTGCTGCGCGACAAGGGCGAACGGATCGGCCGCAATCCCAAGACCGGGATCGAAGTGCCGATCACTCCGCGCCGTGTGCTCACCTTCCGCGCCAGCCAGATGCTGAAAGAGCGGATCGCCAAGGGATGATCGAAGGGGATCCTGCCGGAACGGACGCACGGCCTCAGGGCTTTGCCGATGGCAAGGATCCCGAAGCGCTGCGCACAATCGGCGAAGTGGCGGGTGCGCTTGGCATCCGCCAGCATGTGCTGCGTTATTGGGAAGAGCAGTTTCCGATGCTCCGCCCGCTCAAGCGCAGCGGCGGTCGGCGCTATTACCGGCCAGAGGACGTCCGCCTGGTCGAAACGATCGACCGCCTGGTCCACCGCGAAGGCTATACCCTGCGCGGAGCAAGACAGGCCCTTGGCGGACAGCGGACCGAACCTGCCGAGGCGACTTCTTCGTCAGTGCCGGAAATTGCTCCGCAGCCGGGTGCCGGACCCAATTTCGCCCATCGCGCCCGGTTGATCGCGCTGCGCACCACACTCGCTGGCGCGCTGCACGACTCCTGAAAGATCGCCGGGTTGTGAAAGATCGTCAGGCTGCGACCGGGCCCAGCGCCGGATCGAGATCGCGCGGGCGGGTCAGGTGAACCAGGCGCGCGCAGCGCTCGGCCAGATCCGCCCAGCGGTCGACCGAGCATTCGAGCACGGCAAAGGCGGCGGTCGGAAACTTCACTTCAACTTCGTCGCGCAGCGGGCTGGAACCATCATCGGGGACAAGGTCGAAGATCAGGTCTTCAAGCCCCGGGTTGTGACCCACCATCATGATCGCGCGCGGGCTTTCGGCGCCGCTGCCGTCCTGCTCGCGCAGCAGGTCGATCAGGGTGGCGCTGCTGGCAAGGTAGATGCGCCGATCCCAGTTCACCGCGACGGGCCGCCCCGTCGCATGGCAGGCAATCTCGATCGTCTCGGCGCAGCGGATGGCCGGCGAGGCGAGGGTGCGATCCCAGCGCACTCCGTGATCGCGGATGTGGCGGCCCATCGCCGCCGCTCCTTCGCGCCCGCGCGCGTTGAGCGGGCGATCAAAGTCGCGGGCGCGCGGGTCTTGCCAATCGGACTTGGCGTGACGGAACAGGCCGAGGATTTTCACGGGTGCCTTTCGTGTTGGACAGGCCTTTCCAAAACACCGGAGCCCACACGTTGTAAAGCCTCCTCAAGCGTCAGGCGCGTGACGGGCGTTCCGGGCGGGAAGGCGGAGAGCAGGCGGCTTGGGAACGCGGCGGAGAGAACGACGAACTTGCCGCGATCCTGGCCGGAACGGATCAGCCGCCCGAAGGCCTGCGCGAGGCGCGCGCGGATGATCCTGTCGTCGAAGGCCGAGCCGCCACCCGCCAGCCGCCGCGCGCGGTGAAGGATCGACGGCTTGGGCCAGGGCACCTGCTCCATCACCACCAGTCGCAACGAATCGCCGGGTACGTCCACCCCGTCGCGCAGCGCATCGGTGCCGAGCAGCGATGCGCGCGGATCGTCGCGGAAAATGTCGACCAGCGTGCCGGTGTCGATCGGATCGACGTGCTGGGCATAGAGCGGGAGGCCCGAGCGCGCGAGCCGGTCGGCGATCCGCCCGTGCACCGCGCGCAGCCGGCGGATCGCGGTGAACAGCCCCAGCACGCCGCCGCCCGACGCCTCGATCAGCCGGCCGTAGGCGCCAGCGAGCGCAGCGACATCGCCCTTGGGCACGTCGGTAACGATCAGCACCTCGGCCTGTGCGGCATAGTCGAACGGGCTTTCATAGCTCGACAGCCGGGGCGCGATGCCCAGATGCGGCGCGCCGCTGCGGGCTACGGCCGCATCCCAATCGTTGCCATCGCGCAGGGTGGCGCTGGTGAGCATAGCGCCGTGCGCGCCCTCCAGTACAGTGCGGGCAAAGGGCTTCATCGGATCGAGCCAGCGGCGGTGGATGCCGATATCGAACTCGCGCGCTTCGGCGCGGTCCACCGCCAGCCAGTCAACGAATTCCGGGTCAGCCGGTCCGCCCAGCCGTTCGAGCAGGGCCTCCCAGGCCGCGATCAGGTCGATCCGCCAGGCCAGCGAATGGCGCGCGCCTTCGATCCGGGCGCGGCCCTGTCCGTCGAGCCAGTCGGGTGGCTCGGCCATGATTGCCTCCAGCCGGGTCGCGAGGCGGATCAGCGGGGTGCGCAGTTCGGCCAGAGCCGCCTGGGCAGCTCCGGCGCGTTCGACGAAGAGGCCTTCGAGCTGGGCTGCTTCGGTTTCAAGCCCGTATCCGGCTTCCTGCCCGCCGCTCTCATCGCGGGCATAGACCGTGGCGCGGACCGCCGCGAACAGTTCCTCCAGCGGACCGGAAGGCGCGCCCTCGTTGATCCGCTGCATCCAGCCATCGCCGGGCAGGGCCTCGGCAGCGTGGCGCGCGGCGGCAACCGCCTTGCCGCCCGCCTCATCGTAACTGGCAATGTCGGCGAGCCGCGCGGCGAGGCCCCTGCGGCGACCTTTCGAGCCGCGCTCGGGCCCGATCACCCAGCGGCGCAGTTCGATCGCCTCGGCCCCGGTCAGCGCGGCGGCGAAGGTCGAATCCGCCGCTTCGAACACATGGTGGCCTTCGTCGAACACCAGCCGGGTCGGGCGCTGGGCCGCATCGCGCCCGCGTGCCGCGTTGACCATCACCAGCGCGTGGTTGGCGATGACGAGGTCCGCCTGGGCCGAGGCCCGCGTGGCGCGCTCGATGAAGCATTTGCGGTAGTGCGGGCACCCGGCATAGACGCATTCGCCGCGCCGGTCGGTCAGCGCCGCCACCCCGCGCTGGCGGAACAGCGTGCCGAGCCAGCCCGGCAGGTCGCCGCCGATCATGTCGCCATCCTGGCTGTAGGCCGCCCAGCGCGCCACCAGCTGCGCCATGATTGCCGCCCGCCCGGTGAAGCCACCTTGCAGTGCGTCCTCCAGATTGAGCAGGCACAGGTAGTTCTCGCGCCCCTTGCGCACCACCACGGGTCGGCTGCCATCGGCGCGGCGCTCACCCCAGGCGCGGCGGCTTTCGCGCCGGAGCTGGCGTTGCAGCGCCTTGGTATAGGTCGAGACCCAGACCGTGCCGCCGGATTCCTGCGCCCACAGCGAGGCAGGGGCGAGGTAGCCGAAGGTCTTGCCCGTCCCGGTTCCGGCCTGGGCCAGCAGCAGGTGGGGCAGGCCCTCCCGCCGACGCGGTGCGAAGACCTGCGCGGCTTCCAGCGCATAGGCGCGCTGGGCGGGGCGGGCTTCGGCGCCCTGACCGGTGAGCTGGGCAAGGCGCGCCGCGATTGCATCCGGATCGAGCGTGACCTGCGCTGGTTGCGGGCGCTCCGGCGCTTCATCCCATTCGGGCAGGCGCGCGAACAGCCAGCGTTCGGCGCGCTGCGGCTGGGCGATCCGCGCGACGAGCAGCGGCGCCCAGGTCCAGCGCAGGCGGGTGAGGTTCTGCAGCGCGGACCAGGCGCCTTCGCGCTCGCTCCAGTCGGGCGCCTCGCAGCGGGAAAGCAGGGCTTCCGCCGCTTGCTGGAGCAGGCTTGGAACCGCGCCGTCGTCCTCCGGCTCGTTCAGATCCAGCGCATGGGCGAGGCCTTTCGGCGTCGGCACCACGAAGCGCGCGGGGTGGACGAAAGCGAACAATTCCAGCAGGTCGAGCCCCGACAGGTCGGGATAGCCGAGCCGGCTCGCCACCAGCGGCGCGTTGAGCAGCAGCAGCGGGGTATCGGCCGCCGCGACGATCGCGTCGCCCTTGCCGACCGCGCGGGTCTGGCCTTGTCCGTCGCGCAGCCAGCAGCCGCCATGGCTCGCGTGGAGCGCGGGGAGGGGGAGCATCTCTGCCATGGTCCAGCGTTAGAACGAAACGGGCACGGCGCGCAAATTGATCCGGGCGGTTGACCGCGGAAAAAGGCGGGTCCAGCCTTGGTCCATGCCGAATCCCGAACGCGATGCGTTGATCGCCCGCCTGCCCAAGGCCGAACTCCACCTGCACATCGAGGGCTCGCTGGAGCCGGAGATGCTGTTTGCCCTTGCGGGGCGCAACGGGGTGGCCATCCCCTTCGCTTCGGCGGAGGAGGTGAGAGCGGCCTATTCGTTCTCCAACCTGCAGGATTTCCTGGATATTTACTATCAGGGCATGGCCGTTCTGCAGACGGAGCAGGACTTCCACGACCTGACCTGGGCGTACCTGGAGCGCGCTCATGCCGACAATGTCCGGCACGTCGAAATCTTCTTTGACCCGCAGGGGCACACCGAGCGCGGGGTGGCGTTTGAAACGGTACTGAACGGGATCGAGAGGGCGCTCAAGGCCGCAGAGGCGCGGCTGGGGATCACCTATCGCCTCATCATGTGCTTCCTGCGCCACCTGTCGGAGGCCGAGGCCGAGGCAACGCTCGATCAGGCCCTGCCGCACCTCGACCGGATCCACGGCGTCGGGCTCGATTCGTCCGAGGTGGGGCATCCTCCGGCCAAGTTCCGACACGTCTTCGCCCGAGCGCGCGAGCTGGGGCTGCACGTCACCGCTCATGCTGGGGAGGAGGGGCCGCCCGAATATGTCCGCGAGGCGCTGGACCTGCTCCAGGTCGAGCGGATCGACCACGGCAACCGCGCGCTGGAAGATGCGGCGCTGGTTCACCATCTGGCGCGTGACGGGATGACGCTGACGGTTTGCCCGCTTTCTAACCTGCGCCTCTGCGTGATCGATGGAATCGAGGACAGCCCGGTGAAGCGGATGCTGGACCTTGGCCTGAAGGCTACGATCAATTCGGACGATCCGGCCTATTTCGGCGGCTACATCAACGCCAACTTCCGTGCCGTGGCCGATGCGCTGGACCTGTCGGCGGCGGAGATCGTGAAGCTCGCCGAAAACAGCTTCGCCGGCTCGTTCCTGCCCGAGGCGGACAAGGCGCGCCATATCGCCGATCTGCACGCGGCGGCCGGCCTGTGACCGAGAAGACCTGGCTGACCGCCGACCGCCTGCTCGAGGATTCCTACCGCCTTGCCAACAAGGTGATCGAGGCGGGCTTTGCGCCCAGCCACATCGTCGGCATCTGGCGCGGCGGCGCGCCGGTCGGGATCGCGGTGCAGGAACTGCTGGCATACAACGGGATCGAGGCGGACCATATCTCGATCCGGACGGCGAGCTACACCGGGATCGACCAGCAGGAAAAGGAAGTGCGGGTCTATGCGCTGGGCTATCTGATCGACACGCTGAACCCGGAGGACCGCCTGCTGGTGATCGACGACGTGTTCGACACCGGCCGTTCGATCGAGGCCTTCCTAAGCGAGCTATCGGCGCGCTGCCGCCACAACATGCCCGAGACCGTGCGGATCGCCACCGCCTATTACAAGCCGAGCCGCAACAAGACCCAACTGAAGCCCGATTTCTACGTCCATGAGACCGAGGACTGGTTGGTCTTCCCGCACGAGATCTGCGGCCTCAGCAAGGACGAGATCCGCGCACATAAGCCGGGGGCGGCGCTGATCCTGCGGGAGTGAGGGAGCCCTTTCAATTCATCCCCGTTCGTGTCGAGCGAAGTCGAGACACGGGACGCGCGGCGTCTCGACGTCGCTCGACGCGAACGGAGTTGGGGGGCGGGAGAGGGCCTAATCAGCCTTCCACACCGTCTGGCCGTCTTTCACCGTTTCCAGCACCTTGATCCCCCGGATGCCCTCCACCGGCGTGGTCAGCGGGTTCTTTTCCAGCACGACGAAGTCCGCCAGCAGGCCCGGCTTGATCCGCCCGCGCCGGTTTTCCTCGAAGGCTTGCCAGGCGGGGCCGGTGGTCAGCGCCTGCAGCGCCTCATAGGCGCCGATCCGCTGGTCCGGTCCGCTGATCACTCCCGTCTTCGACTGGCGGGCCATCGCGGTCCACAGCATCATCCGCGTGTCGAGCTTCGTCACCGGATAGTCGGTATGGTTGGATGCGATCAGCCCAGCCTCCTTCGAGGCCTTGAACGGGCTGATGAAGCCGACCACCTCGTCCGGGAAGTTGGTGCGGTGGACGTCGCCCCAGTAGTAGGTGTGGTTGGAGAAATAGGCCGGGCCGATGCCGATCCGCTTGTACTGCGGGATCTGGTCGGGGCGCATGAACTGCGAATGGATCACCACCGGGCGGCGGTTGTCCGCAGCCTCGATCCCCAGCGCGTCGAAGGTCCGGATCGCCATGTCGATTGCCGCGTCGCCGTTGGCGTGGACGAACAGTTGCCAGCCGCGCTCGTGCGCTTTGCGCGCAGCGGTCAGGAACTCAGCCTCGCTGGTCACCGGCTGGCCGTGCCACGGATGGCTGCCATCGGGCGCGCCCCGCGCGTAGTCGCGGGTGAAATAGGCGGTGCGGGCCTGCGGCGAACCATCGAGGATGAACTTGATCCCCTGCAGCTTGACGTGGCCCTGCCAGGTCCCGAACTGTACGTCCTTGCGCGCCAGCAGCGGATCGAGCCCGCTGAAGATCGGCAGCATGGCAAGGTCGAGCTTCAGCCGTTCCTTGGCTGCGGGTGAGGTGAAAAAGGCAATGTCGCCGGGCTGGCTCGCGCCTTCCTGCATCTGGGTGTAGCCCTCGCGCGCATAGCGCAGCTGCGCGGCCTCGATCGCGGCGAGCATCGCCCCCGGATCGGGACGCGGCAGCACGGCCATCACCGGGTACATCGCCTTTTCGAACAGCAGGCCGGTGAGCTTGCCCTGCGCGTCGCTGGGCATCACGCCGCCTTCGGGCACCGGCGCGCCATCCTTCAGCCCCGCCGCCGCCAGCGCCCCGCTGTTGGCGACCAGGCCGTGGAACGACACGTGGAGCAGCACCACCTTGTAATCGGGCAGCGCGGCGTCGATCTCCGCGCGGGTAACGTGACGGGCTTCCTCCAGATTTTCCTGGTCATAGGACCAGACCACCACCCATTCGCCCTTGGCGATTCCCCTGCGCTCGGCGGCCCGCTTCACCGCATCGAGCAGGGTCGCGACATTGCGAACCTCGCCCATCGCCGGGTCTGACAGGTCGATCCCGCCTGCCGCCTGCAGCGCGAACGAGAAGTGCGAATGGGCATCGATGAAGCCGGGCAGCATGGTCGCGCCCTTGAGGTCACGGTCATTCGCCCCGTGCCCCGCAGCGCGGCGGGCCTGCCTTTCCGCCCCGGCAAAGACGATCCGGTTGCCGCGCGTGACCACCGCCTGGACCGTGCGCGGGGTTTCCCCGTCCATGGTCAGGATGGTGCCTCCGTGCCACAGGGTGGCAGTCTCTTGCGATGGTGAGGCCAATGCCGCCGTGCCGGCGACGAGCGACAGCGCGCAGGCCAGGGTAAATTGCGCGATCCGGAACGTCATGGTCATCCTCATTGCTGTTTTGCGCAAGCCTAGGCCATTCGCTGGCGCAATCAAACCGCAAGCCCGGCGCTAAGTGGGGAAAGTGGCGCACCTTCGCGCTTGCACAAGACGTGGATTCCCGCGAAAGGCCGGGGGTTATGACCGATGCCGCACTTCTCGCCGCCGCCCAGGTCTCGAAGGCATGGCCTTTCGAGGAAGCCCGCAAGCTGATCAAGCGGTTCCCGGACGGGAAACCCGGCGGCGCGCCCGTGCTGTTCGAAACCGGCTATGGCCCGTCGGGCCTGCCGCACATCGGCACTTTCCAGGAAGTGTTGCGCACCACGCTGGTGCGCCGCGCCTATGAAGTGCTGACCGATGGCGCGCCGACCCGGCTGGTCGCGTTCTCGGACGACATGGACGGGCTGCGCAAGGTGCCGGACAATATCCCCAACCAGGGGCTTTTGACCGCCTACCTTGGCCATCCGCTGAGCCGGATTCCCGATCCGTTTGGCAAGTACGAAAGCTTCGCGCACCATAACAATGCGATGCTGCGCGACTTCCTTGACCGGTTCGCCTTCGACTACGAATTCGTTTCCGCTTCGGACAACTACAATTCCGGCGCCTTTGACGGTGCGCTGGCGGGTGTGCTGCGCAATTACGATGCGATCATGGGCGTCATGCTGCCGACCCTGCGCGAGGAGCGCCGCAAGACCTATTCGCCGGTCCTGCCGGTCAGCCCGAAAACGCACCAGGTGCTGCAGGTGCCGATCGAAGTGGTCGATGCCGATGCCGGGATCGTGCGGTTCGAGGACCATGGCGAGATGGTCGAGACCTGCATTTTCGGCGGGCAGGCCAAGCTGCAGTGGAAGGTCGACTGGGCGATGCGCTGGGTTGCGCTGGGCGTCGATTACGAGATGTGCGGCAAGGATCTGACCGACTCTGTGCGCGAAAGCGGCAAGATCGCCCGCGTGCTGGGCGGCCGTCCGCCGGAGGGGCTGATCTACGAACTGTTCCTCGACGAGAACGGCGAGAAGATTTCCAAGTCCAAAGGCAATGGCCTGACCATCGACCAGTGGCTGACCTATGGCAGCGAGGAAAGCCTGGGCTTCTACCTGTTCCGCGAACCCAAGAGCGCCAAGAGCCTGCATGCCGGGATCATCCCTCGTGCGGTCGATGAATACTGGCAGTTCCGCGAGAAGATCCCTTCGCAGCCGGTCGAGCAGCAGCTCGGCAATCCGGTGTGGCACCTGCTGCGCACCAACGGATATCAGGGCGGCGAGGGCGAGAGCTTGCCGGTAACTTTCGGCCTGCTGCTTAACCTCGTCGGGGTGATGGGCGCTCATGCCACGCGCGAGCAGGTGTGGACCTATCTCGGCAACTACGTGCACGATGCCGATCCGGCGCATCATCCCGCGCTCGACGCGCTGGTCGACAAGGCGCTGGCCTATAACCGCGATTTCGTCGCCCCGACGCTGAAGCGCCGCAAGCCGGACGCCAACGAAGGCGCGGCCCTGCTGGCGCTCGATGCCGAACTCGCCCGGCTGGGGGACGACGCCAGCGCCGAAGACCTGCAGAACCTCGTCTACGAGATCGGCAAGAATGCCGACTTCGGCTTCGAGAACCTGCGCGACTGGTTCAAGGCGCTGTACGAAACGCTGCTCGGCTCCAGCCAGGGGCCGCGCATGGGCAGCTTCATCGCGCTGTACGGCGTGGCGAACACGCGCAAACTGATCGCCGAAGCGCTGGGCTGACAGGGCTGTCGCTGTCCCGGGCCGGGTCCGGGACGGCAACACCTGTCTCTGCTAACGGCTCGCCGCAATCCAGCGGTCGATCTTCGCCTCCAGCACGGGCAGGGGCAGTGCGCCCGATCCCAGCACCTGTTCGTGGAACGCGCGGACGTCGAACTTCGGCCCCAGTGCCGTCTCGGCCTTGCGGCGCAGGCGCTGGATGGTCAGCGCGCCGATCTTGTAGCCCAGCGCCTGTCCCGGCCAGGCGATGTAGCGTTCCACTTCCGCCGTCGCATCGCTGCGGCCCATGCCCGAATTTGCTAACATGTAGTCGATCGCTTGCTCGCGGCTCCAGCCCTTGGCGTGGATGCCGGTATCGACCACCAGCCGCATCGCCCGCAGCATCTCGTCATCCAGCGTGCCCCAGTGTGCCATCGGGTCCTTGTAGAACCCCATCTCGTAGCCCAGCGTCTCGGCATAGAGCGCCCAGCCTTCGACATAGGCGTTGTTGCCGCCGAAGCGCTGGAAATCGGGCAGCGCCGTGTTTTCCTGCGCAAGGCTGATCTGGAAGTGATGCCCCGGCGCGCCCTCGTGCAGATAGAGCGTGACGATGCCGGTCAGGAACCGGCTGGGGAGGTCATAGGTGTTGTAATAGAACGTGCCGGGCCGGGTCGCGTCGGGCGATCCCTGGTTGTAGCTGCCCCCTGCCTCGTACTTCTCGCGGTAGGCGGGATAGGGTTCGATCAGCAGCTGCGTCTTGGGCACGGTGGAGAAGAACCGCGGCACCTGCGCGTCGACCGCGCGGGCGGTGGCGGCGAAGCCCTCCGACAGTTCGTCCGCCCGGGTCGGGTGAAAGCGCGGATCGCTGCGCATGGTGTCGAAGAATTCCCGCAGGGTGCCCTGCGGATAACCCAGATCCTTGCGAACCGCGTCCATCTCGCGCTGGATGCGCGCGACTTCGGACAGGCCCAGCCTGTGGACCTCCTCCGCGCCGAGGGGCAGGGTGGTATGCTCCTCGATCAGGCGGCGATAGACGGCCGGCCCGCCCTTCATGGCCGAAATGCCGGCAGCCTCGCGCGCGGCGGGCAGATATTCGGCGGACAGGAACTCGCGGAACCGGCGATAGGCGGGCAGGACTTCGCCAGTTACCGCCGCGCGCCATTCCGTGCGGAGCGCGGCGCGGCGGTCTTCAGGCACCCCCTCTGGCAGTTCGGCCAGCGGCGAGAGGAACGGCGATTCCTCGATCGGCTGGGCCAGCAGCGCGTCGATCTGGGCGATCATGTTGCGGGTGGTCAGCTTCGTCTCGACCACGCCACTGTCCATGCCCATACGGAACTGGCGGGTGGCATTGTCCAGCACCTGCGGGAAGGCGTGGAGCAGATCGAGGTTCTCGCGGTAATCCGCTTCGCTGGCATAGCTCAGTGGCCCGCCCTTCGCGATCAGCGCGGGGAATTCCACCTGCAGGCCCCCGAAATGGGTGAAGGGGCGCACGGCGGTGAGCGCCTGCATGTCGGGACGCAGCCACATCGCTTCCTCGCGCTTGGCGGCAAGGAACACGTCATAGGAAATCTGCCGCTCCGCGCTGAGCCTGCGGCGGTCGATCGCGGACAGCGCGGCCAGGCTCTGGCTGACGGCGGAGCGGCGTGCGCGGGTCAGTTCCTCGGTGAACAGCAGGCGCAGCACGCGCGGATTGGCATCGCCGCCGCGATAGACCTGGCTGATCGGATCGAGCGCGTCCTCGCGCCGCTGGTCGTCCTCGAACAGCGCCATCAGCCGCTCGTCCTCGCTGGCGACCGTCACCCGCGCCTGGGCAGGGGCGGGCGCCTGCGCCGCCACGGCGAGACCCGTTGAGGCGGGCGCGACAACCAGCGCGGCAGCAGCCAGCAGGCTCTGCCGGAAAATCCTGTTCAAATCGATTACCCCCATTTGCGTGAGCGATACCACTTGGTGATGACGTATTTGACGCCGGCTTCCACCGGACGCCCGGCGTGCAGCGTCGCCTGGTTGAGCGAGCCATCGATGCCCGCATTGTTCCATACGATCAGCGCCCCGCGCTGCGGCGCGATCGAGATGCCGAGGTTGAGGAACTCGGTCGCCCCGCCTGCCTCGACATCATTGAGATAGGCCATGGCGGTGATGCCGCGCTGGCCGCCGCGCCGGGCCTCGTCCTTCCAGTATTTCGCCCTGGTCCAGAACCAGTCCATGTGTTCGCGAAATTCCTGGCCCGGCTCGTAGCGCTGGCCCTGGATCGTCTCGCCCCATTCGTGGGGAATGCCCAGCAGGTCGTCGATCCGCCGCTCGATCATCATCACGAAGGGATCGGTGGGATCGACGTCGCCCGAATAGGAGGTGCGCCAGCCGGTGCCATAGCCATCGGTCAGCAGGCCGGAGGGCTTGGCCCCGGCATCGACCAGCCCGATCAGCCGGTCGCACTCGGCGGGCGAGAGAAATTCCGCCACGGCCCAGATTTCCGCCGCCTCGACCGGGACTTTCTCCACGCTCGGATCGGCGGCCAGTCGCTCGCGCACCCGCGCGCCCAGGGCTTCCAGCGCCTTGCGGTCGGGATTGGGGCAGGGGGGATAGCTCATCGCGCCCTGCCTATCGGCACGGCCGCGCAGGGCCAAGTGTTTTGCGCTTGCAGGGCAGGCAACATCGGCTAATTCTCTCGCCGCATGACCAATAACACCCTGACCCCCGCCGCCTATTCGCGCGGCGCAGTCGTCCTGCACTGGCTCATCGCTGTGCTGATCATCGCCAACTTCCTGATCGCCGAACTGTCGGAGGACATGGCCAAGGAAGACCGGATGGCGATGATGGGCAACCACAAGGCGATCGGCCTGACGATCCTGGCACTCACGGTGCTGCGGATCGTATGGCGCTTCATGCGCCCCGCGCCGCCGCTGATCGAAACGCTGAAGGCGTGGGAAGCCGCGCTGGCGAAGGTGACCCACGGCCTGCTCTATTTCCTGATGCTGGCGATCCCGCTGTCGGGCTGGGGCCTGGTTTCGGGCAAGGGCAACCCGGTTTCGCTGTTCGGGCTGATCAATGTGCCCGCGCTGCCGGTCGGTCCCGACAAGGCGGTGAACGGCGTATTCCACGAACTGCACGAAGTGTTCGCGCAGGCCATGCTGGTGCTGTTCATCATTCACGTCGCCGCGGCGATCAAGCACATGGTGATCGACAAGGATGGCACCATGGCCCGCATGGCACCCTGGATGCGCCGCAAGGCCTGACCGCTCGCCAAAGCGAAGGAAAAGCCCCCGTCCTTGCGGGCGGGGGCTTCTCGCTGCTCCTTCCGGCCTCGCTTACCAGAAGAAATCGTAGATCACGTCGACCACTTCGCCGGTGTAGGTATCGACCAGCAACGCGTCGTCATAATAGCGGACCCAGCGATAGGGGCCGTAGGCATCCGGCAGGCGGTACTGCCAGGGATCGTTGATCCAGTAACGGTTGCTGTAGAACAGGTTGTCGAGGAACAACCCGATGCTCAGCCTGCGATACGAATAGCCGCGATAGGGTGAATAGTACGAACCCCAGCGATAGATCGACGGGTTGGTCCGGCGATAGCTGGACCAGTCATAGCGGTTGTTGCTGCGCCAGCCGTTGTTCCACCGGTTCCAGTTGCGCCCGTCGCGGTGGACATAGCGGTTGGTGTCGCGATAGCGGTTCTGGTTCGTGGCATTGCCGCCATTCCAGTAGGTGCCGCCGCGCCGATCACGATCACCCTCGCGCCACCGCTCGCCATCGCGGCGCTCGCGGTTGCCATCCCAGCGGTTGCTGTCTTGCCGGTCGTTATCGCGGCGTCCGGCTTCCTGGCCCTGCCGGCCGGTATTCCATTCGGCGCGGTTGCCGTTCCAGCGGCGGTCCTGGGTGGTCGAAGGCTGTGAAGTGGTGCGATCCTGACGGCCGGGCTGCCCGGTGCGGGCATCGCTGCCACGGCGTTCGCCGTTCCACCCGCCGCGACGATCGCCGCGGTTCTGGTCGTTGCCGCTCCAGTTGGCGGGCGGGGTTGCCACGGGCGCGGTCTGGCCGGCGTTGCGGCCCTGCCAGCTTGCGCCATTGCCCTGCCAGCGCACCTGCGGGGCTTGCGGCATTTGTGCCTGCGGGACCTGTGCCTGCTGGGGCGCGGCCATGCGCTGCTGGGGCGCGCCCCAGGCGCGGCGGCCCTGGTCACCGCCGCCCTCGTTCGACCGCGCCGCGCGTTCGCGCCGCTGCTCGCCGCCGCTGGGGTTGATGTTGCCTGCGGCCTCGCCGCCGCGATTCCAGCCGCCACGGCGGCCGCCGTCCTGATCCTGCGCCAGAGCCGCGCTCGGGAGCGCCAGTGCCGCAAGGGCCAGCGCCATCGCGGTGCCGCGCCCGGTCTTGCCAGAAGTCCTGTTCGAAAGCTTGACGGCCATGGCCGTTCTCCATTCCTGCGCGCCGCACCATCGGCGGCGACCATGGAGCGATTCGTAGTCCTGTCGTGCTGTCGGCAGAGTGAATGGTCTGGCAAGGTTGCCGTTCAGCTTCGGCAGGATTTGCGTGAACGTAAGTCCCGCCGTGCCCACAACAAAAATCGCCGCGCCCGGTTCAGGCGCGGCGATCTGAATGAGTAACGGCCGAATGAACCAAGGCAGAGGACCGGCGCGGCCCCCTGACAGGTCAGGGCCGGGCGCTCAGCGCGTCAGCTTCTTGTAGGCAAGCCGGGTCGGGCGATCCGCCGCGTCGCCCAGGCGGCGGCGCTTGTCTTCCTCGTACATGGCGAAGTTGCCTTCGAACCATTCGACGTGGCTGTTGCCCTCGAACGCCAGGATGTGGGTGGCGAGGCGATCAAGGAAGAAGCGGTCGTGCGAGATGACCACGGCGCAGCCGGCGAAATTCTCGATCGCGTCTTCCAGCGCGGCGAGGGTTTCGACGTCGAGGTCGTTGGTCGGTTCGTCCAGCAGCAGCACGTTGCCGCCCTGCTTGAGCATCTTGGCCATGTGGACGCGGTTGCGTTCACCGCCCGAAAGCTTGCCGACGTTCTTCTGCTGGTCCGCGCCCTTGAAGTTGAACGCGCCGACATAGGCCCGGGTGCTCATCTCCTGCTTGTTGACGGTCATGTAGTCGTGCCCGCCGGAGATTTCCTGCCAGACGTTGTTGGCGGGGTTGAGGTCGTCGCGGCTCTGGTCGACATAGCCCAGGCGAACGGTGGAGCCGATCTCGATCGTGCCGCTGTCGGGCTGTTCCTGGCCGGTGATGATTCGGAACAGGGTGGACTTGCCCGCGCCGTTCGGCCCGATGATGCCGACAATGCCGCCCGGCGGCAGCATGAACGACAGGTCCTCGAACAGCAGCTTGTCGCCATAGGCCTTGGAGATGCCCTTGGCCTCGATCACCTTGCCGCCCAGGCGCTCTGGCACCTGGATGACGATCTGGGCCTTGCCGAGCGCGCGGTTGTCCTGCGCGTTCTGGAGTTCCTCGAACTTGCGGATACGCGCCTTGCTCTTGGTCTGGCGGGCGGCCGGGGTCTGGCGGATCCATTCGAGTTCGCGGGACAGGGCCTTCTGCTTGCCGCTTTCCTCGCGCTCTTCCTGTTCAAGGCGCTTGGCCTTCTTTTCCAGGTAGGTGGAATAGTTGCCCTCGTAGGGGAAGTACTTGCCCCGGTCGAGTTCGAGGATCCAGCCGACCACGTTGTCGAGGAAGTAGCGGTCGTGGGTGATCATCAGCACCGCGCCGGC
>CALMJG010000053.1 GCA_937864195.1 uncultured Novosphingobium sp.
CCGGTGATGATGGCCGAGTTCGAGCTG
Source organism: uncultured Novosphingobium sp. (assembly GCA_937864195.1). Classification (GTDB taxonomy): domain Bacteria; phylum Pseudomonadota; class Alphaproteobacteria; order Sphingomonadales; family Sphingomonadaceae; genus Novosphingobium. Next base: position 28 of record CALMJG010000053.1, read on the forward strand.
ACCGACCGCCAGGCAGAGGCGATCCTCAACATGCGGCTGCGTTCTTTGCGCAAGCTGGAGGAAATGGAACTGCGGCGCGAGCGGGACGCCCTGCTGGCCGAACAGGACGAGCTCAACAAGCTGCTCGACAGTCCGGCCCGCCAGCGCACCCGGCTGAAGCGCGATCTCGCCGCGCTGCGCAAGGACTACGGCGAGGATACCGCGCTCGGACGCCGCCGCACCACCATTGCCGAGGCCGCGCCGACAGTGGAATTCAGCATGGACGCGATGATCGAGAAGGCGCCGGTTACGGTGATCCTCTCCACGCGTGGCTGGATCAGGGGCGCCAGCGGGCACGAGCCGCTCGACAAGGAGCACAAGTACAAGGAGGGCGATGGCCCCGCCTTTGTGCTCCATGCCCAGACCACCGACAAGCTGCTGATCGCCTGCGACAATGGCCGGTTCTACACGCTGGGCTGCGACAAGCTGCCCTCCGCGCGCGGCTTTGGCGAGCCGATCCGCACCGTGCTGGATATCGATGCACAGGCGCATATCGTGGCCCTGCTGGTCTACAAGCCCAAGGCGCAATTGCTGCTGGCGAGCAGTGTGGGCCGGGGTTTTGCCGCCGAAACGGACGAACTTCTGGCCGAGACGCGCAAAGGTCGCGGCGTGATGACCACCAAGCCTGGCGTCAAGCTGGCCGTGGTGCGCGAAATCCCGCCGGAGCACGATCACGTCGCCGTGGTCGGTGATAACCGCAAGCTGGTGCTGTTCAGCCTTGAGGAACTGCCGGTGCTGGCCAAGGGGCAGGGCGTCACCCTGCAACGCTACCGCGACGGAGGCCTCGCGGACGCGACCACGCTGAAGCTGGAGGACGGCCTCAGCTGGAAGATGGGTGGCGAGAGCGGCCGGGTGCGGACCGAAAGCGACATGCGGATGTGGAAGGTCGCACGCGGCGCGGCGGGCCGGATGCCGCCCACGGGCTTCCCGCGGGATAACAAGTTCGACTGAGCCGACTGAAAACCAACGTCCGTTCGTGTCGAGCGTAGTCGAGACACGGGGGTGCAAACGTGTCTCGACCAGGCTCGACACGAACGGAGGGTGGGGTTCAGTTCAGGGCTTCGTCGAGCAGTTCGCTGACACGCGTCTCGCCCGGAAAGCCTTCGCTGACCCATCGCGCCTCGACGCTGCGTAGCACGCGCGCCACTTCCGGCCCGGCCTTGATCCCGCGCGCGACAATCTCTCCACCCTTGAGGGGAAAGGCAGGGATTTCCCAGCCATCGAGCGCTGCGACACTCTCGCTCGCGAGCAGTAGCCGGTCGAGTGCGCCCTCACGGCCCAGCCGGTAGGCCAGCGCGCGGGGATCGTCGGGAGCGCCGTCGCGCCCCGCTGCCAGCGCCAGCCGTTTCTTCTGCGCGCCGGAGAGGCGGAAGCGGCTGGCGACGGCCTCGGCCAGCGGCACCTCGGCGGGGAGCAGCGCGGCCAGGCGGCGCAAGGCGTCGGGGGCGACGGACTGGCGCCGCTCCTCCGTCACCAGCGCGGCGAGCGCGGCGGGATCGGCTTCGGGCAGGACCACCGCCAGCACGCCCAGCTGCGCCATGCGCTGCACCGTTGGCGCGGGATCGGGCAGGCCGAGGAGGTTCATCATCTCCATCCCGACCCGCTCGCGCGACAGGCCCTTGAGCGTGGCGGCGAGTTCGGCGCAGGCGGCTTCGGCCTCGCTATCGGCAGGCTGGCTGCCAAAGCGGGCCTGGAAGCGGAAATAGCGCAGGATGCGCAGGTGGTCCTCGCGGATGCGCTGGCGGGCATCGCCGATGAATCGCACGCGCCGCGCGGCAAGGTCAGCGAGGCCGCCGAAGTAGTCGAAGATCTCGCCGCCCGCCGGATCGACATAAAGCGCGTTGATCGTGAAATCGCGGCGCGCCGCGTCCTCGCGCCAGTCGGTGGCGAACTCGACCGTGGCGCGGCGGCCATCGGTCGACACGTCATGGCGCAGGGTGGTGATTTCGACCGGGCCGCTCGCCAGCACGGCGGTGATCGTGCCATGCTCGATGCCGGTCGGAATGGCGGTAATGCCGGCCTCCTTCAGCCGCCGCATCGTCTCGCGCGGCTGGAGCAGGGTGGCCATGTCGATGTCTTTCACCGGCAGGCCGAGCAGGCTGTCGCGCACCGCGCCGCCGACAAAGCGCGCCATGCCCTGGCCCAGCGCGGCGTTGAGCGCGGCAAGGTCGTCGCGGGTCATCCATTCGGCGGAGAGGCGCTTATCCATTCCAGTCGATCCGCCGCGAGAGGTTGTTGATGATCGCCGCCGTCACGCCCCAGATGCGGTGCTGCTGCCACATGATCTCGATATAGCGGCGCTCCTGGCCCATGTAGGTCGCGGCATTGTGGCTGTGATTGGCGCTGTCGAACACGAAGTCGACCGGAGCCTCGAACCAGGCGGCGACTTCGGTAGGGCTGGGACTGATCTCGATCTCGGGCGGCACCACGGCGAGGACCGGGGTGATCGAATAGCCGGTGCCTGTGCGGTAGATGTCGCTGGTGCCGATCACGGTCACGTCGCGTTCGCGGATGCCCATTTCCTCATAGGCCTCGCGCAGTGCGGCCTCGACCGGGGTTTCGCCGGGATCGACCTTGCCGCCCGGAAACGCGACCTGCCCCGGGTGCGAGCGCATGTTGGTGGGGCGGTGGATCAGCAGGAAGCCGGGGCGCGGGCCATCGGTGATGGCGGCGAGCACAGCGGCATCGCGGACCTCGGGAGGTGAAAACCAGCGGTCGTCGCGTAGCCCCTCGACCTCGCGGGCATGGCCCTCGGCGTGGAGACGGCGCAGGCGCTCGACCAGTTCGCTCATGCCGGGACCAGCGAAAAGCGCGCGCCCTGGCTCGACACGGTCAGGTCCGCATCGGCAAGGTCGACCAGTTGCAGCCAGGTGGAGCGGTTGATCCGCGCCTCGGTGCCGTGACGGACGGCAAGGTAGAGCGCGGGCAGATCGGCATCGCCGCGCGCGATCAGCGGATAGTCCGGGCCGGCCACAACCGTGTCGTCGGTGTTGAGGCGGAATACCAGCGCATCGCCGTGGCGGGCGACATCGACCGCGATGAAGGCGGCATCCTCGACCTTGATCGACTGGCGCTCGTGCGGGGTGACGAGCCAGTGCTGCCCGTCCGCGTCGCGGCGCAGCAGCGAGGAGAAGGCGCGGACCATCGCCGGACGGCGGATCTCCCCGCCATCATGCAGCCAACGCCCATCGGCCAGGATCGTCATCAGGCTGTCGCCGCTGACCGCCGGGTTCCACTGCTCGACCGGCGGCAGGCGGCGCGCCGCGGCCAGATCGGCCACTTCGGCGAGCGACAACGCGGCTAGTTCGGGCGGCGGTTCGTAGGGCATCGGATTTGCGATGCCAGAAGCGGTCAGCCTTTCCAAGGCCCCAGCATGCCGTCCTTGGGGAGGACGGCAGGTTCGGCTGCGCGAACCAGCAGGCGACGCTGTTCAAACGGGCCGGGCAGATCCCAGCCGCCGGTAAAGGCGTTGGTGAAGCCCCAGAACCGACCGTAATATTCGGGATCGCCGATCATCACCAGCGGCAAGGGCGCGCGCGGATCGAGCGCGGAGAGGCTGGCGCTCATCAGCGCCTTGCCGATCCCGGCGCCCTGCTGTTCGGGCAGGACGGCAACCGGGCCGACCATGATCATCGGATGGGCGCGGCCATCCCCGTCAGTCAGCGCCACGGGCCAGCACTGGATCGTGCCGACCAGATGCTCCTCGCCGTCGATCGCCGCGAAGCTGAGGGCGGGCAGCCAGTCCATGCCTTCGCGCACCTTGTAGGCGGTGCGCTGGTGGCGGCCCGGTTCGAACGCGCGGTCGAGCAGTTGCTCGACGAGCGCGGGATCGACATTGTCGAGCGGGATCAGGGTCAGGGCATCAGACATGGGCCGCGCCGATAGGACCGGCGGCGCCCCTTGTCGAATCGAAACGCGCCCTGCTTGAGTGGGGGCCTACTTGCGGGAGAGCCGCAGCAGGCGCCCGCCGGCCTTGTCCTCCAGCACCAGCAGCGCGCCGTCCGGCGCCTGGGCGATGGCGCGGATGCGCTTATCCATCGGATAGCGGGCCTCTTCACTGGCCTTATCGCCGTCGATCTTGACCCGCACCACGCCGCTGGGGTTCATCGCGCCGATCAGCAGCTGGCCGCGCCATTCGGGCCACATCCTGCCAGTGTAGAACACCATACCGCCCGGCGCGATCACCGGGTTCCAGAACAGCGCGGGGGCGGCGAAATCAGGCCGGGTCGAATGCGGCGGGATGAATTCGCCGCTGTAGTGCTTGCCTTCCGACACCAGCGGCCAGCCATAGTTCGCGCCCTGGCGGACCAGGTTGAGCTCGTCGCCGCCAGCCGGTCCATGCTCGATCTCCCACAGGCGGCCATCGGGGGCGAACTGCAGGCCAAGGATGTTGCGGTGGCCGAGCGAGTAGCGCTCCGCCGCGCCCGCGGGCTTGCCCGCAGCGTCGATCGGCAGGCGGATGACCTTGCCAAGATCGCTCGCCGGGTCTTGTGCTGGCTGCATCTTCTGCCGTTCGCCCGAGGCGATGAACAGGGACTTGCCGTCCGGGCTCACCGCCATGCGGTGCGAATAGTGGCCGCGCCCGGTGACCTTGGGGGTCTGCCGCCAGATCACTTCGAGATTGGCGAGCGAGGGCGTCGCCCCGTGCACCAGCTCGGCCCGCGCGACCACGGCGCCGCGCGTGTCGCCGTCTCCCGCCTCGGCCCAGCTGAGATAGATCGCCTTGCCCGAGGGGTGGACGATCACGTCGCCCAGCCCGCCCTGGCCGCCGTAATCGACCTTGGGCGCGCCCGCGACCTCGACGGCCTGCTTGCCGTTCTGCCAGAGCAGCAGACGGCCCTTCTTCTCGGTGACGAGCAGGGCCCCGTCGCCGAGCTGGGCCATGGCCCACGGTTCATCAAAGGTCGCCAGCTCCTGGACGGCGAAGGCGCCTTCCTCAAGGCGGACAGCGGGCGGGCTATCCCCCGAAGCAGGGCCGCCACAGCTTGCGGCAATGAGGACGAGCGGCGAAAGAGCGGTGAGGAGTCGAATGTTCATGGCTGGTGATATCGGTGACCTTTCCGTTTTTGCCAAGTTCCCGGATGGTCAGGTGATCATCGGCGTGGACGAGGCCGGGCGCGGGCCGCTGGCCGGGCCGGTGGTGGCCGCCGCCTGCGTGCTGGGGGTGGAGGTGCCGCCGGGGCTCGACGATTCCAAGAAGCTCTCCGCCAAGCGCCGCGCCGAACTGGAACCGCTGATCCACGCCACCTGCCACTGGGCGCTGGGCGTGGCCGAGGTGGAGGAAATCGACCGGATCAACATCTTCGCCGCGACCATGCTGGCGATGACCCGCGCGGTCGGAGCGCTGGTCGCGCGGCTGGGCATGGAACCCGCCGAAGTGCTGATCGATGGCAACCTGACCCCCCATGGCCGCCACCCGGACTGGCGCTGGCAGGCCCGCGCGATCGTTGGCGGGGACGGTCTGGAGCCGTGCATTTCCGCCGCCTCGATCCTGGCCAAGGAACACCGCGACCGGCTGATGCGCGCCGCTGCGCAGACCCATCCGCACTACGGCTGGGAGCGCAACATGGGCTATGGCACGGCCGAGCACCTTGAGGCGCTCCGGCGGCACGGGGCGACCCCCTTGCACCGCCGCAGCTTTGCGCCGGTCGCTCAGTTGGAGATGTTCGCCGGCTGATCGCCGTGCGGCTGGCCAGGCGCAGGGCTGCGCGCGCCATCGATCAGCAGGGCGTCGGCCAGACCGGCGTCAGCCCGCGTCCGGCGCAGCAGCATTTCGAGCAGGAACTGGCCGAAGTCCCAGTCGCCAATGTCCGACTGAGCGTTGATGTGGCCGATCTTTCCGGCGTCCGCGAAATTGCTGCCCCACAGCCGCGCCAGCCGCCGCGCGGCGCGAAAGCCCATATAGGGATCGTCATGGCTGGCGGCGAGGATCGAGGGGAAGGGCAACGGGGCGGACGGCGTCGGCGCGAAGGTCAGCAGCCGCTCGTCCATCGGCCAGAAGTCCACGTCGGGCGGCGCGACCAGCAGCGCGCCCAGCACCGGGCTGTCCGGCCCGGGCTGCTCCAGCGCGGCCCACCAGGCCACCGCCAGGCAGCCCAGGCTGTGCGCCACCAGCACTACGGGGCGGCCCGCCTCGCGGATCGCGAGATTGAGCTTGTTGACCCAGGTGTTGCGGTGCGGGCGATCCCACATCCCCAGGTCGACCCGCTGGCAGTCGCGGCGGCTGCGCTCCCACCGGGTCTGCCAGTGATCCGGCCCGCTGTTGTTGAGGCCTGGGATGATAAGCACGAGCGGTTCGGCGGAAAGGGAAAGGGGCTGGGCCATCTGGCGTCTCCATTGCGGTGGGGAAGCCGGTCGACTTGGAATACGTCCCGACGGAGCCTCGAATAAACTCCACTCATTCAGTAGACAATCAAGCTTGTCGCTGCGGGGGTGATATTTTTTCTTGTCCGAGTCCGCTTCGCCACACCACCAGATGTTGAGTCCGCACCAGAGCGCGAGACTCCATATCCTGTGCCGGACTCGTTCCGTTCCGCTCGCGGCAGGTCGGCTTTAACCTCGATTACCAAGGATTCCCGGCGAGTCGCGACTTGACGCGGGACTCCGGATGACTCACCCTGTGGATAAGTCAAAGGGGGTTCGACGCGTCGGAATGGGTCAAATGCTGGTAGGTGAGAAGGCGCGGCTGCGCGCTGCCAAGGAAGTTGTCCGTCCGGACCTGCCCGTTGGGCGGATCCTGGATGGCGACTGCGTGGAGGCGATGCGCTCGCTCCCCTCGGCCTCGGTCGACATGATCTTCGCCGATCCGCCCTACAACCTCCAGCTCGGCGGCGATCTCTCGCGTCCCGATGGCAGCCATGTCGACGCGGTGACCGATCACTGGGACCAGTTCGACAGCTTTGCCGCCTATGACGCCTTTTCGCGCGCCTGGCTGACCGAGGCGCGCCGGGTGCTCAAGCCCAACGGCTCGCTGTGGGTGATCGGATCTTACCACAACATCTTCCGCCTCGGCGCGATGCTGCAGGACATGGGGTTCTGGATCCTCAACGACATCGTCTGGCGCAAGGCGAATCCGATGCCCAACTTCAAGGGCACCCGCTTCACCAACGCGCATGAAACGCTGATCTGGTGCTCGATGGGGGAGAAGGCGAAGTACACCTTCAACTACCGCGCGATGAAGACGCTCAATGACGAACTGCAGATGCGTTCGGACTGGGTTCTGCCGATCTGCGGCGGGCAGGAACGGCTGAAGAAGGGCGGGCACAAGGTCCACCCCACGCAAAAGCCCGAGGCGCTGCTTTACCGGGTGATGCTGGCCACCACCAACAAGGGCGACGTGGTGCTCGACCCGTTCTTCGGCACGGGCACCACCGGCGCGGTCGCCCGGCGGCTGGGCCGCGAATGGATCGGCTGCGAGCGCGAGAGCGCCTACCGCGAAGCCGCGCTTGAGCGGATCGAACTGGCCCTGCCACTCGACGAGAGCGCGCTGACCACGATGCAAAGCGCGCGCACCGCGCCCAAGGTGGCTTTCGGGACGCTGATCGAAACCGGCTGGATCGCGCCGGGTACGCAGCTGTTCGACAAGAAGCGCCGCCTGGCGGCATCGGTGCGCGCCGATGGCTCGCTGGTGGCGGACAGCGATACCGGCTCGATCCACGGGCTTGGCGCGAAATTGCAGGACGCGCCTTCGTGCAATGGCTGGACCTTCTGGCACCTTGAGCACGAGGGGCAGGTGAAGCCGCTCGATGCGATCCGGCAGTTGTATCTGCTGGCCACCGAGGACTGAACCTCCGGCGGCGGATGTGACCATGACCCAGACCCATTACCTCCGCCCCATCGCCCTGGCTGATAGCCCGCAGTCCGAAGAGGGCGAGGCGGTGCGGCTGGCGGGCGGCATGGTCTATGCCAGCCGCTTCGCGCTGATCGAACGCAGCGGCGGCAAGGTCATCGCCCGCACCCGCTACGGCGCCGCGGAACTGCGCTCCGCCATGCCCTCGCTGCCGGACGCGGTGCAGCAGCAATGGGCAAATCTCCAGCGCAGCCACGCGCCCCTGCAGTGCGGCGCGCGCACGATCCGGCTCGATCAGCCGCAGGTCATGGGCATCCTCAACATCACGCCCGACAGCTTCTCTGATGGCGGCCATTTCATGGACGATCCGCTGGTTGCCAATGACCATGCCGCCACGATGGTCGAGGCGGGGGCGGCGCTGATCGATGTCGGCGGGGAAAGCACCCGGCCCGGCGGCGCGGCGGTGTGGGAAGGCGACGAGATCAAGCGCGTGATCCCGGCGATCGAGCGGCTGGCGGCTGCGGGCGCGGCGATCAGCGTCGATACCCGGCGGCCGGCAGTGATGGAGGTCGCGCTGGCGGCGGGGGCACACATCATCAACGATGTCTCGGCGCTCCGCCACGATCCGCGCAGCCTGGAATTTGCCGCGCGTTCGGGCGCGCCGGTCGTGCTGATGCACGCGCCGGGCGAGGGCGAGGACCTCCATGCGGACGGCACCTATGCCGACGTGGTGTTGGACGTGTTCGACTGGCTGGCCGCGCGGCGCGATGCCGCACTGGCGGCGGGCATTGCGCGCGAGAAGATCGTGCTCGATCCGGGCATCGGCTTTGGCAAGACCCTGGCAGAGAACCTCGCGCTGATGAATGCCCTGCCGCTGCTCCATGCGCTCGGCCAGCCGCTGCTGCTGGGGGCGAGCCGGAAGCGGATGGTGGGGGCGCTGTCGAACGAGGCGCCCGCGCACCAGCGGCTGGGCGGTTCGGTGATGCTGGCGGTGAAGGGCATGGAGGCCGGTGTGCAGTTGCTGCGCGTCCACGACGTGCCCGAGACCGTCCAGGCCATGCGCGTCTGGCGCGGCCTGCGCGATGCGGCATTGACGGACTTCTCGCAGCTCGCCTGACGGCGCGACTTCCCCGTCCTACTCCGCCGTGGCTTGCGCGTTGCTGCGCAGCAGGCGGATCGCGGCGAAAGCCAGCACGGCCACGCCCAGCAGCAGCGCGCCCCACAGCGTCAGCTTGCGCGCGGTGAAGGGGCCGTCCGGCTCGCTGGGGGCAAGGTCGATCACCGGCGGCAAGCCATTGCCGCCAGTCCGGGCAACCGGGAGGCCTGCGATCTTTGCCGGTTCGACCAGCTGCCCGACTGGCAGCGCGGCGGGCGCGGCCTCGGCATTGCCGATGGCCAGCCGGTATGGCTCCACGCCGTTAAGCGCGGCGATCACCGTCACCGGATCGAGCAGCAGATCGAGCCGCGGGGCCGAAGAGAAGCCCGCGCTGCGGCTATCCGCTTCCAGGCGGTATTCGCGCATGGCCACGCCTGCCAGCTCCAGCAGCGCGGGCTTGTCGTTCTGCCTGACCGTGCCTTCCGCCAGCAGCACCCACGGCTGCTCGGCCCCGTCGCGGCCGTAGAGCTTCACCGGCACCAGGCCGTCCGGGCCGGTCTGGCTGACCTTCATCGCCGCGATCGGTGCGGCAAGCGCCGGGCGGAAGGTCAGGTTGTGCGCATCGGCCAGCACGCCGCCGCGCGTAGCCAGCGCGGTACGCTCGGGCGGACGCTGGCGGGTGGTGGTCACTTCCGCGCCGCTCACCGCCACGCCGGGTGCGGCCCGCCAGCTGATACGGATGTAGCGATCCCTGAGGTCCGCGCCGTGCAGCGGCAGGCGCGCGGCGGCCAGCAGCGGCTGGCCCTCGGCGGCGCGGTAGAGCACCTTTTCACCGAGATAGTCCCAGGCCCTGAGGTCGCTTCCGCTCTCGACCGTCAGGTTGACGGGCACCTGCGGAGGCAGGTCCGCCGTGAAGGCAATGCTTTCCGCCGGGTCGGTCAGGGCCCGCGTGTCGATCAGCACGGCGAGGCGCTCCGAACTGGCCAGGGCCTGGGCTGCATCGACTGCCACGCTGCGCCCGCCGTCCTCGATCCGGACCGACACGCCCGATTGCTCGCCGTCCTGCGGAGCGGCGATCGGCAGGGCGGCAAAGGCATGGGTCTGCCGCGCGGCCTGGCTGGCCGCATCCTCGAAAGCGAGCGAGAGCGCGCGGCCCTTGCCGTCATAAAGGCGGATGTCGGCAAGGTCGGCGCGGTGCGGCGCGGCCAGCGCCGCGGGCGGCAGGCTGATCCGCTGCACCGCGCCGCCCTGCGCCGGGGCCACCGGCACGACCAGCGCGAAATCGTCCGGCCCGGCTGGCGCCCTGGCCTTGTCCTGCTGGCAGGCGGTCAGCGCCAGCAGGCCCAGCACCGGCAGCAGCAGTCGAAAAGGACGGGCAGTCATCATGCGGTCTCCTGCGTTCCCTTGCGCGGTGGCAGGGGCACGAAATAGCCGATCACCAGGAACAGCACGCCCACCCCGATGAAGGTGACGATCCGCGCCCAGCCTTCGGCCGTGGACATGTCGATGAATACCAGCTTGGCGACCACTACGGCCAGCAGCCCCGCGCCCAGCAGCCACGGAACCCGCAGCGCGCGGCGCTTGGCCAGCAGCATCAGCCCCATCGCCAGCAGCGTCCACAGGATGCCAAGGCCGCTCTGCACCACCTGGCTCTGGCCGAGCGACACGGGATCGTAGCCGACGCCCAGGTAATGGTGTGCGGTGCGCAGCCAGATCGCGTTGACTTCCACGAAGCCCAGGATCGCCGCCAGCGCCAGCGCGGCCTTGCCGGCCAGGAAGTCGGCGCCGCCGGGCTCAGGCCGCGCGGTCAGCACCATGCGCCGCCACAGCTCCAGCGCCGCCAGGGCCAGGGCGACCGACAGGTCGACCGGGTTGAGCAGCGGAACGTAGGGCAGGGGGTCGGTCGCGCCGGCGGCCAGCATCGCGGTCATCAGCGCGCCGCCCCATGCGAGCGCCGCCAGCACCAGCGCGGCGGTCCAGTAATAGGCCGGGGCATGGGGGTGCAGCGGCCAGCCCTGGCCCGAACGGTCGGCCAGCGGCGCGGCGCGCCCCGCCCAGCGGGTCAGCGCCATCAGCATGGCGACCACGCTGACCAGGAACACCACCCCGGCCCACGAGGTATCCCACAGGGCCAGCCGGTCGATGCCGAGGTCGAGGCTGTCGGCCACCATTCCGGTGAGCAGCCACACGGACCCGGCGTGGACAAGGTAGTTCCAGCCGCTGACCAGACCACGTTCCGTGGCCGCACGGTCGCCGGCGCGCAGCAAGGTGTAATGGAGTGCCAGCGCGGCCACCCACAGCGGCAGGTCGGGGAGGTACAGCACGTGCCGGCCGAGCCCGAGCGAGAGCATGAACGTCAGGAACAGCAGCGGCAGGCTGGCCCGGCCCGGCCAGCTCGCCACCGCCCAGTCCCGCCGCCGCCCGAACCAGTCGGCCAGGGCCGCCGCACCCAGCAGCGCGAGCATGAAGGCCAGCGCCTGGGTGTGATAGGTCAGGACCGGCTCGGCCAGATCGGCGGCCTTGGCGGCAGGAACGCTGCGGGTCACTTCCTTGAACAGGGCGATGGCAATGAACAGGAACCCGGCGAGGAAGGCCGGATTGCCCAGCGCCTGCTCCGCCGGGGCATAGAGCTTCGCGGCGCGCGATCCGCTGTGCGGCAGGTCGCCGCGCAGCCACCAGGCCGTCAGCAGCAGCGGCAGGGCGATCAGCAGCGGGCTGACGAAGCCGTTGTTCAGCACCGGCACGGCGGAAATCGCGGAAGGCAGGTTCGCCAGCAGCACCAGCGCGGCCAGCAGTTGCAGCAGCAGGCCGAAGCCGCGCACCATCCAGCGCGCCTGCCGCTTGCCGACCCAGAAGGCGCCCGCGCCCTCAAGCGCCCAGGCTGCCGAGGTCCACTTGGCATCGAGCGCCAGCGGCACGGCGAGCGTCACGAAGCCCACGCCGATGGCCAGCAGGCATTCGTTGAGCAGGCGCATGTCCTGCTTGGCCCGCCGCATGGTGACGGCGGTGACGCCCAGATAGACCGCGCCAAAGGCCAGCGCTGAAAAGGCGCTGCCGAACTCGGTCCCGCGCATCATCCCGGCCTGAAGTCCGAACCCGGCCATGGCCGGCCCGAACAGCAGCGTCGAATCCACCGCATTGCCAAGCTTGCCGGGGGTGTTGTGGGCATAGAACACCGCAGCGGCGAGATAGATGCCGACGCTGATCGCAAGGAAAATCTGGCAGGTCAGGTAATGCTGCGGCGCGTAACTGGTCTGGCCCCAGACGATCGCCATGCCGAACGTGGCGAAGAATCCCAGCAGGTTGAGCGGGCGCCAGCTCTTCTTCCAGGCGATCACCAGAATCGCGGCGTTGAGCACGGTGTAATAGGTGAACAGCGGCAGCGGTGTCTTCGCGTCGCCGCCCAGCAGCACCGGCACGGCGAACCCGCCAAGGAACGAGACCAGCGCCATCCCGCGCGCGTCCTGCAGCAGGGCCAGCGCGCATCCCAGCCCCGCGAACAGGATCATCAGCGCAAAGGCCGCGCCCATCGGCACGACGGTGTAGATCCGCGCGGCGGCGAAGACGGTGAGGTACATCACCGCCACGCCGCCGCCCTGCAGGGCGAGCGCAAATTCAGGGCGCACCGTCCGGCGGTTGAAGCCAACCACCAGCAGCGCCGCCCCTGCCGCCGCGACGAGCGCCAGCCGCGCCTCGATCGGGAACAGCCCGGCCTGCGCGGCGTAGCGGGCGAGGAAGCTGAGGCCCACGAACAGGATCACCAGCCCAACGCGAACGATGGTGTTGCCGCCCAGCAGCCAGTCGCGCGCGCCCGCGATCCATTGCTCGACCAGCGGCGGCTCGCGCGGGGCGGCTGGTTCCGCGATCAGGTTGCTCTGTGGACGGGGGGCGGGTTCGGGCCAGGCCGGGGCCATGATCTCTGCCGGCTCCGGTGCGCGCACCGGCTCTGCGGGCGCGGTCACCGGCTCAGGCGGCGGGGCGGCATAGGGGGAGGCCGCCGCGGCTTCGCGGGGTGCTTCGGGCGCCGCTTCGTCCACATAGACCCGGGCGTTAAGCGCCTGCGTCACGGCGCGCGCAATCTCTCCGCGCATGGTCGATCGCAGCCACAGGCCGAACGGCACGCCCGCCATGCCGCCAAGGATCAACCCGAAGGCCGAAAACTCGGAAGCGATCCAGCCAAGCGTGGCAAACGCCAGAACCGTCCACAGGACCATGCGCCATCCCCCTAGTCTAGCCACTACTCCCGGGGCGCACTGTGGCAGAAAGTGGCGCAAATGGAAGCAAACACACCACTAATCCACTGTGCCGCGGCTTTTCTGCTAGCCGGGCGCGGCAGCGGAACCTGCCAGCAGCCCGCCATCGATCGAAAACTCCGCGCCGGTGACATAGCCCGCTTCGTCCGAGGCCAGCAGCACGGCAATGGCCGCTACCTCCTCGACCGTGCCGAAGCGGCGCAGCGGGGTGTCCGCGACCAGCGCCGCCATGCGGTCCGCCCGGTCCGGTCCGTCGCCCAGCATGGCTTCCCACATCGGGGTGAGGATCGCGGCGGGGTGGAGCGAATTGCAGCGAATTGTCCAGCCCTGCTGCGCGCACCACAGCGCGACCGACTTTGTGTGGTTGCGCACGGCAGCCTTGGAGCTGGCATAGGCCGCCGCGCCGGGAATGCCGACCAGGCCCGAACGCGATGAGACATTGATGATCGATCCGGTCCCGGCCTGCTTCATCGCCCTAATCGCATAGCGGCAGCCCAGGAACGTGCCATCGAGGTTGACGGCATGGACCGCGCGCCAGTCTGCCAGGCTGGCATTCTCCGGATCGTGCGGGCCGGGCGAGCTTTCGAACCCGGTCACCCCGGCGTTGTTGACCACCACGTCTGCGCGCGGGACTTCGCGGGCGAGAGCGGCCCAGTCGGCCTCCTCGCGCACGTCGAGCGGCAGGAACCGGCAACCGATTTCGGCAGCGGCGGCTTCACCGCCTGTGCGGTCGATGTCGGTCAGAACGACCTCGCCGCCCTCGCGGGCAAAGGCATGGGCAATGGCGCGGCCGATCCCGCGCGCGGCGCCGGTGACGACGCAGATCTTTCCGTCGAGACGGGGCATGGAATTTCCTTTGGATGCAAATGGCCGTTCGCGGCGCGGGGCCGCCGATGTGCGTCAATCCGCCGGGGCGGTGTCACTGGACCAAGTGCGGAAACTCCCTTTGCAACGCGGGCAGTCTAGGCCGGTCAGGCCGCGCCCTCAAGCCCCAGCTCGCCGAGCTTGCGGTAAAGCGTGGAGCGGCCGATGCCGAGCCGCCGGGCGACTTCGGTCATCCGCCCGCGATAGTGGCCGATGGCAAGGCGGATGACGTCCGCCTCGATCTCCTCCAGCGGGCGCAGGTTGCCGTCGGGGGTGTAGAGCACCACGCCCGCGCTTTCCTGGAGCGGTGCGGACCCGTTCATGCTTTCGCCGCCCAGCAGGTTCGACAGCTGCGGGAAATCGTCGGAGGTCAGCGCGTCGCCGTCGCAGAACACCGCGGCCCGGAACAGCACGGTCTGGAGCTGGCGGACATTGCCTGGCCAGTCATAGGCGGCCAGCAGCGCCAGCGCGCCGTCGGTGATCCCCAGCGGGCGCAGGCCGGGCTGCTCGCCGATCCGGGCAAGAAAGTGGCGGGCCAGGGCCGGGATGTCACCCGAGCGCTCGCGCAGGGGCGGCAGGTTGACCGTGACCGCGCCGATCGCGGCGAGCAGTTCGGGCAGGAAGTGCCCCCCCGCCACCATGTCGCGCAGCGGCAGGTTGGAGGCGGCGACCAGCCGCACGTCGATCCGGAACGAATGGCGCGCGCCGATCGGCCGCACGTCGCTGCGCTGGATCGATTCGAGCAGGCGCTGCTGGACATGGACCGGCAGGCGGTCGATCTCATCGAGCGCCAGGGTGCCGCCGTCGGCGTGCTGCAGTGCGCCGATATGGCGATCGAAGGCGCCGGGGAAGGCGCCCTTTTCATGGCCGAACAGCGCGCTTTCGATCGAATTGGCCGGAATCCCGCCGATGTTCACCAGACGGAACGGCGCCTTGGCGCGCGGGCTGGCCGCCTGCATGGCGCGCACCAGCATCTCCTTGCCCGTGCCGCTTTCGCCTTCGATCAGCACCGGGCCGTGACCGCGCGCCGCCTTGGCGGCAACGGCCAGCGCGGCGCGGAAAGTGGGCGCGGCGCCGATCATCGCGTCGAAATCGGGGCTGGAGACCATCTTCTCGGTCAGCGGCTGCAATTCGTCGCGCGGGGCCTCGCGGGTGGTGGCCATGCGCAGCGCCTGCATCAGCCGGTCGGGCGCGACCGGCTTGATCAGATAGTCGGTGGCTCCGGCGCGCATCGCCTCCACCGCCAGCAACGGCGAGGCGCTGGTGGTAAGCATCAGGAGCGGCAGGGCCGGGCGGCGGGACTTGAGTTCGGCGATCAGGCTGCAGGCCTCGTCGCCGGGCACCCACTGGTCCAGCACGATGGCGCTGAGCTGCATCCCCTGGCGCGTGCCGAGCGTGGCGATCGCCGTTTCGGCATCGCGCACGACCAGCGTGCGCCAGCCCTCGCGCGCGGCGAGCGCGGTGATCAGTCGGCTTTGCGCCGGTTCATCGTCGATCAGCATCAACAGGCGCTGCTCGATTTCCGCCATTACCAGTCTCTTGGCCCCCAGTTCAGTCGCCCCGGGGATAGCGATGGGAGGTAAAGACGCGATTAAGGCTGTGAATTGTCCGTAATGCGCCGCAATCCCCTTGAGCCGCGCGGCGGCTGGCGATAGAGCAGGCGCGAACGCCCGACAGGGGCGCAATTCTGGGGAAAGCACATGGCCAGCGGCAACGACATGAATGCGCACAATTCCACTTATTCCAGCTTTCTGGGGCTGGCCAAATGGGGGTCGATCGTCACCGCTCTCGTGACTGTGTTCGTTATCTACCTGATCGCCTGAGCGCAGGGCGGTCGGCGGCATGCGCATCGCGGTCCTCAAGGAAACCGCGAGCGGGGAAACCCGTGTCGCGGCAACGCCCGAAACAGTCAGGAAATTCATCGCCCTGGGCGCCAGCGTAGCGGTTGAACCGGGCGCTGGCGAAAATGCCTCGTGCGCCGATGCGGACTATGCCGCTGCCGGGGCCGAAGTGGCCCCCGGCGCCGTCAAGGGTGCAGATATCGTGCTGGGCGTGCAGGGGCCTGATCCGGCCGCACTGGCAGGTGCCAAATCGGGCGCGTGGATCGTCGCGGGGCTTGATCCCTTTGGCCAGCGGGCGCGCGTTGACGCCTATGCGGCCGCCGGGTTCGAAGCGCTGGCGATGGAATTCATGCCGCGCATCACCCGCGCGCA
>CALMJG010000054.1 GCA_937864195.1 uncultured Novosphingobium sp.
CCCAGCGCGCGGGCCATGCCGATGATCGTGCCGGTCAGGATGCCGGGCAGGGCGAGCGGCAGGACGTGGTGGAACACGGTCTGGACCCGGCTTGCCCCCACGGCCAGCGCGGCATCGCGGATCGACGGCGGCACCGCCTTGATCGCGTTGCGGCCCGAAATGACGATGACCGGCATGGTCATCAGCGCCAGGGTCATGCCGCCGATCAGCGGTGCGGAGCGGTAATTGGGAAAGATCGTCAGGAACACCGCCAGCCCCAGCAGGCCGAAGATGATCGAGGGCACGGCCGCCAGGTTGTTGATCGACACCTCGATCAATTCGGTCCAGCGGTTGCGGGGCGCATATTCCTCAAGATAGACCGCCGCCAGCACGCCGATCGGGAAGGCCAGGCCCAGCGTGACCAGCATGGTCAGCATGGAACCCTTGAGCGCCCCCCAGATGCCCACGTCCTGCGGGCCGGTGGCGTCGGCGCGGGACAGGAAGCCCCAATCGATCGCGCTGACCAGCTTGCCATCGGCCTGGAGGCGGCCGGCAAGATCCTTCATCGGCTGCGGTCCGTCGCCGCGGGCGGCAGCGGCAAGGTCGTCGCTGACGGGCAGCGAGACCTGGACCTGGCCCTGGAGCAGCGCCGGATCGGCAATCAGCTTGTCCGCGACCTCGCGCCAGGCGGTGTCGTCCAGCTCTGCGGCGGCCTGTTCGCCCACGTGCTTCGCGGCGGCAAAGGCGACCACGTCTGCCAGGCCTGCGCCCTGCAGCGCCTGCGCGGCCTGCGGGCCTTGCAACTGCGAGGGATCGACGGTGAGGGCCCCGTCCCTGAAATCGACCGGGAACACCAGTTCGGCGCGCTTGAAGCCGCCGATGGCGTTGGCGGTCATGGTCACCAGCAGGAAGGCCAGGACCAGGCCCGAAAACAGCACGGCGGCCAGGCCCAGCGCCTTGAAGCGGCGTTCGGCGGCGTAGCGGCGCCGGAGGCGGGAAGAGGCGATGTCACTCATAGGCTTCGCGGAACCGTTTCACGACGCGCAGGGCGATGTAGTTGAGCGTCAGGGTGACAAGGAACAGCACCATGCCCAGGGCGAAGGCCGAGAGCGTGGCGGGGTGATCGAAACTGCCTTCGCCGGTCAGCATGGCGACGATCTGGAAGGTGACCGTGGTCATGCTTTCGAACGGGTTGGCGGTGAGCCGCGCCGTGGCGCCAGCGGCCATCACGACGATCATCGTCTCGCCGATAGCTCGGCTGACGGCCAGCATCACGCCTGCGACGATACCGGGCAGCGCTGCGGGGATCAGCACCTTGCGGATCGTTTCCGAAGTGGTCGCGCCCATCGCCAGGCTGCCGTCGCGCATGGCCTGCGGCACGGCGGCGATGCTGTCATCCGCCATCGAGGAGACGAACGGGATGATCATGATGCCCATGACGAGCCCGGCGGCCAGCGCGCTTTCACTCGACGCGCTGGAGATGCCGATCGCCAGGCCGAAATCGCGGATCAGCGGGGCAACGGTCAGGGCGGCGAAATAGCCATAGACCACCGTCGGCACACCCGCGAGGATTTCCAGGATCGGCTTCATCCAGCTGCGGAACCGGGGCGAGGCATATTGCGTCAGGTAGATCGCGCTCATCAGGCCGAGCGGGATGGCGACGATCATTGCGATCACCGCGCCGATGAAGATCGTGCCCCAGAACAGCGGGATCGCGCCATAGCGGTCGCCGCTGACCCCGGTCGGGCTGGCCATCGGGTCCGGTCCCCAGTGGGTGCCGAACAGGAAGTCCATGGGGCTGACAAAGCCGAAGAACCGCGCCGTCTCGAACACCAGCGAGGCAACGATGCCGAAGGTGGTGAAGATTGCCACCAGCGAGGCGAGCAGCAGTCCGAGCAGGACGGCACGCTCGACCCGGGTGCGGGCGGTGAAATCGGGCTTCAGCCGGGTATAGCTGAAGCCGCCCCCGGCCAGGCCCAGCAGCAGGGTGAGCACCAGGCCGATGGTTGAATAGTGCGCCAGCGCGGCGCGGAACGGTTCGACCAGCGCGGCGGCCTGCGGGCGGAACGCGGCCGTCATCTGCCCGGTGGCAAGCGCCTGGGCCTCGGCAAGGATCGCGTCGCGCTGGATGCCGAAGGCCGGCAGGGCGGATGCCGCCGGATCGGCCAGCACCCGCGCCAGCACCAGCCCGGGGCTGAGCGAGCTCCACGCCACGGCAAAGACGATCGCCGGGACCAGCGTCCACAGCGCAACGTACCAGCCGTGATAGCCGGGGAGCGAATGAAGTTCGCCCCCGGCGGCACGCGCGGTCTTGCGGAAGGCCCAGGCCCGCGAGCGGGCCGCCAGCCAGCCGATCAGCCCCAGCGCAAGGGCGAGGAGGATGGGAATGGCGGGCGACATCGCTGCGGCGGTCCTTTCGCGCTTACTTCAGCTGGGCAGGGTCGAGCAGCGAGAAGCTGGTCGCAACCACGGCGTTCTTTGCCTGAATGTCAGCCGGTGACACGACCATGCCCTGCTTGGCGAGCAGGCCGTCCTTGCCCCAGTGCTTCGCCCACTCGGCGACATATTCCTTCAGCCCCTTGATCGCATCGAGGTGCGCCGCCTTGACGTAGATGTAAAGCGGGCGGGCGCCCGGATAGCTGAAGTCCGAGATCGAGGCATAGGTCGGCTCGATCCCGTTCATGGTCAGGCCGATCAGCTTGTCGGCGTTTTCCTCAAGGTAGGAGAAGCCGAAGACGCCGATCGCCTTGGGATTGGCTTCCAGCTTCTGGACGATCAGGTTGTCGTTCTCGCCCGAATCGACATAGGCGCCGTCGCTGCGAACTTCGGTGCAGACCTTGTCGTGCTGGTCCTTGTTGCTGTCCTTCAGCGCCTTCATTTCGGGATTGGCATCGCAGCCCTTGGCAAGGATCAGTTCCTTCAGCGCATCGCGCGTGCCCGAAGTGCTGGGCGGCCCGTAGACGAGGATCGGTTCGGCCGGGAGGGACGGGTTCACGTCCTTCCAGGTCTTCGCGGTATTGGGCTTGCCATAGGGGTTGGCGGCAATCGCCTTGTAAACGTCTTCCGGCGTCAGCTTGAGGCCGAGGCCGCCCCTGGCTTCGGCAAAGGCCACGCCATCGAGCCCGACCTGGATCTCGACGATCTTGTCGACGCCGTTCTTCACGCAGTCGTCATATTCGGACTTCTTCATCCGGCGCGAGGCGTTCTCGATGTCGGGGTGCTGCACGCCGACGCCGGCGCAGAACAGCTTCATGCCCGCGCCCGTGCCGGTCGATTCGATGATCGGCGACTTGATCGAGGCGCCCGACTTGGCGAGCGAATCGGCAACGGCCTTGGCGAAGGGGTAGACGGTCGACGAGCCGACGGCGCGGATCTGGTCGCGCGAGGCGGTCTGGGCGCCGCCGCAGCCGGCCAGCAGCAGCGCTGCGCCAGCGGCGGTTGCGAAATAGAGGGCGGACTTGGTCATCGGGTGATTCTCCGTGGGGATTGTCCCGGGGCCGCTCTGGCCATGTTCCATGACAGCTTTGTGACAGTCACGCGGCATCGGTTGCAACTGCCGGAAAGGCCACGCTGAGCGTGGTCCCTTCGCCCAGCGTGCTGGCGATATCGAGCTGCGCGCGGTGGCGCTCGACGATGTGCTTGACGATCGCAAGGCCAAGGCCGGTCCCGCCCGAGGCGCGGCTGCGGCCCGGATCGGTGCGGTAGAAGCGGCGGGTAAGGTGCGGCAGGTGATCGGGCGCGATGCCGGGGCCGCGGTCGGCCACGCTCAGCACCGGTCCGCCGCGCCCCTGCGGCGCGGCGACGCTGACGGTCACCGGCTGGTCCGGCGCGCCGTATTTCAGGGCATTGTCGATCAGGTTGCGCAGCAGCTGTTCCAGCTGGGTCGGATCGCCCAGCACCTCTGCATCGGGCGCGGCCTGTTCCAGCACCACGCGTTCCTTGCCGCGCAGGGTGGAGACTTCGCCGACGACCCGCGCGGCCAGCTGGCCCAGATCGAGCGATTCGCTGGGCCGGTCGTGCTTTTCCGCTTCGACGTGGCTCAGCGTCATCAGATCCTCGACCAGCGAAAGCATCCGCTTGGCCTCGCGCTCGATTATGCCCAGGAACCGGCGCGCGGTTTCGGCATCGGCGGGCGCATTCTCATCCCCCAGCGTCTCGGCATAGCCGATGATCGCGGCCAGCGGCGTGCGCAGCTCGTGGCTGGCATTGGCGAC
>CALMJG010000055.1 GCA_937864195.1 uncultured Novosphingobium sp.
TTCCATGGTGCGGCGGCGCGCGTTCATCCAGTTGACGTTGCCGCGCACCGTGTTGATCTCGCCGTTGTGGGCGATGAAGCGATAGGGGTGCGCCAGCTTCCAGCTGGGGAAGGTGTTGGTGGAAAAACGCTGGTGAACCAGGCCCAGCGCGGAAACGCAGTCCGGATCGCGCAGGTCGTCATAGAAGCTGCCGACCTGGGTGGCGAGCAGCAGGCCCTTGTAGACCACGGTGCGGCTCGAGAAGCTCGGCATGTAAAGCTCGGTCAGGCCGGGCAGGCCGTGCTTTTCCGCAAGAGCGGCCAGCGGGTTCTGGGTCTGCTTGCGGATCGCCAGGATCTTGCGCTCGAACGCATCCTGGTCCTCGCAGCCTTCGCCGCGCGCGACGAAGCACTGGCGGATCACCGGCATTTCGGCGATCACCGTCTTGCCCAGGCCATCAAGGCTCACCGGCACGTCGCGCCAGCCGATCAGGCGCTGGCCTTCCTTGGCGATGAACTTTTCAAAGGTGCCGACGATGAACTCGCGCGAGGCTTCGTCCTGCGGCAGGAAACACATGGCGACGGCATAGTCGCCCGGCTGCGGCAGCTTCAGGCCCTCGCCATCGGCCCACTTGCGATAGAGCGCGTCGGGCAGCTGGATCAGGATGCCCGCGCCGTCGCCCAGCAGCGGGTCGGCGCCGACTGCGCCGCGATGGTCGATGTTTTTGAGAATCTCCAGCGCCTGGCTAATGATCGCGTGGCTTTTCGCACCCTTGATATGGGCGACAAAGCCCACACCACATGCGTCATGCTCGTTGCGCGGATCGTAAAGCCCCTGAGGCGCAGGCAAACCCATCGATAGTTCCATCCTGTTTCTGGTGCCGCAGTCGGCGATTCGCGCCCATTCGGGGTGCTAACCGCTGAATTTTGGCAATTAAGCACAACTTCCCTTGCCGCGAAAAGCAGCGAAAATTGCGCGAGGATTCCCCTTGGCGACAGGAAGGTGTTTTTGCAACCGCGAAAAGGCGGGCAGAGGGCCAAATAGCGCGTACGCTCCGCCGGGCAAGCCCGGAGGAGCGTCTGGTCGGGTGGATAGTGGCATCTGCCGGCGGCGGATCAGGCCGCCCCGCTCATCCTCTGCAGGCTGGCGAGGGCCGAGCGCAGGGCGCGTTCGGTTTCGGCGGGATCAAGCGCGGGGCCAGGCGTGGGCGCGGAGGCGACGGGCTGACCCTGGCCCGCCTGGGCCGGGGCATCGAAGCGGCGGAACGGCGCGGTTTCGACAGGCTCGCCGGGAGCCGTTGCGGCGGCGCCCGTAGCAATCGGGGCAGCGAACGGGGCTATCGGGGCGAACTGGGCCGGGATCGGCGCCGGACGACTGGCCTGCCCGGGAAAGATCACCACGGGTTCGGCTGCCAGGCCATCGCCGTCGGGTTCCTCGATCCGCACGAAGGGGCTGGAGGATGTCGGTCTGCCGAGTTCCAATAGCGAGCCATAATTGTCGTCCTGATCCCCGTCCGCGTCGGAATCGGCGAAGCCGGAGAGCGACAGGCGCGCGCGGGCGGCGGGCGCCGCAAATGGCGCGGGTGCGGTGGCCGCCGGTTCACGCCCAAGATGAGGATCGGACTCGGACTCGGGCTCGGATTCGGCCGGGACGATCGGCATGCGGCGCGGAGGCAGCAGGCTGTCGAGCGGATCGTCATCACCGGGATCGTCGAACTGCAGGGGGCGGAAAGCGGCCGGCATCGCGAGCGGCGCTTGCGCGATTGGCGGCATGGCAGGCTCGCCGGGTTCCTCGGGAAGGACGATCGGCGGCAGGTTCGCGAAGGGGTCGAAACGCGGCGGCGGTGCTGACGCGCTCGATTCGGACTGGGCTTGCGGCACCGCCAGAACCTCGCGTTCCGCCAGCGGAGGCGGAGGCGGAACGACGTCCGGCTCGCGGAGAAGATCCGCAGCCGCCCGCCGCGCCGCAGCGGCGGCCGCATCGCGGGCCTCGCGCCGGCGGCGCATCGATTCGGTGAGCCGCACCGCGAGGTCGGCAATGCCAAGGTCCGCGGGGTGCGGCACCTGCTCGCCGGTAGGCTCGGCGCTGGCTGGCACCTCGGCAGTGGCGGGGTTGGCAAGCGGCGGCGCCGGACGGTCGAACAGCGGCTCCGGCTCCGGCGTGTCGAAAACCGAAACCTGGTATCCCGCAGCCTTCACCGCATCGCGGGGGACAGCGCCATCGACCACCGGCATGCCGAAGATCTGGTGGGAAGGGTTGGCATCCGTGATCGGATCGGCGGCTTCTGCGGCGTTGCCGGGTGCGGCCGGCGGGGCCTGGAACAACTTCCGGATCGGTGTCGGCCCATCCTCTGCCACCGAGGGCGCTACTGGAGTTTCGCCGCCGGGCGGGGTCCGGTTGGCCGGCGACCAGTCGAGCCGCACCGCATCGGCAAGCGTGGCCTGTGGTTCGGCAAACCCGTCCAGGTCGAGCGGTTCGGCCTGCGATTCTGCCGCGGCCACTCCGAATTCGTCGCCGCCAACGTGCAGGATCTGGAGATGGCCCCCGGGCAAGGGAGCGTTGTCATAGGGCACGAAGGTGCCCTCTTCATGGTCGATCGCGAGGGCACGGCGGCGACCGGCCAGAGCGACGTGGGCTTCGGCGCCTTCCGGGTCGTCGAGCCCGTCGCAGCCCAGCTCGTCGAGGGCCGAGATCGGCTGGCGCACGGGCGGCTCGACAACGCTGCCGTTGTGGCGGGGAGTATCAGGTTCCATATCCAGATTGGCGGCGCCGCGCTTGCGCTGACGCACTTCCTGCTTCGGACGGGCGATGCGGCGCGCGATCAGGGTGCCGATTACCGCGCCCAGCGCGGACAGGACCAGCGCGATCAGGATCCGCGCGGTGACGCCCAGCGGCGGGGCGGCTGCCGGGATCACCAGGTCGATCCTGCTGGCGATCACCGCCTGCTCGATCAATGCGGGACGGATTGCCAGGCTGCCGAGGCCGAACAGCGCCCCGAACCAGAGCGCCACGACAGCCGGGAACAGCTGGTGGCTGGAGATGGGCCTGGCCTTGCCGGTCCTGCGCTTGTTCTTGGCCACGATAGATAACCCCTGTCAGTCCTGTTCGCTGCCCAAGCCGTTGAGCCTATGCGGCTTTGCGGATGGCGCGATCCAGGCTTCGGGCTATCACCCCTTGGTAAACATCTTGATAACGATGAATATTCCGTGCCCAGTCGTGATTGGCCGCAACCTGCGCCCGCCCTGCGGCGCGGCGGGCATCCCAGGTGTCGCGGGCGCCCAGCAAGGCCGCGAGCGCGGCGGCGCAGGCGGCGGGATCGTCTGGCGAGAACAGGGTGCCGGTGACGCCATCGGTAATCAGCTCGCGGTGCCCGCCCACGGCGGAGGCCGCGACCAGCTTGCCCTGGGCCATGGCCTCCAGCGGCTTGAGCGGAGTCACGAGGTCGGTCAGGCGGCTGGCCTTGCGAGGATAGGCCATGACGTCCATCAGCGCGTAATAGCGTTCGACCTGATCGTGCGGCACGCGGCCCACGAAGCGGATCGCCCGCGCCGCGCTCGACGCTTCGGCCTGGGCCTTGAGCGCCTCTGCGCAGGGGCCGCCGCCAACCATTAGCAGCCGTGCATCCGGCACCTGCCGGACCAGCGCCGGCATGGCCGCGATCAGGTCGTCCAGACCCTCGTAATCATAGAAGCTGCCGATGAAGCCGACCACCGGGCCCTTGCCCAGTTCCAGTTCGTCCGCCAGCGCCTGCTCGCGCGGGGCTTCCCCGCCGAACAGCGACAGGTCCACGCCATTGGGGCTGATGGTGATCTTGGCCGGGTCGGTGCCGCGCCGGACAAGGTCGTCCTTCAGGCCCCGGCAGATCGTTACCACGGCATCGGCCCGCGCGACCACATGATCTTCCAGCGCGCGGGTCAGGCGGTATTTCAGCCCGCCTTCCCGGCTGGTGCCGTTGGAGACGGCCGCGTCTTCCCAGAAGGCGCGGATTTCATAAACGACGGGAATGCCAAGGCGCTTTCCGGCGATCAGCGCGGCCTTGCCGCACAGCGCGGGCGAATGGGCGTGAAGCACGTCTGGCCGCCATTTGCCGGCCAGCCGCTCGATCGCGGCGGCCAGCGCGGTGATCTCGCGCCATTCGCGCAGCGCGGGCGGCCCGCTCGCAGTGCCGGGGGTGCGGTGAAAGGTCAGGCCGTCGATCTGCTCGGTCGCGGGGCCGTCGGCGCTGTGGCGCAGGCCGGTGATGCCGCGCACCTCATGACCCGCCGCCGCCTGCGCGGTCAGGATCGCGCGGGTGCGGAAGGTATAGCCGCTATGCAGCGGCAGCGAGTGATCGAGAACGTGCAAGACCCTGGTCATCGGCCTGAGCCCTAGGCCAATAGCCTTAACGCGCCGTCAACTCCGCCCTGCTAATCCGCCGCGAATGATCGACAATTTCGCCCTGGCGCTGACGCACGGCCTGATTGTGGTGGCGTTCTGGCGCCTGCTGCAAAGCGACGCGCTTGATCGCGACCCGGGCCCGGTCGATGCTGGCGAGACAGCGCGGGAGGTGCCGCCTCCCCCGCCCGGAAAGCTGCCGCGTGCTTGACCTGGCGATCACTGCCTTCACTCTCGCGCTGCTGGCGGCGGGGCTGCGGCGGCCGTTCCTGTGGGTGCTGGCCTACCTCTACATCGATATCCTGCTGCCGCAGAAGATCAGCTGGTCGCTTCTCGCCTCGCTGCCGATCTCGTTGATCGCCTTCGTCCTGGCGTTCCTCGGCTGGCTTGTACTGGATGCCAAGGAGGACAGCCGCTTCACCCTGCGCCAGACGCTGATCGTGGTGCTGCTGGTCTATTGCGGGATCACCACGACCATGGCCGATTTTCCGGAACCGGCTCTGGAAAAGTGGAGCTGGGTCTGGAAATCGCTGGTCTTCGCGGTGTTCCTGCCGCTGACTCTGCGCACGCGCCTGCGGATCGAATCCGCTGTGCTGGTCATGGTGCTGACGGCTGGGGCGATCATCATCAGCGGCGGGATCAAGACCCTGGGCGGCGGCGGCGGCTATGGCACGCTGCGGCTGTTCGTGGCCGACAATGCCGGGCTTTACGAAGGTTCGACCCTGTCGATGGTCGCAGTGGCGATGATCCCGCTGGTGTGGTGGGCAGCGCGCCACAGCACGATCTTTCCGCGCGATTGGCGCACCACGCTGTTCGCGATCGCCCTGACCTTTGCCTGCCTGCTGATCCCGATCGGCACCCAGACCCGCACCGGGCTGCTGTGTATCGGCCTGCTGGCGGTGCTGTCGCTGCGCAGCGTCAAGCGGCGGTTCCTCTACATCACCATGGCGGCCGTGGTGGCGCTGGCGGCGATCCCGCTCCTGCCCGAAAGCTACACCAAGCGGATGAGCACGATCGAGAACCACAAGGCCGACCAGTCGGCCTCCACCCGCGTTGCGGTGTGGATGTGGACGCTGGACTATGCGAAGCACAACCCTTTCGGCGGCGGGTTCGATGCCTATCGCGGGAACAAGATCAAGGTCGAGATGCGCGATGTCGAAGGCAGCGGCAACAACGTCTCGGTCGATGTCAACGAAGCCTATGACGAATCGCGGGCCTACCATTCCAGCTATTTCGAGATGCTGGGCGAACAGGGCTGGCCCGGCCTGGCGCTGTGGCTGTGGCTCCACGCGCTGGGACTGTGGCAGATGGAGCGGATTCGCAGGCGCTGGGGCAAGCGGACCGGGCCGG
>CALMJG010000056.1 GCA_937864195.1 uncultured Novosphingobium sp.
CGCGGGCCGGTTGCGCAGGGTAAAGCTGGTCTGCTGGCGCACCGGCACGCGCAGGCGGCACTGCACGCCGCCCGCATCGAAACGCAGTTCGACCGGCTGCTTCAGTTCGTGCGCGACCACCCTTTCGATAAGTTCGCGCCCGAATCCGCGCTTGTCCGGGGCGGTCACCGCCGGGCCGCCGCTTTCGCTCCAGTGCAGTTCCACCGCGTCTGAACCGGTCAGCCGCCAGTGAATCGCGACCTTGCCGGTGGGCAGGCTGAGACTGCCATACTTGGCGGCATTGGTGGCCAGTTCGTGCAGCGCCAGGCCCAGCGACAGGGCCTCGCTGGGGGCCAGGCTGACCGGCGGCCCGGCAATCACCAGGTTGCCGCCTTCCATCGCCAGATAGGGTGACAGCTCCGCCTCGATCACTTCGCGGATTGGGGTTGGCGCCCATTCCGACCGGGTCAGCAGATCGTGAGTCGCGGACAGCGCGCGGATCCGCCCGGTCAGGCTGTCGGCAAACCCGTCGAGGCTGTCCGAGCGGCGGCGGGTGAGGGCGATGATCGACAGCACGTTGGCCAGCGTGTTCTTGACCCGGTGGTTGAGTTCGCGGGTCAGGGTGTTGCGGATCTCCGACTGGCGGCTCTCCCATTCCAGGATCTGGTGATCTTCCGCGGCGCGGCGGGTGACGAGCTGGGCGATCACCAGCATCAGCATGGCCATCAGCAACCCCGAGAGCAGCGTCACCCGCGACAGCGTGGACAGCGCGGCCTGTTCCGGCTCGCTTACCACCAGGGTCCAGCGCCGCTCACCGAACATGATCCGCTTGACCAGCCGGGAACCGGCAGGTCCGTCCAGCCCATCTTCCGCGAGCAGGTGGGCGGGATCGAGCTCTGGCCCGTCATAGAGGGCGACCCCGATGCGCCGCGTGACATGGAGCCGGTTGGCGGAGGCCAGGAACTCGCTGGCCCTGAACGGGCTGTAGACCTGACCGCGCAGGGCGCCGGTCGCCGGGTCGAACACCGGCATGTAGATCAGGAAGCCGGGCGTCGGATCGCCATCACCATCCTGGACGAGCTGGACCCGGCCCGTCGCCACCGGGCGGCGCAGCCGTGCAGCGCGTTCCAGCGCATCGCGGCGCAGTGGCTCGGTCGCCATGTCGAACCCGATGGCGCGCGCGTTGATATGGTTGCGCGGGAACAGGTAGAGCACTGCCATGGCCGTGCTGCTGGCAGGATCGGGCGCGGGCCAGATCCGGAAATCCGGATAGCCCCGCGCGCGCTGCCGGGCCTCGATCGCGGCGCGCTGGTCGGCGGGCACCACCTCGACCCAACCCAGTCCGAGCGCGCCGAGCTGGGCAAGGTTATCGCCGAGATCACGGTGGAATCCCTCGATCATCGCCGCGTCGACTCCCCGCTGGCGCGTGATCAGCGCGGCGGCGGCGCGCAGGTAGGCCAGATGCTCCGCCTCGCGCTGCTGGAGCGCGGAGGAAACCTCGGTGGCATTGCGCTCAAGCATCAGCGCGCGCTGGTCGCGCTCGTTGCTTTCGAGCATGCCGACCGTTGCCATGGTCAGCAGCGCCATCAGCAGGAACAGCGCTACCGGCAGGCCACGCGGATAGCGGTGAAACCAGGCTTCGCGCTTCACGCGGCGGCGGACGCGGCTTTCCATCGCTTGCTCCAATGCTTCCGCCGCGATCCGGTTCCCCCGGCCATGAAATTCACGCGATCGGGAACCGGACGGCGCCTGATACGTTAGCTGTCAGCGAAAGCAGGGCAAGCCGGTGTTTGAAGGGGGCCACCTTGATTGCGGGAACTGATGCGGAAGGCCTTGCCCCTTCCGTGATGGAGAAGCACGTGGCGGAACACACCTGCGGCGGGTGCAGCGACCAAAGCTGTCCGCAATGCGCCGAACGCGCCGGAAAGGGCTGGTCGCAGGGGCTGCGGCAGTTGTACGATGCCGTGGTGCGCGAACCGCTGCCCGAAAGTTTCAACCAGCTGCTGCGGCAACTGGACCAGGCCCGGCATGACTGAGCGCCGGGCGCAGGGCGCGGCGCCCGACGCGTTCAAACGCGATCTGGTGGCGGTCATCCCCCACTTGCGCGCCTTTGCCCGCGGCCTGTGCGGCCGCCCCGACTTTGCCGACGACCTGGTGCAGGAGACGATGGTCCGCGCCTGGAACGCGCGCGAGCGGTTCCGCCCGGACACCAGCATGAAGGCCTGGACTTTCGTGATCCTGCGCAACGCTTTCCTGTCCGAGGTCCGCCGCAACCGCTTTCGCGGCGATTACGACGAAGTCGCGGCCGAACGGATCACGGCCGGGGGGGGCGGTCAGGAGGCTCCGCTGCACCTGGCCGACCTGCACCGGGCGCTGCAGAAGCTGCCGCCCGAACGGCGCGAGGCGGTGCTGCTGGTGGGGGCCGGGGGCTTCAGCTATGAGGAGGCGGCCCAGATCGCGGGCTGCGCGGTCGGCACGATCAAGAGCCGGGTCGCGCGCGGCCGGGCGGCGCTGACACGCATGACCGAAGGGGGCGAGGCGCTTGGCGGGGTGGCCGGGGAAGGCGATGCGGCCGGACGAATCATGGCCGACCTCGCCAAGGTGGTCGCGGCAGGCTAGGGTCGCGCGACTGCCAACCGTAATGGGGCCAATTGCCGGCGATGACCAAGCCTGACGAGCACGCTGGAGAAGTGGCCAAGCAATCGCGCATCCAGGCCGCGCTGCTGCTGGTTGCGACGGCATTGCTGCTGCTGGCCCTGCCGTTCGCGCTTACGGCGGGCAAGGCGTTCTTCCTGCCGATTGTCACCGCGATCGTCATCACGGTCGCGCTGTCGCCACTGGCCGATGCCTTCGGGCGGCTGGGCATTCCCAATTCGCTGAACGCGGCGCTGGCCGTGGTGGTGTTCGTCGCGGCGCTTGCGCTGGGCGTTTCGCTGATCGTCCAGCCGGCGGCGGACCTCCTCGCCAGCCTGCCCAAGACGCTGCAGGTGATCGCGGGACACGTGGAACAGTGGCGCGGTGACGTGCGGGTGATCACACGGCTGGGTGAC
Source organism: uncultured Novosphingobium sp. (assembly GCA_937864195.1). Lineage (GTDB taxonomy): Bacteria > Pseudomonadota > Alphaproteobacteria > Sphingomonadales > Sphingomonadaceae > Novosphingobium. Next base: position 3,030 of record CALMJG010000056.1, read on the forward strand.
CAGATGTCGCGCCTGACGGGCGCGCGCCATGTCCAGCAGGTGGTGGTCGCGGCGCCATCGGTGCTTGAACAGGCCGCCTATGCAACGCCTACGCTGCTGTTCGAGTCGATCCTGACGCTGCTGATGGCCTATTTCATGATCGAATCGCGCGTCCGCCTGCGTCGCCGCCTGCTGCTCGATCGCAGCGACCTCGACGCCTCGCTGCGGGTCGCCCGGGCGCTGCGCGATGTGCAGCAGCGGGTCGGGGCCTATCTGCTGACGGTGACGCTGATCAACATCGGGGTGGGGGTAATCGTCGGCCTGGGCGCCTGGGCCTATGGCTTCGATTCCCCGGTGATGTGGGGCGGCATCGCCGCGCTGCTCAATTTCCTGCCCTATTTCGGACCGCTGGTGACCGGCGCCCTGCTGGGCGCGGTGGGGCTGGGGACAGCGGACACCGTGCTGCTGGGCCTGCTTCCGGCGCTGCTATACCTGGGGCTTCACGCGGTCGAGGCGAATATCGTCACGCCAGCGCTGCTGGGGCGGCGCTTCACGGTCAACCCGGTGGCGATCCTGGTGGCATTCAGCTTTTTCAGCTGGGTCTGGGGCGCGCTCGGCGCGATCCTGTCGATCCCGCTGCTGATCATCCTGCTCGCGCTGTTCGAGCACATGGGCAGCCCCAACGTGGTCGGCTTCCTGTTCGGCGAAGACCTGTTCGTCGGGGAAGGCGAGGAAAAGGCGGAAGGATAAGGGGAGGTTTCTTCCGCCTTGTCGCGGTGCGG
>CALMJG010000057.1 GCA_937864195.1 uncultured Novosphingobium sp.
CCAGTTCGATCCCCAGTTCGATCCTTCGTTCCATGGCTTCGCTTCTGCCTGTTGCCTGCACCGCGTGGTGCAGATACTGAGTATTCGAAGTATTTCTAGCCGGGAATCGCCCCGGCCGGCAACTGTCCGTTGGCACGGCTACGCAGATTGCGCGAGAGCCTGGGGCCGGCAGCGGTTGACTTGGCCGTCCCCGCGCCGGAAATGCGCCTGCTTTCAACCCTTCAGGAAGGATCCCTGCCGATGGCCCAGACGCTCAACATTCCCAGTATTTCCAACGAACTGGCCGAGACGCTGATGCGCGGCGCGGTCGCCAGGGCGGCGGAGATGCAGGTGCCGATGTGCGTGGCGATCTGCGATCCGGCGGGCACGCTGGTGCAGTTCCTGCGGATGGACCATGCCCCGCTGCTGTCGGTCCAGATCGCGCAGGACAAGGCGTTTACCGCCGTCTCGTTCGGCATGCCGAGCCACGAATGGCACGATTTCATCAAGAACGATCCGCCGCTGCTGCACGGCATCGTCCACACGCCGCGCCTGGTGGTGTTCGGCGGCGGCTATCCGGTGAAGGTCGACGGCAAGGTTGTCGGCGGGATCGGGGTCAGCGGCGGGCACTACAGCCACGACATGCAGGTTGCCGAAGCCGCGCTGGCGGCGGCGGGGCTTCAATAAGCCGCAAGAGCCGGGGGGCGGGATCAGTCCGCCCCCCACAGCTTACATCACGTCAACCGCCTTGCTGACCAGCACGTTCACCGAAACGCGGCGGTTCTGCGCCTTGCCCTCCTCGGTGTCGTTGCTCGCCACCGGATCGGATTCGGACATGCCGGTCGGGGTCAGCACGCGGTAGGGCTGCCAGCGGCACGCTTGCTGGAGATAGTTGATCACGCTGCCCGCGCGCTTTTCGCTCAGCGTCTGGTTGTATTCCTCGCTGCCGACCGCGTCGGTGTAGCCCACTACCAGCAGCAGGGCGTTGTCCATCGACCCGGCCTGGGTGGCAGTGTTGCACAGTTCCTGCTTGGCCTGCGGCGAGAGCACAGCCTTGCCCGTATCGAAGTAGACGTTGGTCGTGGCCTTGACGTTGTACTTGTCGATATCGCCCATCCGGCCGCGCAGCGCCTGGGTTGCGGCGGTCTGTTCCTCGAACTTCTGGGCGGTGCCGGTCTGGATCATCGAGGCGATCTTGAGGTCGCCCTTCTTCAGGCTGACCTGGTTCGCCACCAGCCCGCCGCTCCACTGCAGGGTCTTCACGCTGACCGGCAGGCCGTTGAGCAGCGAGTCGGCGCCCAGGTTGCCGCGACTGCCGCTGAACAGGCCCGAACTCGACTTGATGCGGGTCGCGTCGATCAGGGTGATGACGGTGCTGGTGCCATCGGCGGCGGTCACTTTCATCCGGTCGCCGCTGCGCGCGGTGATCACGCCCTTGATCTCGGGCCCGGCGGTCATTTCGGCCACGGCGGGCGGACGTTCGGCGTTGACCACGATATTGGCGGGTGCCGCTTCCGGCGTCTGGGCGTTAAGCCCTGCGGAAAGCGGAAGGGCGAGCGTCGCGATCAGGAGACCTGCTCCGCTGCGATGGGATATGGTGCGCATAGAATTCCTCGTTGAATGACTGCCCGAGCCGCAATCCGCCTGCTGGCCGGTTCCTGTCCCGCAGATGAACGCCCCCGGCCCACCGGGCGGTTGCGGGGATGGGGGGTGCGCACCGCGCGGTGAAGCGATGATCGCGGGTTTGCGGCCGGGCCTCATGCCCGAAGGCCCCGGACAATCAGGTCCGCCGCGCTGGCGATGGTGCCCGACAGGGCCTCGGGCTCGGTGCGCAGGCGCCGGTCCACCGCCTCGACCAGCGGGCGCAGCGCGACCAGCGCCCCCGCGCCGTGGGCCAGCATGGTGAAGGGCACGCTGACGTGCATCTGGCGGAACACGCCAGCCGCCTGCCCCTGCGCCAGCAGCTCGGTAAAGGGCCAGGGGCGGCCGCGAAAGAAGGTGGAGACGATGTAGTCCAGCCGCTCGCCGCGCCGCGCGCCCTCCACGTTCATCAGCTGGACGATGGCGGGCTGGCGGGCCAGGGTGTGGAGGAAATCGATGCAGGCGGCGCGCATCCGCTCCTCGATTGCCGTGCCGGCAGGCAGGCCCGACTGATGCCGCGTCATCGCCGCGTGAAGCCGTTCCATCCCTTGATCGACCGCGGCGGTCCACAGCGCCAGCTTCGATCCGAACCGCGCGTTGAGCAGCCCGTGGCTGACCCCGGCGGCGCGGGCGATCTCGCGCAGCGATGCCCCTTCGAAGCCGCGCTCCGCAAAGGCTTCCAGCGCGCGGTCGAGCAGCGCCTCGTCGGCGGCGGGCGGCTGGTCGGCCAGCGCCGGGCGGCCCCGGCGGCGGGTGGTGGCGGCGGTCATCGCCATGGTCCTAGCATAGTCCGGGCGGATTTTAATAGACAATCGGATATTTAATCCCCATCACTGCCGGCGAGAGTGAAAACCGGGAGATGCCGATGCCTGCCAGCGATGCCGAACTGATCCAGCGTGCCCGCGATATTGCCCCCCGCATCCAGGCACGGGCCGCCGAAACGGCCCAGCTGCGCCGCCCGCACGACGCTTCGATCCGGGACATGGTCGATGCCGAACTGATCCAGATGTTCGTGCCGCGCCGCTGGGGCGGATCGGAAGCCAGCCTGTCGACCATGATGGAGGTGGTGGAGATCATCGCCGCCGCATGCCCCTCCACAGGGTGGATCGCGGCGTTCTACATCGCCCACAACACCTATGTCGCGAAGTTCCCCGAAGCGACGCAGGAGTTGCTGTTCGGCCCGCGCGGCTATGTCCTGCTGCCCGCCGCCGGCGCGCCCGACATGGAGGCGCGCAAGGTCGATGGCGGCTGGGAAGTCAGCGGCCGCGCCGCCTGGGGATCGGGCATCTGCCACGCCGACTGGGTGCAGATGAGCGGCAAGGCCGAGGACGGCAACCGATCCTTCCTGATGCCGGTTGCCGATGTCGAGGTGATCGATACCTGGCACTACACCGGCATGGCCGGAACCGGCAGCGCCGACTATGTCGCGCGCAAGGTCTTCGTGCCGGACGACCGGGCGATCTCGGCGGCGGAGTTCTATGCCGGGGTCACGCCGGGCTCGCGCATCCACGCCAACCCGCACTATTCGATCCCCTTCCTGCTCTCCGCCTATTGCACGATCCTGCCGGTGCTGACCGGCACGCTGAAGGGCGCGCTCCACGCCTTCGAGGAGATCGTGGAAAAGCGGGTGCGCAATTTCAGCGGCGCGGTGGTGCGCGACCAGCAGATGGCCCACGTAACCCTGGGCGAGATGCAGATCGCCACCCGCGCGGCCAGCGAGCTGGCCCGCGCGACCTACGCCCGCATCGAGGACGGCTTGCCCGCCCTGGCCTTTACCGTGGAGGACCGCGTCGCCGCCAAGGGACAGGCCGCTTTCGTATCGAAGCTGTGCCGCGACACGGTCAACGCGATGATGGCCGCCTCGGGCGCGTCGAGCTATCACGTCGACCAGCCGATCCAGCGGATCTGGCGCGATCTCAACACGGTCGCCAGCCATGCCTTCTGGGACTGGGACGTGACGGCCGAACAGACCGGGCGGCACCATTTCGGCCTGCCCTTCACCAATCCGCTGGTCTGAGGGGCGGGGCAGGCTGCACCCCTCCGGGTGATAAGGCACTGCTGCGCTCTGGCGGGGCGGCTGGGCTTGGGCTATCCAGCGGGATCATCGCCGCGACGGGATAGCCGATGCAGTCACCCCACCTTATCGTTTCCCTCCTCAAGGGGTTCTACTGGTTCGATTCTGGCATCCAGAGCTATATGCGCTCGCGCGGGTGGCCGACGCTGACCCATTCGCAGTCGATGGCGATGATCAACATCGTCAACGGCGCCACGCGCCCGGTGGAAATTGCCCGCAACCTCGGCATCAGCCGCCAGGCGGTCCACGTCACCCTGACGCAGATGGCAAGGATCGGCATCATCCGCCTGCAGGACGATCCGACCGACCGGCGCACCAAGATCGCCGTGCTGACCGAACTGGGCGAACCAATGCGCCGCGATGCGCAGATGGCGGTCAGCGAGATGACCCGCCGTCTGGCGGAGCGGATCGGCCAGCCTGCCCTGGCGGGACTGATCGCCGCCTGCGGGGCCGACTGGGGCGAACCGATCGATTTCGAGCGCGAGGCGCTGGAAACCGACACGCGGGTCACGGCCTGAGCGCGCCGAAAGCTTGCGCGCAGCCCCCTGACCGGCCTATTTGATCAGCATGAGCCGCGCGCGCCGAACGAATGACTGGGGATTCCCGCGCTGGCGCGGCTACGAAGGCGCGCGCGAGGCGGCGCGGATCCGCCTGTGCGACCGGCATGGCTGCACCGAACCCGGCGAATGCCCCGCCCCCAAGAGCCCCAACAGCCCCGACCGCTGGATGTTCTGCCAGAAGCACGCGGCCGAATACAACGCAGGCTGGGATTACTTCGCGGGGCTCGACGCCGAGGAGGCCGCCCAGCGCGAGGCGCAGGAACGCCAGACCCACGAAGGCTTCCAGGAATCGGCCCACTATGGCTGGGCCACCAGCGGCGACGGAACCCGCAGCCGCGACGAACTGCGCGCGCTCGAAGTGCTGGGGCTGGATCCCGATGCAGAGTTCGACGATGTCCGCAAGGCGTGGCGCAGCAAGGCCAAGGAAGTCCACCCGGATGTCCGCCCGGGCGACGAGGACGCCGCCAAGGCCTTTCAGGCCCTGCAACTCGCCTACGAAGTCCTGCGCGCCGCCGAAGACCGGCGCGAGTGGAAGGGGTAGCGGTTTGTTATCTGGTGCGCCTTGCGCATCGGCGAAAGGCCAGGAAAGTCCGGACGGACTTTCCGCACCGCCGTCAGGCGGACAACAACCCCCTCAACCCTGCAAGTTCTTCTCGTAGATCGAATATTCCCGGTTCACGTGGCTGTTGATCGCCTCGGCGATGGAATTCATCCCCTGGTTGTCGTCGAGGATCCAGCCGATCTCGCCTCGCGTCGCGCCGTAGCGGGAGATGGCGTTGCGGCGGATGAATTCGATCATCATGAAGGCCAGCTGGCTGGCCAGGCGGCTGGCCTGGAATTCCTTGAGCACGCCCATCAGCGGCACCCGCATGGTCCGCGCGCGCGGGTTCCTCAGCCACAGCAGCAGCTTTGCCCAGCCAAACGGGAACAGCTTGCCGCGAACCGCCTTGATCGGCTCGTTGAGATCGGGCCACACCATCATGAACGCCACCGGGCGGCCATCGTATTCGGCGATCATGATCAGATCCTCACGCACCAGCGGGCGCAGTTTCTTGCCGGTGTGGACGATCTCGGATTCGGTGAAGGGCACGAAGCCCCAGTTGGCCGACCAGGCATCGTTGAGGATGTCGATGATGATCCTGGCGTCGCGGTCGAAGTGGTTGATCTCCACCTGCCGGATCCTGATCCGGGGATTCTTCTCGCCCGACTGGACGATCCGCTGGATCAGCGGCGGGAAGGTGTTGGTGATGTCGAGTTCATAGGTGAACAGCTTCTTGGCAAGGGCATGGCCCCCCGCCTCGATCCAGGCCTGATATTCGGGCCGGTTGTGGCCCATCATCACCGTTGGCGACTGTTCGAAGCCCCTGGTCAGCAGCCCCGGTTCCTCCCAGACCGAGAGGCTGAGCGGGCCGAGGGCGCGGGTCATGCCCTGTTCGCGCAGCCACTGTTCGGCGGCGTCCAGCAGCGCGCGGGCCGAGGCTTCGTCCTCCGCTTCCAGCAGGCCCCAGTTGCCGGTGCCCGGCCCCATGCCCTGGTCCAGCGGCTGGGTCAGCGCCAGGTGGTCGATATGCGCGGAAATGCGCCCGGTCACCTTGGCCCCGCGCCGGGCCAGGAACAGCTGCATCGTCGCGTGTTCGTGGAACGGGTTCTTGCCGGGGGTCAGCAGGTCCTCCACCTCGCCGCGCAGTGGGGGCACCCAGGCCGGATCGGAGGCGTTGAGCCGATAGGCGAGGTCGATGAAGGCCTTGAAATCGGCCTTGCCGGAAACGGGAGTTACAATAATGTCAGCGTTCGCCACGATCTTGCCTTTGTTCAGGACCAGTTAGCACTGCGTATGGTCCAGCGGACTTGTCAAGCGGGCCATTGGCTGTCTGGCGCGCTGGCCGCGCTGCGGGCAGGACGCGGGCCCAAACCCCGTTGGTTGGAACTGGAATCGCATGACTGTGCAGGAATCGATCGACATCGCCGCAGTGCGCGGGCCCGCCCCGGCCGGCGCGGCGATCAAGTTGTCGGGCACGCCTGACGACAAGGAGATGTTGCGCGCCGCGGTCGAACTGACCCGCGACATCAGCACCGCCCGCCCCGGCATCTACTGGCCCGACATGCTGGGTTCGGCTGCGCTCGGCTATGCCGCGCTCGCGGGCGCGATCCTGACCGCAAGCACCTGGCTTGCCGTCGCGCTGGGCGTGATCGCCGCGCTGGCGCTCTACCGCGCGCTGCTGTTCATCCACGAGTTGACCCACATCCACCGCACCGCGCTGCCGGGGTTCCGCTTTGCCTGGAACCTGCTGGTCGGCATTCCGGTGCTGACCCCCAGCTTCATGTACGAAGGCGTTCACACGCTGCACCACGCCCGCACCCGCTATGGCACGGCGGAGGATCCGGAATACCTGCCGCTGGCGCTGATGAAGCCGTGGTCGCTACCCCTGTTCATCGTCCTCGCCGTGCTGCTGCCGGTCGGCCTGCTGATCCGCTCGGCGCTGCTGGTGCCGCTGGGCGCGGTGATCCCGCCCTTGCGCAAGCTGGTGTGGCAGCGCGCCTCGTCACTGTCGATCAACCCCGATTTCCGCCGCCGCGCGCCCGAGGGGGACTTTGCGCGGATGGTGTTCTGGCAGGAACTGGGCGCATCCGTCTGGGCACTGTTCCTGGTGGGGAGCGCCTGGGCCTGGGGCTGGCGCCCGCTCGCCATCGGGCTCGCGGTGGTCTCGCTCGCCGCCGTGCTCAACCAGCTGCGCACGCTGGTGGCACACCTGTGGGAGAACGATGGCGATCCGATGACCGTAACCGGCCAGTATCTCGATTCGGTCAACGTGCCGCCGCCGGTAATTCTCGCGCCGCTGTGGGCGCCGGTGGGCCTGCGCTATCACGCGCTGCACCACCTGCTGCCCTCGATGCCCTATCACTCGCTGGGCGAAGCCAACCGCCGCCTGCGCGCGCACCTGGGCGCGGGATCGACCTATGAGCGGTCAAACTACCCCGGAATGCTGGTGCTGGTCGCCAAGATCGCACGCTCGACGATGAAGGTGAGATAGAAGAGAGTTTTGTTTGGTGCGCCAATCGC
>CALMJG010000058.1 GCA_937864195.1 uncultured Novosphingobium sp.
GGGCGGGTTTTGGGGGGGGGGGCGTGTTTTTCTCCCGGGGGGGGGGAAAGGGGAGCGACCCGCCATGCCCAATTCACGCCTGACCCTGCCCTGCGCCGCGATTCTGGCGCTTGCGGCCTGTTCGGCCGAAACCCGGCCCGCCGCAGAGCAATCCTCCGATGCCCCTGCCGGGCTTGCCGGAACCGGCCCGATTCCCAGCGCCATGTCCGCCGCGCCCGATGCCGTGGCCAGTGACGCGGCGATCGTCACCGTCGGCGCTGACGGGCAGATGCAGACGGTCCGCCCCGGCAAGAACGGCTTCACCTGCATGCCCGACAATCCGGCAACCCCCGGCCCGGACCCGATGTGCATGGATGCCAATGCGATGGACTGGGCGATGGCCTGGATCGGCCACAAGCCGCCGCCAACCGACAAGCCCGGCATGATGTACATGCTGGAGGGCGGAACCGACGCCAGCAACACCGATCCCTACGCCAAGGCGCCGACTGCCGGTGGCGACTGGATCAAGACCGGCGCGCACCTGATGCTGGTGGGATCGCAAGCCGCGCTGCGCGGTTATCCAAGCGGGCCGACGCCGGACACCAGGGCGCCCTATGTCATGTGGGCCGGCACGCCCTATGCCCACCTGATGATCCCGGTGAGCTAGCTTACTCGGCCAGGAAGCTCGCGAAGGCGTCCTTCCAGTCCGGGTGCCAGCGTGACAGCGCGGGGCGGTCCTCGACGATGTCGAGCGCGTTCCACAGCACGCGCTTGTTGTCGACCTCGCGCGTGGTCTCGTTGTCGAGGCACCACAGGTAGAACGATCCGCGCGCGATGCCCTCCAACATGGAGTCGACCACCTGGTCCGGGGTCCAGGCCGATGGGGGTTGCTGCGGCAGGTGGCGGGCGATCATCCCGGTATAAGTGAAGCCGGGGATCAACAGGTGCGCGGTGACACGGCCCCCCGTTTTTTCCCGCAGCGTATGCGCAAGCCCCTCGGTCAGCGCCTTCACGCCCGCCTTGCTCACGTTGTAGGCAGTGTCGCCGGGCGGCTGGGTGATGCCCTGCTTGGAGCCGGTGTTGATCACCAGCCCCGGCGCATCGCCCTCGACCATCGCGGGCACGAACTGCTGGACGCCGTTCAGCACGCCCAGCAGGTTGACGCCCAGCACCCGGTCCCATGCCGCGCGCGGGGCCAGCACGTCGCCGCCCCGCCCCACGCCGGCGTTGTTCATCAGCACCGAGACCGGACCAAGCACCGCCACCTCGGCAGCCAGCGCCGCGACGGATGCGGGGTCGGCCACGTCCGTCTCGATCGCAAGGTGCCCCTCGCCCAGCGCGCCGCGGGCCAGCGCCAGTTGTTCGCGGTCGCGGTCGGCCACGACCACCCTCAGCCCCATTCCGGCAAGGCGCCGGGCCGCAGCAAGGCCGATGCCATTGGCGCCGCCGGTAATGACGGCGATGTTGCCCGGGGCGATGGCGGGATGGATGGTCATGGGCAAGGCCTCCTCAGCCCATCGGATAGGGGATTTCGCGGCTGACCTTGTTGATCGCCTTCATCACTTCATCCGGCAGGATCATGTCGGCAGCGGCGAGGATTTCGGGCAACTGGCCCATGCCAGTCACTCCGACGATGGTCGAGGCAACGAAATCGTGCTGCTTCGACCAGGCGACCGCCATGGTCACCGGGCTCATCCCGGCTTCCTCGGCGATGGCGGCGAACTTCTCGGCCGAGGTGATCGCGCGGTCGTTGGCAAAGCGCATGGCCATCGCCGCCTGCCGCCCGCCCATTTCCAGATAGCGCGAGAAGCGCGCGCCTTCGGGCCGGGCGCCGTTTGAATACTTGCACGACAGCACCCCGCCGCCAATCGGGGAATAAGGGATCAGGCTGACCCCTTCCATCCGGCAGACCTGCGCCAGTTCATCCTCGAACCGGCGGTTGTTGAGGCTGAAATTGTTCTGGATCGTGTGATAGCGCGCCGCGCCCAGCCTTTCCGAGGTCTGGAGCGACTTCATCAGCCCCCAGCTGGTCTCGTTCGAACAGCCCAGCACCCGCACCTTGCCCGCGCGGACCAGTTCGTCGAGCACCTCCATCGTCTCGTCATAGGGCAGGTCGTGATCGGGCCAGTGGGTCTGGTAGAGGTCGATGTAATCGGTGCCGAGCTTGCGCAGGCTGTCTTCCACCGCGACCATGATGTTGCGCCGGTCGAGCGCGGTCATGCCTTCCCGCTTGGGGCTGCGGAACCAGACGTGGCTGGGGCCGGACACCTTGGTGGCCAGGATGATCGCGTCGCGCGGCTTGGTCTTGAGCCACTTGCCGACGATTTCCTCGGTCCGGCCCACCCACTTGGGATCGGGCGGCACGGGATAACCCTCTGCGGTGTCGTAGAAATCGATCCCGGCATCGAAGCTGGCGTCGAGCACCCGCAGCGCCTCGGCCTCGTCGGCCTGGCTGCCGAAGGTCATGGTGCCCATGCAGATGTCGGAAACAACGATGGCGGACTTGCCAAGGCGGCGGCGTTGCATGGCGGTGGGTCTCCCGGCTGACTGTTGGTGGTTCAGCCAGCCGGGTGCCGGTTTGACGCAGGTCGGTCAAGCACCGATGGCGTCAGACGGGCTGCAGACTGCGCTGGTGCTCCTTCGCGGCCGAGCCGCTCCGGCGGCGTCCCGTGCGTTCGTTCTGGCGCGCCGAAACCCGCAGCCCCGCCACTCCGGCGCGTTCCAACGCATGCTGCCAGCCGTAGAATTCCTCAAGGCTCAGGCGGTAGCGCCGCTGGACCTCCTCGATGGTCAGCAGCCCGGCTTCGACCGCCGCGACGACCTGTGCCTTGCGGCTGGCGACCCAGCGCGTGGTGTCGGGCGGCGGCAGGCTTTCAAGGGTGAGGATATGACCGGCGGGTCCGATGATCCGCAGCGGACGGGAGTTGGTGTATTGCAGCATTGTCTTGGCCCTCGATGTTGGATCGTTGGCCCCCTGTGCGTGCAAGTTTCCGTCCGGCGTGGTTAAATTGGCCTAAATCCCGCGCACGGCCCACCGCTCGCCGGGCACGGAAAACGGCGGAATGCTGCGGATCGGGGTTGAGCCGTGAAAGGCGACTGCGTCACCCCGGACTTGATCCGGGACGACGATTGTGCCGTGAGCCTGGGAGTTCAGCTGCGGCGGGCGACTGCGAATTCGGCGGCTTCGGCCATGGCGCTGCGCGCTTCGCTGGCGGGGAATCCGGCAATCGCATCGATTGCGCGCTGGGCGAAATGACGCGCGCGTTCGCGGGTGGCATTCACCGCATCGTGGCGTTCGATGATCCGCACCGCTTCGGCGAGATCCTCGTCCGAAGTGCGGTGCCCGGTGATCGCATCGCGCCAGAACGCGCGCTCGTCCTCATCGCCGCGGGCATAGGCGAGGATGACCGGCAGGGTCATCTTGCCCTCGCGGAAGTCATCGCCCTTGCCCTTGCCCATCTCGTGGCTGGCCGAATCGTAGTCCATCGCATCGTCGACCAGCTGGAAGGCGATGCCCAGGTTGCGGCCGTAATCTTCCAGCGCGCGCTCTTCCGCCTCGCTCTTCTCGGCGATCACGGCCGAAACGCGGGTAGCGGCGGCGAACAGTGCAGCGGTCTTCGCGCCGATGATGGACAGGTAGCGCTCCTCGCTCGTCTCGATCTGGCGGGCGGCGGTAAGCTGGTCCACCTCCCCTTCCGAAATCACCGAGCTGGCGGCGGAGAGGATCTTGAGCACCTTGAGGCTGCCGTCCTCGATCATCAGTTCGAAGGCGCGGGTAAACAGGAAATCGCCCACCAGCACGGTCGCGGCGTTGCCGAACACCAGGTTGGCGGCGACCTTGCCCCGGCGCAGTTCGCTGCCGTCGACCACGTCATCATGCAGCAGGGTGGCGGTGTGGATGAATTCGACGGCGGCGGCCAGTTTGTGGTGGCGCGTGCCGGTATAGCCGCACAGCGCCGCCCCGGCCAGGGTCAGCATCGGGCGCATCCGCTTGCCCCCACCGGCGATCAGATGCCCGGCAAGCGCGGGGATCAGCGGAATGTCGCTTTGCATCCGCTCAAGAATGACGGCGTTGACCGCGTTCATGCCCCCGGCGGTAAGGGCCATGATCGGACCAAGCGAGGCTTCGCTGGCACTCTCCGCTTGGCGCGGGCGCAGGGGAACGACTTCGGCGCTCATCGGGTGTCGCCTTGCAGCGGAGACGCGGGGAAGGCAAGCTTGGAATTGGTTCGTTTCCGCGCTAGCGAGGCCGGGATGAGCCAGTCCGCACCCGATCCCGTCCTTTCCGGCTACCGCGCGAGCATCGACAATATCGATGCGGCGCTGATCCACATGCTGGCCGAACGCTTCCGCATCACCAAGGCGGTGGGCGCCTACAAGGCCGCCAACGCCCTGCCCGCGTCCGATCCCGGCCGGGAAGAGCGCCAGATCGCCCGGCTGCGCAAAGTGGCCGAGGACGCGCAGCTCGATCCCGACTTCGGCGAGAAATTCCTGCGTTTCATCATCGACGAAGTGATCCGCCACCACGAGCAGGCAGCCTCGAAGTAAGGCCGCGCGGTCAGCCTGCCGGACGCGGCAGGCGCAGCTTGACCAGCAGCCCGCCCAGATCCTCGCTTTCCTCCAGCGTCACGCTGCCGCCATAGATTTCCGCCACGTCGCGCACGATCGCCAGGCCAAGGCCGGTCCCCGGCTTGCTGGTATCCAGCCGCGCACCGCGATCGAAGATGCGGATGCGTTCGGCTTCGGGAATGCCCAGCCCGTCGTCTTCCACCCAGATTTCGCACCAGCCGGGCTCGCCGGTCGGGTCGATGGTCACGAACACGCTGCCGCCGCCGTACTTGGCGGCGTTTTCGATCAGGTTGCCCAGGATTTCGTCGAGGTCCTGCCGCTCGATCGCGACCAGCGCGGCGCGGTTGCCGTCAAGATCGAAACGGGTCTTCTCGTAGAGCCGGGTCACGGCGCGCAGCACCGCTTCCACGCTTTCGCCGACACTGGCGCGCGCCTGTCCGGCGGCGCGGCGGCCCACGGCGCGGGCGCGCGCGAGGTGGTGGTCGACCTGCCGGCGCATCACTGCCGCCTCGCGGATCACCGTTTCGGCCAGATCGGGCGCCTGCGCGGTGGCAGCGTTCATCACCACGGTGAGCGGGGTCTTGAGCGCATGGGCCAGGTTGCCGGCGTGAGTCCGCGCCTCTTCCGCCTGCTTTTCCGAATGGGCCAGCAGGCCGTTGAGTTCCTGCACCAGCGGCTGGACTTCCAGCGGCAGCGGCTCGGTCACCCGGTTGGCACCGGTGGTGCGCATCCGCTGGATCGCCATGCGCACGCGGCGCAGCGGGCCAAGCCCGTACCAGGTCTGCAGGCCCGCCATCAGGAACAGGCCCAGGCCCAGGATCACGAAGCTCCACACCAGGATCGCCCGGATCCGCGCAATCTGGCCGTCCAGCTCCACCCGGCTCTCGGCAACCGTGAACCACCACTGCGTATCGCTGCCCGGCAGGACAATCGAGCGTTCCATGATCCGCAGCCGCTCGCCCGCGAACTGGTCGCTGTCATAAATGTGCGGCGCCTTGTCGGTGTGGTCGCCGCGCAGTTTCAGGCTGCGGTCCCACAGCGAACGCGAGGGGAAATCCTCATGCCCCTTGCCGCTGATCTGCCAGTAGAGCCCGGAATTGGGTTCAAGAAAGCGCTGGTCGCCCAGCGGCCGGTTGAAGAACACCTCGCCGTCCGGCCCGACCTCTGCCGAACCGATCATCGCGGTCAGCATATAGCCCAGCTGGTTGTCGAAATTGCGCGTGACCAGGCCCACCAGCGAACGGTCGAGCGCGATCCCGCCCACCAGTAGCAGCACGGTGATCCACCCCGCCGCGATCAGCATCATCCGGCGCGATAGCGATCCGGTATGCGGCGGCATCGGACGCGGGGATGCGGCGGGCGCGGGCTGGGGGGGCGATGTCACCCGCCTGCATCCGCGCGCGCGTCAGCCCCGGCCCGGTCCGGCCGGATCGTCGAGGCTGTAGCCAAGCCCGCGAATCGTGGTGATCACGTCCGGGCCCAGCTTCTTGCGGATGCGGGTGACAAACACCTCGATCGTGTTCGAATCCCGGTCGAAGTCCTGATCGTAGATATGCTCGATCAGTTCGGTGCGGCTCACCACCTTGCCCTTGTGGTGCAGCAGGTAGGACAGCAGCTTGTATTCCTGCGCGGTCAGCTT
>CALMJG010000059.1 GCA_937864195.1 uncultured Novosphingobium sp.
TCGATCGCGGCCTGCAGTTCCTCGCGGGTCACTTCGCGCTCGGTCACTTCGGCCTTGTCGAACAGGAAGTCGACGACCTTGTCCTCATAGAGCGGCGCGCGCAGCTGGGCGGCGGCGAGCGGGTCCTGCTGGACGTATTCGACGAAGCGCTGGCGATCTTCCGGGCGGTACTGCTGGGCGGCCTGGCTGAGCAGCATGGACATTTCCTGCTGGCTCACCTGCACGTTGTTGGCCTGGCCGATTTCCGACAGCAGCAGGCCCAGGCGCACGCGGCGCACGGCGATCGCGCGGTAGTCTTCCTTCTCGGCCTCGATCTCGGCAATCGCGGCGGCGGGGTCTTCCTCGCGCGCGGCTTCCTGCTGGAGCTGGGCCCAGATCTGGTTGAACTCGGCCTCGACCATGCTCGGCGGCACGTCGAAGTCATGGCCGGCGGCAAGCTGATCGAGCAGCGCGCGCTTCATCTGGGTGCGGGTCAGGCCGGCAGTTTCCTGCTCCAGCTGGCCGCGCAGCAGGCCCTTGAGCTGGTCCAGCCCTTCGAGGCCCAGGTTCTTGGCGAAATCGTCGTCGATCGTGGTTTCGCCCGGCACCTTCACCGCCTTGACGACCACGTCGAAGGTGGCTTCCTTGCCGGCCAGGTTCTCGGCCGGATAGTCTTCGGGGAAAGTGACGGTGATGGTCTTTTTATCGCCGGCCTTCACGCCGGTCAGCTGCTCCTCGAAGCCCGGGATGAACCGGCCCGAGCCGATTTCCAGCGCCGCGTCCTCGGCCTTGCCGCCTTCGAATTCCACACCGTCGAGCTTGCCGGTGAAGTCGATGATCAGCTGGTCGCCCTCTTCGGCCTTCTTGCCCTTCTTGGCGTCGGTGAAGCTCTTGTTGCCCGAAGCGATGCGGGCAACCTGCTCGTCCACTTCGGCGTCGCTGACCGGCACCACCAGCTTTTCAAGCTTCAGGCCGTCAAGCGAGGGCACTTCGATCGCGGGCAGCACTTCGAGTTCGACGGTCAGGACCGCGTCCTGGCCTTCCTCGTAGCCCTCGCCCAGCGCAACGCCGGGCTGGGTCGCGGGGCGCAGCTGGTGATCGGCGACCAGCTTGTCCATCGCTTCGCGGATCGAGGTGTTCAGCGCTTCCTGGTGGATCGCCGGGCCATGCATCTTCTTGACCAGGTTCGCGGGAACCTTGCCCGGGCGGAAGCCCGGCATGCGCACCTGCGGCGCGATCTTCTGCACTTCGCCCTCGATCCGGGCGGCGATGTCGCCGGCCAGGATCGTGACGGAGTAGGCGCGCTTCAAACCTTCGTTGGTGGTCTCGACAATCTGCATGACAATGAAAGCCTTCTAGCAATGCCGCCGGGACGTGCCTTTCCGCAGGTGACGGACTGGTGCGGGCGAAGGGACTCGAACCCCCACATCTTGCGATACTGGAACCTAAATCCAGCGCGTCTACCAGTTCCGCCACGCCCGCGGGCCGACGAGCCCCAGCACTCCGTCCGTCAGCGGGCGGAGTCCTGAATCAAGCGCTGGCCCTTAGTGGCAGGCGCGGCAAAGGGCAAGCGGCGAGGAAGCGATGAGCGGCGATGAGTTGCACCGCATCGCTCAGACCAGCCCCAGCACCCGTGCCAGCCGCGCCAGCAGCCCCTTTGCACCGCCATCCGCCGCGCGCGGTTCGACCGGGCAATCGAGGCACAGCGCCTGGGTGCCGCGCAGCGAGACCAGCCGTTCCAGCTCGCCCGCCAGCTGGCCCAGCCGCGCGTCCTGCTGCCGCCCGATCAGCGCCGCAAGATCGCCCGCCGCCGCTGGAGCGTCGGTTTCCTCCTCATCGCCGCCGCCCAGCCGCTCGATCAGCGAGGCATAGGGATCGGCCTCTCCGCCGTAGAAGCGCGGGTGCCAGTTATCGCCCAGCTTGGCGCTGCCCGCCGCCCAGGCGAGTGCGTCGTTCAGGCCGCCGAACTGGTCGACCAGCCCGTTCTGCCGCGCCGTGCCGCCATCCCAGACCCGGCCCTGCGCCACCGCATCGATCTGCTGCGGCGTCTTGCCGCGCGATGCGGCGACCAGGCCCAGGAAGCGGCCATAGTTGTGCTCGATGTTCGCCTGCAGCATCGATTCGACCTCGGGCGTCAGGCCGGAGATCAGGTCCGGCTGGCCCGACAGCGGCGTGGTGCGCACTCCGTCGCTGTTGACGCCGTAGCTTGCCAGCGCGCGTTCGAAGCTGGGGATGATCGAGAAGATGCCGATCGAGCCGGTGACGGTCGAAGGTTCGGCAAAGATCCGCTGCGCCGGGGTGGAGACCCAGTAGCCGCCGCTGGCCGCGACATTGGCCATCGATACGGCAATGGGCCGTCCGCTGGCCTTGTAGCGCAGCAGCGCGGTGCGGATTTCCTCCGAAGCGAAGACCGAGCCGCCCGGCGAATCGACCCGCAGCACCAGCGCCTTGGTATCGTCGGCGGTTGCTTCGTCGATCAGGCGGGCGATGCGGGTGCCGCCCGCCGTGCCGGGTCCGGCCTTGCCGTCGACCAGTTCGCCCGCGACCGTCACGACCGCCACGGCCTCGCCCGACTTGTCCTCGGGATGGGCCGCCAGCAGGGCGGGAATGCGGGTGTGGGCATAGGCGCCCGGTTTTTCGCTGTAGGCATCCTCGCCCGCGATTGCGCGCACGCGATTGCCGAAGGCAACCTTGTCACCGATCTTGTCGACGAGGCCCGCCTGCAGCGCGGCCTTGGCGGCATCCCCGCCCGCAGCCTTGAGCCAGCCGGCCGGATCGGCGGTGACGCGGGCGATGTCCGCCTTGGGCCGGGCCTTGGCGACTTCGGCCTTCCAGTTATCCCAGACCGCGCCGTACAGCGCGCGGCGCGCATCCAGCGAAGGCTCCGAGGCCTTGTCATAGAGGTAGGGTTCGACGAAATCCTTGTAGGCGCCGACCTTGAACACGTGGGTGGTGATCTTCAGCCGCTGGAGCAGCGCCCCGAAATAGAGCCGCTCGCCCCCCGGCCCCGCCACGAAGGCCCCGCCCAGCGGATCGACCCAGACCTCGCTGGCATGGGCGGCCAGCTGCACGCCATCGTCGGCATAGGCGGTGGCATAGGCCAGCACCGGCTTCTTCGCCGCGCGCACCCGGTCCAGCGCCGCGCCGATCTCGCTCATGTGGACCTGCCCGCCGCCGGTGAAGCGCGACAGATCGAGCACCACGGCCTTGATCCGCTCGTCCTTCACCGCCAGGTCGATCGCGCGCACCACGTCGCGGGCGCGGTATTCCTTGAGCGGAGCCTCGCTCGCCATCAGCGTTTCAAGCGGATCGACCGCGGCGGGTTCCTCCACCACCGCGCCGTCCAGCTTGACCAGCAGCGCGCCTTCGCGAACCTGCCCGGGGCTGGGCCGCGCGGTCAGCGCCGCAAACAGCGTCATGAAGAACAGCAGCATCAGCAGCAGGACAAGCCCGTCCTTGATGCCGACGAGCAGGTGCCAGACCTTGCGGGCAAATCCCATTGTGGTTCCTTG
>CALMJG010000060.1 GCA_937864195.1 uncultured Novosphingobium sp.
CCCCCACCCCAACCCCTCCCCGCCGGGGAGGGGCTGCGATGGAAGGCTTCACCCGCGCGTGACGGTGACGATGTAGTTGAGCGCGAGGTCGTCCGAGAGGTGCAGGCCCTTGCCCACGCTCCAGGCGATCCCGCGCGGGGTGCTCATCGCCAGCCCGGCGGCGGCGAGCAACTCGCGCAGCTCCTCCGGCGTCACGAAATCGTCCCAGTGATGGGTGCCGCGCGGGACCATGCCGATCCGCTCCGCCGCCTCGACCATCAGCAACCGCGATCTTGCGGTGCGGTTGGGGGTGGACAGCACCATCAGCCCGCCCGGCGCCAACCGGTCCGCCAGCGCGCCGACGAAGGCCGGCTTGTCGGCAACGTGCTCGATCACTTCCATCGAGCAGACGAGGTCGAACTGGCCGATGTCCTGCGCGCCGATCTCGCCGCAGCGGTAATCGATGGTGAGGCCCCCGCCCGCAGCGTGGGCGCTGGCCGCCGCGATGTTCTCCGCCGCCGCATCGACCCCGGTGACCGCCGCGCCCAGCCGGGCAAGCGGTTCGCACAGCAGCCCTGCGCCGCAGCCGACGTCCAGCGCGCGCTTGCCCGCCATCGGCTTCAGCGCGCGCGAATCGCCCTGCCAATGCGCGTCGATCGCTTCGCGCAGGAAGGCCAGCCGCACCGGATTGAGGCGGTGGAGCATGGCCGAAGCACCCTTGGGGTCCCACCAATCAGCCGCCAGCGCGCCGAAATGTGCCGCTTCCTCGCCACGAATTGTTGCATTAGCCATGCCCCCTCCCTAACAGGGCGCCCGCCCGGGCGGTAGGCTTCTTGAGCAGCGCACGGGCTGGATGAGCACTGGCAACGGGAGCGATTGGCCTTGGGTCGCATCGTGATGAAATTCGGCGGCACCTCGATGGCAGGATCGGAACGGATCCGCCGCGTCGCCAATATCGTGCGCCGCCAGCAGGCAGCGGGCCATGAGGTTGCGGTGGTCGTCTCGGCCATGGCGGGCGAGACCGACCGGCTGGTCGGCTTCTGCCGCGAGGCGGACCCGCTGTATGATCCGGCCGAATACGATGTGGTCGTGGCGGCTGGCGAACAGATCACTTCGGGTCTGCTGGCGATGACGCTCCAGTCGCTAGGCTGCAAGGCGCGGTCGTGGCTGGGCTGGCAGCTGCCGGTCCGCACCGACGATGCCCATGCCAGGGCGCGGATCGAGACGATCGATTCCCAGGCCCTGCTCGCCAGCATGGCGGCGGGCGAGATCGCGGTGATCCCGGGCTTCCAGGGCCTGTCCCCCGATGGCCGCGTGACCACGCTGGGCCGGGGCGGGTCTGATACCTCCGCCGTTGCCGTCGCCGCCGCGATCGGCGCGGACCGCTGCGACATCTACACCGACGTCGACGGCGTCTACACCACCGATCCCCGGATCGTCGCCAAGGCCCGCAAGCTGAAGCACGTCACCTATGAAGAGATGCTGGAACTTGCCAGCGTCGGCTCCAAGGTGCTGCAGACGCGCTCGGTCAGCCTGGCCATGAAGGAGGGCGTGCGGGTGCAGGTGCTCTCCAGCTTCATCGACGACGACGCGACCCCCGCCGACGAAATCCCCGGCACCATGATCGTCTCGGACGAGGAACTTGCCGCGATTCAAAAGGACCAGGAAATGGAAAGCCAGCTGATCACCGGCATCGCCGCCGACAAGAACGAGGCCAAGATCATCCTGACCCGCGTGCCAGACCGTCCGGGCGCGGTGGCGACGATCTTCGGCCCGCTGGCCGCCGCCAACATCAACGTCGACATGATCATCCAGAACGTCGGGCGTGACAAGGGCGAGACCGACGTGACCTTCACCGTGCCCAGCGCCGACCTGCTGCGCGCCCAGTCCCTGCTGGATGCGCAGAAGGAAGCGATCGGCTTCAACCGGATCATCACCGATCCCAAGGTTGCCAAGATCAGCGTCGTCGGCGTCGGCATGCGCAGCCACGCAGGGATTGCCGCCACCATGTTCCGCGCGCTGGCCGACCGGGGCATCAACGTCCAGGCGATCTCCACCAGCGAGATCAAGATTTCGGTCCTGATCGACGAGGACGAGACGGAACTGGCCGTGCGCGTGCTGCACAGCGCCTACGGGCTCGACGCCGCCGACGCGGCCTGACGCAATAAGGAAACCCCGCCCCGGCGCGTGCCGGAGCGGGGTTCGTGACGCCGTGCCCGACCTTCAGACGAGGTCGAAGCGGTCGGCGTTCATCACCTTTGTCCAGGCCGCGACAAAATCGCGGACGAACTTTTCGGCGTTGTCGTCCTGGGCGTAAAGCTCGGCGAGGGCCCGCAGGATCGAGTTCGACCCGAACACCAGGTCAACCCGCGTCGCGGTGTAGGCCGCCTTGCCGGTCGTGCGTTCCACCAACTCGTACAGGTTGGCGCCCTTGGGCAGCCACTTGTAGGCCATGTCGGTCAGGGTGACGAAGAAGTCATTCGTCAGCACCCCGGGCCGGTTGGTGAACACGCCGTGCGCCGTGCCGCCGTGGTTGGCGCCCAGCACCCGCAGACCGCCCAGCAGCACGGTCATTTCCGGCGCGGTCAGGCCCATCAGCTGCGCCCGGTCGAGCAGCAGCTCTTCCGGCTGGACCGCGTAGGACTGCTTCACCCAGTTGCGGAAGCCGTCCGCCAGCGGTTCGAGCACCGCGAAGGATTCGGCATCGGTCTGCTCGGCAGAGGCGTCACCGCGTCCCGGCGCGAAGGGCACCGCAACGTCCATGCCTGCCGCCGCGATCGCCTGCTCAAGCGCGATATTGCCCGCCAGCACGATGGTGTCCGCCAGGCTCGCCCCGGCCTCCGCCGCGAGCGGTTCCAGCACAGCGAGTACCCGCGCCAGCCGCTCCGGCTCGTTGCCCGACCAGTCCTTCTGCGGCGCCAGGCGGATGCGCGCGCCATTGGCGCCGCCGCGCTTGTCCGAGGCACGGAAGGTGCGCGCGCTGTCCCAGGCCGTGGCGATCAGGTCCGCCGCCGGCAGACCGCTCGCGGCGATCCTCGCCTTGAGCGCGGCGACGTCGTAGGCAGCCGGGCCAGCGGGCACCGGGTCCTGCCAGATCAGGTCCTCGGCGGGCACCCACGGGCCGATATAGCGCGCCCTGGGGCCAAGGTCGCGGTGGGTCAGCTTGAACCAGGCACGGGCGAAGGTCTCGGCGAAATAGGCCGGGTCCTTGTGGAACCGCTCGGAAATCGCGCGGTAGGCCGGGTCGACCTTCAGCGCCATGTCGGCATCAGTCATCATCGGGTTGCGGCGCAGGGCCGGGTTTTCCGCATCGACCGGACGGTCCTCCTCGGCAATCGCGACCGGCTCGTACTGCCAGGCGCCCGCCGGGCTCTTGCGCAGTTCCCATTCGTGGCCAAGCAGCATGTCGAAGTAGCCGCCGTCGAAGCGCGTCGGATGGGTGGTCCAGGCGCCCTCGATCCCGCTGGTCACGGTGTCGCCGCCGATCCCCCGGCCCGACTTGTTGAGCCAGCCGAAGCCCTGGTCTTCCACCGCGCCGCCCTCGGGCGCGGGGCCAAGCAGGCCGGCATCGCCATTGCCGTGCGCCTTGCCCACGGTGTGGCCGCCGGCGGTCAGCGCCACGGTCTCCTCGTCATCCATCGCCATGCGGGCGAAGGTAATGCGCATGTCGCGCGCGGTCTTGAGCGGATCAGGCTGGCCGTCGACGCCTTCGGGGTTGACGTAGATCAGGCCCATCATCACTGCCGCCAGCGGGTTTTCCAGCTCGCGTTCACCCGACCAGCGGTTGCCCTCGCTGCCGGTGGGGGCCAGCCAGTCCTTTTCGGCGCCCCAGTAGATGTCCTTTTCCGGCGCCCAGATGTCTTCGCGGCCAAAGCCGAAGCCGAAGGTCTTGAGGCCCATCGTCTCGTAGGCGACGGTGCCCGCCAGGATGAACAGGTCGGCCCAGCTCAGCGCGTTGCCGTACTTCTTCTTGATCGGCCACAGCAGGCGGCGCGCCTTGTCGAGATTGGCGTTGTCCGGCCAGGAATTGAGCGGCGAGAAGCGCTGGTTGCCGGTACTGGCCCCGCCCCGCCCGTCGGCGATGCGATAGGTGCCCGCCGCGTGCCAGGCCATGCGGATCATCAGGCCGCCGTAGTGGCCCCAGTCGGCCGGCCACCAGGCCTGGCTATCGGTCATCAGCGCGGTCAGGTCCACCTTGAGCGCGTCGTAGTCCAGCGCCTTCACCGCCTCGCGGTAATCGAAGCCGGGATCGAGCGGATTGCTGCGCGCGTCGTGCTGGTGGAGAATGTCGAGGTTGAGCGCGTTCGGCCACCAGGCGGCGGGCGAAGTGCTCATGCTGGTATTGCCGCCGTGCATGACGGGGCACTTGGAGGGAGCATTCATGGCGATCTCCTTGCGAGCCAAATCGTGAAAGCTGTCTAGCGTGGCACGATTATTCGGCAAAAGCGATTAAATTTGTTTTTATGATCGTCGCAGTAGATTTAAATGCTGCCCGGGCGGCTGCCCCCTTTGGGCTAGGCGACCGGCCTCGCCATGCTTATAGGCGCAGCGACGTTACGACAACCGGGGGAACCACGTGTACGACAAGACCAGCGCGCTGATGCAGCGCGGCCGCGAATTCCTTGGCACCGATCATGCGATCCTGTGCGGGGCGATGAGCTGGGTGTCGGAACGCAATCTGGTTTCCGCGATTTCCAACGCGGGCGCCTTTGGCGTGATCGCCTGCGGGGCGATGACCCCCGAACTGCTCGACGCCGAGATCGCGGCGACCAGGGCGCTTACGTCCAAACCCTTCGGCGTTAACCTGATCACCATGCATCCGATGCTGTTCGATCTGATCGCGGTCTGCGCGAAGCACCAGGTCGGCCATGTCGTGCTGGCGGGCGGCATCCCGCCCAAGGGCAGCGTCGAGGCGATCAAGGCGTTCGGCGCGAAAGTCCTCGTCTTCGCCCCCACTCTCGCGCTGGCCAAGAAGCTGCTGCGCTCTGGCGCGGACGCGCTGGTGATCGAGGGATCGGAAGCGGGCGGGCACATCGGCCCGGTGGCGACCAGCGTGCTGGCGCAGGAATTCCTCCCCGCGCTGGCGGAAGAGCACGTGGTCTTCGTCGCAGGCGGGATCGGCCGGGGCGAGATGATCGCGGCCTATCTGGAAATGGGCGCCAGCGGCGTGCAGCTGGGCACCCGCTTTGCCTGCGCCACCGAAAGCATCGCCCATCCGGCGTTCAAGCAGGCCTTCTTCCGCGCCAATGCGCGCGATGCCATCGCCTCGGTCCAGGTCGATCCGCGCCTGCCGGTGATCCCGGTGCGCGCGCTGAAAAACAAGGGCACCGAGGAGTTCACCGCCAAGCAGCGCGAGGTTGCGCAGCTGCTGGATGACGGCAAGATCGCGATGGGCGAGGCCCAGCTGCAGATCGAGCATTACTGGGCCGGCGCCCTGCGCCGCGCGGTGATCGACGGCGATGTCGAGAACGGCTCGCTGATGGCCGGCCAGTCGGTCGGCATGGTGACCAGCGAACAGCCGGTGGCCGAGATCGTCGCCGAGCTGATGGGCCAGAGCGAAGCCGCACTGGCGGGTTAAAGATTCACGCAGAGACGCAGAGATTTGGCGGCGAAGCCGCTTGGATCTCCTGCGCGGCGTGCCCGGCAGGCATGACGGGAACGGCAGGGCCTTCGGCCCGGCGGGAGTCCTCTGCGTCTCTGCGTGAAATATCATCCACCGCGCACCCAACAAAAAAGGGGCCGGAGCGGCTGGCTCCGGCCCATTGAGTTGATGTTCGCAGGAGGAACATGGGTAGGCGGGATCGGGGAGGAGGAGAGGGAGGAGCCCCGACCCCGCCAAGCTGGTAGTGGGAGCGCTCAGTAGTTGTAGGCGCGCTCTCCGTGTTCGCCGAGGTCGAGGCCTTCGCGTTCGACTTCCGGAGTGACCCTGAGGCCGGTGACCGCCTTGGCAGCGTAGATGGCGATAGCCGTGCCGATCGCGGCCCAGACAATCGTCGCGCCGGTTGCTGCGGCCTGGATGCCGAGCTGCGCACCGATCGAGACCGAGCCGTCGCCGGGGCCGCCCAGGCCAGGGGCATAGACGATGGCCGTGCCCAGGGCGCCGACGATGCCGCCCACGCCGTGGATGCCGAAGGCGTCGAGCGAGTCGTCATAGCCAAGCTTGGGCTTGAGCACCGTGACGGCGACGAAGCAGATGGCCGAGGCGACCGCGCCGAGGATGATGGCGCCCATCGGGCCGGAGTTGCCGGCCGCCGGAGTGACCGCGACGAGGCCGGCGATGATGCCCGAGCAGAAGCCCAGCGCCGAGGCCTTGTGACCGGCCAGCTTTTCCGCGACCATCCAGGCCAGCGCGCCGGCAGCCGTGGCAACGAAGGTGTTGATCATGGCGAGCGCGGCCGAACCGTTGGCTTCCAGCGCCGAACCGGCGTTGAACCCGAACCAGCCGACCCACAGCATGCCCGTGCCGACCATGGTGAGGGTCAGCGAGTGCGGGGCCATGATTTCCTTGCCATAGCCGATGCGCTTGCCGAGGATCAGGGCCGCGACCAGCGCCGAGACACCAGCGTTGATGTGAACCACGGTGCCGCCGGCGAAATCGAGCGCGCCCATTTCAAAGAACTTGCCACCCGCGGCCCAGACCATGTGGGCAATCGGGAAATAGACGATCGTCAGCCAGATCGCGGCGAAAACCATCACCGCGGAAAACTTGATGCGTTCGACCACCGAACCCAGCACCAGGGCCACGGTGATCGCGGCAAAGGTCATCTGGAAGCTGATGAACACGTATTCGGGCAGCTTGAAGCCGTCGCTGAAGGTGTCGGCCAGACTGTCCGGCGTCACCCCGGCGAGGAACCACTTGCCCCAGGCGAAATAGGCATTGCCTTCCGGCCCGAAGGCCAGGCCGTAGCCATAGGTAACCCAGATGATCATGGCGAGGCAGGCCGCCGCGCCGATCTGGGTCATGGTCGCCAGCATGTTCTTGGTGCGGGTCAGGCCGCCATAGAACAGCGCCAGGCCCGGCAGGATCATCAGCAGGACCAGCACGGTCGAGGTCATCATCCAGGCGGTATCGCCCTTGTCGACAACAGCTTCGACGGCCGGTTCGGCGGCAGCGGCCGCCTCCTGCGCAAAGGCGGCGGTGGCGGTGAGCAGCGAGGCCCCGACCGCTCCGGCGCCGCAGATCAGCTTGCGGATCATCGTCATATCCCTCCTGTTGGCGGCGCTCACAGCGCGGTGTCCCCGGTCTCGCCGGTGCGGATGCGCACGGCCGAGGCAAGATCGAGCACGAAGACCTTGCCATCGCCGATGGCGTCCGTGCTGGCGGTTTGCTGGATGGTTTCGACCACTTGCGGCGCCAGCGCATCGCTGACGGCGATCTCGATCTTCACCTTGGGGAGCATGTTGGTGGAATATTCCGCCCCGCGGTAGATCTCGGTCTGCCCCTTCTGCCTTCCGAAGCCCTTGACCTCGGTCACGGTCATCCCCGCCACGCCGAGCGTGCCGAGCGCGTCGCGCACCTCGTCGAGCTTGAAGGGCTTGATGATGGCGATGATGAATTTCATGCCTGACCCCTGATTACGTGCCGGCACCATGCCGGTCAGGGTCAGCTTAGCAAGGTGCGTGCCAATCTGGATTTATCGTTATAATTCAGTCATTCGGAGAACCCTGCACTGCGCGCGCTTTTAAGTGCCCGCCCGTTTCCCGGGCAAGTGCCTAATTTTTAGGCAAGCCGATCCGGGCCCAGACGGGCAGATGGTCCGATCCGCGCGCGGCCAGGGCCGAATGGTGGACGCCGGATTCGAGCAGATTCCACTCCTGCGACAGAACCACCCGGTCGAGTTGGGCGACGGGCCGCCGCGAGGGGAAGCTGCGCCCCGGGGCGAGCACCCGCCACGGATCGCGGAACTCGGCCAGGGCGCCGCGCTGGAGGCTCCATTCGTTGCAATCGCCCATCAGCACGGTCGGGCAGTGTGCATCGCAGCGATCGAGGTGGGCGAGGATCGCGCGGACCTGGTGGCGGCGGCGCAGGCCCGACAGGTCGAGATGCATGCCCACCACCCGGAACCGGCGCCCTTCGTGGATCAGGTCGGCGCGGATCGCCCCGCGCGGCTCCAGCGTGGGCAGCGGCACCACGCCAGCTTCGGCCACGGCAATGTCGCGGCGCACCAGCAGCGCGTTGCCATGCCAGCCGATCGAATCCGGGCGGTGGTTGAGCGGGACGGCGTGATAGGGAGTGAATTCGTCGATGTGGGCGCGCGGCAGCACCGTCTCGCGCCGACCCAGCCGTCGGTCGGCCTCCTGCAGGGCCACCACGTCGGCGCCGATCTCCTTGAGGATTGCGATGATCCGGTCGGGATCGCGCCGCCGGTCAAGTCCGACGGCCTTGTGGATGTTGTAGCTGGCGAAGGTCAGTTCCATCGGGTTCCCTTCGTCGTCCGGGGGCGGTCCCCTGCGTCATCCCGGGCCCCTCGACTCGCTCGGGACAGGCTTGATCCGGGATCGCTGGCCGCAACCGCAGACCTGTCCGGCCAGCGGTCCCGGGTCAAGCC
>CALMJG010000061.1 GCA_937864195.1 uncultured Novosphingobium sp.
CAGAAGACGCAGGAGATCAAGGAGATCAAGATGCGTCCGAACATCGACGATCACGACTATGACGTGAAGATGCGGGCGATCCACAAGTTCATCGGCGAAGGCGACAAGGTGAAGGTCACCCTGCGCTTCCGCGGCCGCGAACTGTCGCACCAGCAGATCGGCATGAACCTTCTGAAGCGCGTGCAGGAAGACACCGCCGAGGACGCCAAGATCGAGGCCTATCCCCGCATGGAAGGCCGTCAGATGCTGATGGTGCTCTCGCCCAAATAAGCAGTTCGACTCGCCGCGTCAGGCCCCGCGCGATTGCCCGGGGCCTGGCGTCGGATTGACCCGCCGGTTCAGGCGGCGGCGTTGCGCTTCATCAGCACGCCCAGCACCAGCGCAACCAGCACCAGCGCAGGCACATCGCCGTACAGGTGGCCGTGATGCATCGGATCCTGCAACGACTGATAAGCCATCACCAGCGCATGGACGAGGCTTGACCATACCGTGAACCAGATCAGCGAAGCATGGGCGGCGGGGTTCCCGGCGGCCCGGATCAAGCACACGCCCAGCGTGGCGTAAACGCCGACAATCATCATGTAATAATTGTTCGAAGCGGGATTGCCTTCATGCCATGCCCAGCCCGAAGGCCAGACGATCGCCAGCGGATAGATCAGGCAGAATATTGCTCCGAAAGCAAACAGCGCAAGGCTCAAGAGACGATTGTTGTTTGTCATTTTACTCTCCCATCCGCCGGCTATACTGGTCGATAGGCGTGAGACTGGGCCAGATTGGTAACAGCCGCAACCTGAATTGCGAGCACTTGCCATCCAGGCTTGTCAGTTGACCGCGCAAGTGGTTTGAAGAACGGGACGGGGGGACAAGGATGACCGCTAAGCGCATCGGCTTCTGGCTGGGCCTTGCCGCCTTTGTTGCCACCCTGATTCTCCCCGTGCCGCAGGGAATGCCGCCCGCCGCCTGGCCGACCGCCGGGCTGGTGGGCTGGATGGCGCTGTGGTGGATGACCGAGGCGCTGCCGCTGTCGGTCACCGCGCTGCTGCCGTTCATCGTCCTGCCGCTGCTGGGCGTGGCGGACGCCAACCAGACGGCCGCGGCCTATTATTCGCCCACCATGTTCCTGTTCGTCGGCGGCGCCTTCATGGCGCTGGCGATCGAGCGGACCGGGCTGCACCGCCGCCTGGCCCTCGCCATCCTGCGCCATGCGGGGCACACCAGCACGCACCTGCTGCTGGCGGTGATGACCGCGACGGCGCTGATTTCGATGTTCGTTTCCAACACCTCGACCGCACTGATCATGATGCCGATGGCGCTGGCCATGCTGGCGGCGGGCGGTGCGAAGGAGGGGGATACCCACGGCCTTGCTGGCGCCCTGCCGATGGGCGTTGCCTTTGCCGCGACGCTGGGCGGGTTCGGCACGATCGTCGGCACGCCGACCAACGCGATCGCGGTGGCCCTGCTCAAGAAGAGCCTGGGGGTGGAGATCACCTTCCTGGAATGGAGCCTCTACGGCCTGCCGCTGGTGGTGCTGTCGGTGCCGCTGGCCGCGTGGATCATCGCCCGGGTGCAGCGTCTGCACGAGCACGCCTTCGATCCCGCCGCCGCGCGCGCCGCGATCCACCTGCCATCGCTCTGGAGCCCGGCGGAAAAGCGCCTGGCGCCGATCTTCGCGGTGGCGGTCGCGGCCTGGGTGGCCATGCCGTGGCTCAAGGGACAGGTGCCGCCGGGCGGAATAGACGACGGAACCATCGCGGCGATTGCCGGCCTGGCGCTGTTCATCGTGCCCGATGGCACGGGCCGCCCGCTGCTCAACTGGACCGAGGCGATGCGCGCACCCTGGGGCGTGATCCTGATGTTCGGCGGCGGGCTGGCGCTGGCCATGGGCATGTCGGAAAGCGGGCTGGCCGGCTGGCTGGGGCAGATGCTGCTGCCGCTGCGCGCGGTGCCACTGCCCGTGGTGGCGCTGGTGCTGGTCGGCTTCGTCGTCCTGATCACCGAATTTGCCAGCAACATGGCGGCGGCCAGCGGGATCATGCCGGTGGTCGCCGCGCTGGTGGCCGCGCTGGGCGCCGATCCGATCCTGCTGGCCCTGCCCGCGGCGATGGCGGCCAGCTGGGGCTTCATGCTGCCCGCCGGGACCGGCCCCAACGCGCTGGCCTGGGCGACCGGCCACATCGCCATGCCGCGCGTGGTCAAGGCCGGGCTGCTGCTCGACCTGGTCGGCGTGTTCCTGATGGTCGGGATCGTCTGGGGCATCGCCGCGCTGACATGACCGGCGCGGGAACCCCCGGCACGGCCCGTTCGTAATAGCTCTGCCTCAAGCCCAAGGACCCCGCGTGACCGACCAGCCGACCCCGCCCCGCAAGCCCAAGCCCGCCCTGACCCATATCGGCGAACGGGAACTGGCACCCTCGACCCGGATGATGGGTCATGGCTATGATCCGGTCCTGTCCGAAGGCAGCCTCAAGCCGCCGGTGTTCCTGACCAGCACCTATGCCTTCGCCAGCGCGGCCGAGGGCAAGCGGTTCTTCGAGGGTATCACCGGCCTGCGCCCCGGCGGCGCCGAGGGGCTGGTCTATGCGCGCTTCAACGGTCCGAACCAGCAGATCGCGGAAAGCCGCCTGGCGGTGTGGGACGGGGCCGAGGACGCGCTGGTCTTTTCCAGCGGCATGGCGGCGATTTCCACCCTGCTGCTGACCCTCTGCGGACAGGGCGACGTGGTGGTCCATTCCGGCCCGCTCTATGCCGCGACCGAGGGGCTGATCGCCCGCACCCTTTCGCGCTTCGGCGTGGGCTATGTCGATTTTTCCGCCGGAGCAGAGCGGCAGGAAATCGAAGCGGCGATCGCGCGCGGGCAGGCGCTCGCCGCGCAGCAAGGCGGCAAGCTTGCCGTGATCTATCTCGAAAGCCCCGCCAACCCGACCAACGCGCTGGTCGATATAGAGGCTGTGGCGGCAGCCCGCGATGCGCTGGCCCCCGCAGTGCCGGTGGCCATCGACAACACCTTCCTTGGCCCGCTGTGGCAGCGCCCGCTGGAGCGCGGCGCCGATGTGGTGGTCTATTCGCTGACCAAGTACGCCGGGGGCCATTCCGATCTGGTCGCGGGCGGGATTTCCGGGGCAAGGCGCTGGATCGATCCGGTGCGGATGCTGCGCAACACGCTGGGCACGATCTGCGATGCCCATACCGCCTGGATGCTGACCCGTAGCCTGGAAACGCTGGAGCTGCGGATGAGCCGCGCGGGCGAGAATGCGGCACGGGTCTGCGCCTGGCTGGCGCGCCACCCCAAGGTGGAGCGGCTGGGCTATCTCGGCATGATCGCCGATCCGCGCCAGCAGGACATCTTCGATCGCCACTGCACCGGGGCGGGCAGCACGTTCAGCCTGTACCTGCGCGGCAGCGAGGCGGAGGCGTTCCGCTTTCTCGACACGCTGAAGATCGCCAAGCTCGCGGTCAGCCTGGGCGGCACGGAAACGCTGGCCAGCCACCCGGCGGCGATGACCCACCTGTCCGTCCCGCCAGAGCGCAAGGCCCTGCTCGGCATCACCGACAACCTGGTGCGCATTTCGATCGGGATCGAGAACGCGGACGACCTGATCGCCGATTTCCAGCAGGCGCTGGAAGCGGTCTGAGCCGCGCGGGCGCGGCCTGCGTTGCACCACGACGCTTGCGGGATGGCCGCGCTTGTGCTTGGGCCAGCACCATGAGCCACGAACCGCACGACAAGCTGATCGCTGACGACGCCGCCCCCAAGCGCCCCGGCCTGGTCCGCGTGGATCAGGGGCAGTGGGCCGGCTGGTATCACTACGAACCCTCCGACGCGTTCGAGGATCACACCGGGCCGTTCTACTGCAAGCCGGACGAAGGGCGCGGGATCATCTGCGGCTTCCTGCCCGATGTGAAGAACTGCAACGCCGGGGGCAACATCCACGGCGGATCGCTGATGACCTTCGCGGACTATGCGCTGTTCATGATCGCGGGCGGAATGGACGCCTCGGTCCACGGCGTGACCGTGACCTGCAACAACGAATTCGTTGGCGCGGCGGAACCCGGCCGCCTGCTGACCGCGCGCGGCGAAGTGATCCGCGCCGGTTTCTCGATGGTCTTCGTGCGCGGCGTGATCAGCGATGGCGAACGCCCGGTGATGGCGTTTTCCGGCACGATCAAGCGCGTTCCCGGCGGGCAAAAGGGTAATGGGTAACTAGCTGGGTGCGCCTT
>CALMJG010000062.1 GCA_937864195.1 uncultured Novosphingobium sp.
TTGTGCCATAAGAGCGTCACGATGTCAAACGAAATAACCGATTTGGTTATATCAGGCATGCCCTTGTCGCCCTGCGGCCTCGTGGCTAAGCAGGGCGCGAATTGCCGGGTAACAGGGACAAGCGATGCTGCGCCGCCTTTACGAATGGACCATGGCCAAGGCCGCGCATCGCCACGCCGAATGGTGGCTGGCGCTGTTCGCCTTCATGGAAGCCAGCTTCTTTCCGATCCCGCCGCATCCCCTGCTGGGGATCATGTGTCTGGCCGAACCGAAGAAGGCGGTGCGGTTTGCCGCGATTGCCACCATCGCCTCGGTGGCGGGGGGCATGCTGGGCTATGCGATCGGTTATTTCCTGTATGACACGGTGGGCACCCAGCTGCTCGCCGCCCTGGGGCTGAGCCAGAGCTTCCCGCGCGCCGCCTGCTACCTGCGCGAATACGGGGCCGAGATCATCATGATCAAGGGCGCAACGCCGATCCCGTTCAAGCTGCTGACGATCACCGCCGGGTTCATCGCCATGCCGCTGCTGATCTTCATCGGCGCCTCGATCGTCAGCCGCTCGATCAGCTTCATGATCGTGGGCGTGCTGTTCCGCCTGTTCGGCGCGCCGATCAAGGCCTTCATCGACAAGTATCTGGGCCTTGCCACGGCGGGGTTCGCGATTGTCGTGGTCGGCGGGTTCGTGGCGGCGGCGATGCTGTCTGGCGGATCGCAGGAAACCAGCGCGGTGTGTGAAGCCGCTGCGGCTGCGGCGGCGATCCGGTGATGTCACGCATCCAGCTCCACCATTGCCGTGATGCGCGCTCGTTCCGGGTGCTCTGGGCGCTGGAGGAACTGGGGCTGCCCTACGAGCTGACCCTGATGCGCTTTCCCCCGCGCGTCTTTGTGGAGGGATACCGCGACACCAATCCGCTCGGCACGGTCCCGGCCTGCTTCATCGACGGCCAGCTGATGACCGAAAGCGCGGCGATCCCGCACGTGCTGGCGACGAAGTTCGGCCCCAGCCCGCTGGCGGTCGCACCGGACGAGCCGGACTATCCCGCCTACATGAACTTCCTGGTGATGGGCGAGGCGACGCTGACGTTCCCGCAGACCATCCACCTGCGCTATACCCGGCTGGAGCCGCCCGAGCGGCGCCTGGCCCAGGCGGCGGAGGACTATGCCCAGTGGTTCGGATCACGCCTGCGCAATGCGGAAGGCATGATGCGGGGCGATTTTGCGGCGGCAGGGCGCTTCACGATGGCGGACATTTCGGTGGGCTACGCGGTGATGCTGGCGCGGCAGATCGGCCTGGAAGACCAGCTGACGCCGGGGATGCAGGCCTATTTCGATCGGCTGAGCGCGCGCGAGGGGTTCTGCCGCGCGCAGGCGGCGCAGGGCGGGGCCGGACTGGGGCTTTAGCTTCCCCAGGGATTTCCCGATCACCCAACCCCCGTTCGTGTCGAGCGCAGTCGAGACACGTTGGCGCAAACGTGTCTCGACTGCGCTCGACACGAACGGGAACAAAGCCGTGTGGGAGGCTCAGCGGTTGACCGGCACCGTGTAGTTCAGCCCCAGCCGCCCGCCATCGGGGTAGATGGTCTGCCCAGTGACGTAGGAGCTTTCGCTGCTGGCCAGGAACACGGCAATCGCCGCGACTTCCTCCGGCTCGCCGCAGCGGCCCAGCGGGGTGCGCGCCAGGATGCGCTCTTCCGCCGCGCGGTCGGACATGATCCCGCGCAGCATCTCGGTCATGATCGAGCCGGGGCCGATGGCGTTGACCCGGATTCCGCGCGGGGCGAGGGCCAGCGCGGTGACGTTGGTCAGCTGCTTCATCGCCCCCTTGCTCACCGCGTAGGGAATCTGGTCGGGGATCGCGAGCACGGCGTTGACCGAGCTCATGTTCACCACTGCGGCGCCTTCGCCCATCAGCCGCGCCGCGCCCTGCGTCGCCCACAATGCGGACTTGAGGTTGGTGGCGAAGACCCGGTCGAAATCCTCCTCGGTCAGCGCATCCAGGCTGGCTGCGTGGGTGATCCCGGCATTGTTGACCAGCACGTCAAGGGCGCCCCAGCGCGTCGCGGCGCGGGCGATCAGGCGCTCGACCTCGGCCTTGCTTGCGACGTCGCAGGTAAAGGCTTCGGCGCCAAGGTCAGCCGCCGTGGCGGCAAGCGCCCCGGCGTCGATATCGGCCAGCAGCAGCTGAGCGCCTTCGGCGGCAAAGGCGCGGGCGATAGCCTTGCCGATCCCGCGCGCCGCGCCGGTAACGATCGCGCGCTTGCCGGACAGGCGCCGGGCAGAGGTCATCGGCAGCTCATTGAATCGAGAGGTAGTTCTGCAACTGCCCCATCCGGTTCTGGGCCTCGTTCGCCTGGCAG
The DNA here is from genome assembly GCA_937864195.1 of uncultured Novosphingobium sp. Lineage (GTDB taxonomy): Bacteria > Pseudomonadota > Alphaproteobacteria > Sphingomonadales > Sphingomonadaceae > Novosphingobium. The sequence goes on from CALMJG010000062.1 coordinate 2,358, forward strand.
TTCAGCGTGGCGACGGTCTGCCCGGTCGGGTCGGTCGCGCTTTGCAGGCCGTGCACCTTGCAGGCCGCATCCTTGCGCCTGATCCAGACCCGCTGTTCGGCCAGCAATCGCTGGCGCACTTCGGGCGCAAGGCCCTGCCATACCGCCGTCAAGGCCTCGTCGGCGGTCTTGCGGGCGAGGGTCGCCTGTTCGATCGAGGCGCGGTTGGCGGCGTTGATCGCCTCCTCTTCCTGCTTGGCGGCCAGCGCGGCATTCTCGGCTTCCATGCGCTGCTGGTTTTCCAGGTTGGCGCGCAGCAACGAGGCGGCCAGCACCTCTCCGAAGACGCCCAGCTTGGCGTCGGCCTCTTCGAACTCGGCTACGATCTTGCTGCCGTCGTCGGTCGGCTGGACGCTGTAGTCGAGATCGCCGGTCAGGTAATCGGCCCCCTTGTCGACCCCGGCGGCATCGGCGGCTTCGTCAAGGCCGGGAAGCCCGGCGATCTCGCGCGCCTTGGCGGCATCGTCGAATACGCTGGTGCCGAACACGATCTTGAGGTTCCCGGTGCAGAACCGCTTGGTGCTGTTGGGATCTTCCTTGGTGGTGCGGATATTCTCGATCACCAGCTTGAGATCGGCGATCGCGGCGCGGATCTTGGAGCCGCCAACGGCCAGCTTGCCGTCGCCGCCCTTGGCTCTCTCCAGGACGATCTTCTGAAGGCCGTCGCGGATCGCAGTCTCCAGCGCGGCCTTGGCGGCTTCGTCGGAGCAGGTGGTATTGGCCTTGCCGCAAGCTCCCAGGGCCAGCGCCGCCGCCATGGCAAAAATCAGCCGGAATCCGTTCACATCTGCCCCCTGCGCTCAATCGCTTCAGGGCTTTAGTGCATCACTGCCCCGGCCTGCGTCAACCATGGTTGCCAGCCGGTCCGGTGCGGGTCAGATGATGCCCACGGCCTTCCCGGCGCGCTCGAACATGCCGATGATGGTCTGGACCTGCTCGGCGCTGTGTTCCGCGCAGAGCGAGCAGCGCAGCAGCGTCATCCCGGCCGGGGTCGCGGGCGGGCGGGCCAGGTTGACGTAGAGCCCCTCGTGCAGCAGCGCTTCCCACATCGCCGCGCCGCGCTCCAGATCCGGCATGATTACCGCGATGATCGCTGATTGCGGTTCCTCGGTGCCCAGCTGGAAGCCCTTGTCGCGCAGGCCCTTGTGCAGGGTGCGCGAGTTTTCCCACAGGTGGGCGCGCTTGTTCCCGGCGTGCATCAGCTTGCGGATCGAGGTGCTGGCCGTCGCCACAACGCTGGGCGGCAGGCTGGCGGTGAACACGTAGGGGCGGCAAACCAGCCGCAGGATCTCGAACTTCGGGTGGTTGGACACGCAGAAGCCGCCCACCGTGCCGACCGACTTGGAAAAGGTGCCGATCACGAAATCGACCTGGTCCAGCACCCCCTGGTCCTCGGCCACGCCGCGCCCGTTGGGGCCGATGAAGCCCATCGAGTGCGCCTCGTCCACCAGCACCATGGCGCCGTACTTCCTGGCGACGGCGATCATCTCCTTGAGCGGGGCGATGTCGCCCAGCATCGAATAGACGCCCTCCAGCACCACCAGCTTGCCCGCGCCTTCGGGAATGCGCTTGAGGCGCTTTTCCATTGCGGTGATGTCATTGTGCTTGAACGGCACCACTTCGGCATCGCCCATCTTGCAGCCGTCCCAGATCGAGGCGTGGCTGTCGATGTCGAGGACGATGTAATCGCCCTTTCCGGCGACGGTGGAGATGATTCCGAGGTTGGCCTGGTAGCCGGTGGAGAAGACCATCGCGTGGTCCATCCCGTAAAAGTCCTTGAGCGCGTCTTCCACCGCGCGGTGCCCGGCGTAGGTGCCGTTGAGCACGCGGCTGCCGGTAGTGCCTGCGCCAAAGTCGTCAAGTGCCTGTTTCCCGGCGGAAATGACGTCCGGATCGAAGGTCATGCCCATGTAATTGTAGGTGCCCAGCAGGATCGTTTCCCGCCCGTTGCACACCGCGACCGTGGGCGAGATGACCCGTTCCATGACCAGCCCGAAGGGGTCTTCGACCCCGGAGGCCAGAAGGTTGGCGCGCATCTCGATCAACGGATCGAACTTGGAGAACAGGTCTGTCATGGGTCCTCGATCCTCAGTCCTGCAGCTTGACCACGGCGTCGATCAGCTGGCCGTAATTCTCGATCTCGGCCTGCTGGTTCATGCTGATGATGATGTCGAATTCGTCCTCGATCGCGGCGACGAAGTCCATGACAGTCAGGCTGTCGAATTCCAGATCACCGGCAAAGGTGCTGGCATCGGTGATCGCGACGCCCTTCTTGTTGAAGGGTTCGATCAGCGCGGCGATCTTCGCGGCGGTTTCGGCGCGGTCCATGATAGTCAAAGCTCCAGCAAGGTGTTGCCCGGCGCAATGGCCGAAGAATGGGGCGGAATATAGGCGAAAATACGCTTCAGGCGGGGGCTTTCTCCACCAGCCCCTTCACTGCCGCCATGAACGGGCCGATCGAGACGGGCTTGGCAAGGTAGCCTTCGGCGCCGGCATCCCGGATCCGTTCCTCGTCCCCCTTGCCGGCATAGGCGGTGACCGCAAGCACCGGGATCGAGCGCAAGGTGCTGTCGCGCTTCGCCGCTTCGATCAGGTCGAGCCCGGAAACGTTGGGCAACTGAATGTCCATGATGATCAGGTTGGGCACGAACTGCCGCGCCCGGTCCAGCGCCTCCAGGCCATCGGCACAGGGCTCCACCGCATAGCCCTGGCTCTTGAGGACATCGCAGAACAGCTTGCGGTTGAGGTCGTTGTCCTCGACAACGAGAATGCGCTTTGCCATTGATCCGCACTACCCCCTGCAAACGAGGCTGACAATTCTTCGCGAACCCCAATCCCCCGCCCCGGACGCGGCCGTGCTGGCGCTCTCGGCGCTCGGCTGGCTGCTGGGCGACGCCCCGCGCGCCGAGCGGCTGCTGGCGCTGACCGGGCTGACCCCGGACGCGCTGCGCGGCGGGCTGGGCGATCCGGCCATGCTCGGCGCGGTGCTCGATTTCCTCTGCGCGCACGAACCTGACCTGGTCGCGGCGGCAGAGGCGCTGGGGGTTCGGCCGCAAGACCTCGTTTCCGCCCGCGAAAGCCTGAATGCATGAACAAGCCCCTGATCATCAGTGACTGCGACGAAGTGCTGCTGCACATGGTCGTGCCCTTCGGCGAATGGCTGAACGAAACCCAGGGGGTCTCCTTCAAGTTGGTCGGCAACGATTTTTCGAAGGCGATCCGCAACCGCGAGACCGGCGAGCCGGTCGAGCCGGCGGAGATCTGGCGCCTGCTCAACGGCTTCTTCGACAACGAGATGCATCGGCAGACGCCGATCGCGGGCGCGGTTCCGGCGATCAATGCGCTGAAGGACCACGCCGACGTGGTGATCCTGACCAACCTGCATGACAAGCACAACGCGGCCCGCGCGCGCCAGCTGGCGGACCACGGGATCGAGGCGCGAGTCTTCACCAACCAGGGGCCGAAGGGCCCGGCGCTCCAGGCGATCCTGGCGGAATACCGCCCGAGCAAGGCGATCTTCATCGACGATCTGGCCCAGCATCATGGTTCGGCGGCGGAAATGGTCCCGCATATCGACCGCCTGCACCTCTGCGGCGAGCCGACGCTTGCGCCCCACATCACCTGCGGGTTCGAGGCCGGCCACGCCCATGCCCGCATCGACACCTGGGAGCATGCCCTGCCGTGGCTGCTCTCGCGTATTCAGGAAGGATGAGATGAGCATCGAAGCGAAACTGGCCGAACTCGGCCTGACCCTGCCCGAACCTGCGGCACCGGTTGCCGCCTATGTCCCCGTGGTGGTCGCGGGCGGCCTTGCCCACGTATCGGGGCAGGTCTCGATCGTTGGCGGTCAGCTGCTCAAGGGACGTCTGGGCGAGGACCTGAGCCTTGAACAGGGCGTCGAAGGCGCACGCGCCTGCGGCCTGATGATCCTGGCTCAGCTCAAGGCCGCGCTCGGCTCGCTCGACCGGGTCGAGCGGGTGGTGAAGCTGGGCGCTTTCGTCAACAGCACTGCCGATTTCACTGACCAGCCCAAGGTCGCCAATGGCGCATCGGAACTGATGGTCGCGGTGTTCGGCGATGCCGGCAAGCACGCCCGCAGCGCGGTCGGCGTGCCCAGCCTGCCGCTGGGCGTCGCGGTCGAAGTGGATGCCATCGTTGCCGTTCGCGCTGATTGACCGCTGGCGCGCGCCTGCGCCCCGGCCCGACAGGGTGGCGTGGCTGGGTGAGTGGGACTATGCCCATCGCGGGCTCCACGGCGCGGGCGTGCCGGAAAACTCGCCTGCGGCTTTCGCCGGGGCGATTGCACGCGGCATGGGGATCGAATGCGATATTCGTCGCTCGCTCGATGGGCAGGCGATGGTGTTTCACGACGCCACTCTGGAGCGGGTGACGGGCGAAAGTGGTCCGGTAAACCAGCGCAGCGCCGAGCAATTGGGGCAAATTGTCTTGGCAGGCGGCAGCGATACCATCCCCACGCTGCGCCAGGTGCTGGACCAGATCGCGGGCCAAGTGCCGGTGCTGATCGAAATCAAGTCGCAGCACGGCTCGCACGGGCGGGTTTCCGCACTCTGCCTTGCGGTGAGGCGGGTGCTTGAAGGCTATCAGGGCCTCCACGCGATCATGAGCTTTGATCCCCGCATCGTGCGCTGGTTCGCCGATCATTCCCCGCTGACGGTGCGCGGGCTGGTGGTGACCGAAGAGGACGACAAGGCGCTGCCCGGCATGATCCGCCGCCGCCTGTCGTTGTGGCACGCCCGGCCGGAATTCCTCGCCTATGACATCCGCGACCTGCCGAGCCGCTTCGCCGCGGCGCAGCGCAAGCGGGGCTTGCCGGTCACGACCTGGACAGTGAAGAGCGCGGAGCAACGGGAACGGGCCAGCGCCCATGCCGATGCGCCGATCGCGGAGGGCGCGGGCGTCGCGTGACCGAGATCGTGGCCCGGCTGGCCGGTTCCTATGGCGAACTCGATGCCGGAGAATGGGATGCCCTGGCGGGGGGCAATCCGTTCCTCTCCCATGCCTTCCTGACCGCGCTGGAGGATTCGGGCAGTGTCGGTCCGGGCAGCGGCTGGAAGGCCGCGCCGATCGTGATCGAGGATGCGCAAGGCCGCCTCGCCGCCGCGATCCCCGGCTGGCTCAAGAGCCACAGCCAGGGCGAATACGTGTTCGATCATGCCTGGGCCGATGCCTGGCACCGGGCGGGTGGAACCTATTACCCCAAACTGCAGATCGCGGTGCCGTTCACCCCCGCCACCGGGCCGCGCCTGCTGCTGGCGGATCAGGCGCTGGCCCTGCCGCTGCTGCGGGCGGCGGAACAGCTGTGCGAGGGCAACGGCCTGTCTTCGGCCCATGCGACCTTCATCGACCCGGAGCAACTTCCGCTGTTCGAGGCAGCAGGCTGGCTGAGGCGCAGCGACATCCAGTTTCACTGGTTCAACCGTGGCTATGCCAGCTTCGACGATTTCCTCGCCCAGCTCTCCTCCCGCAAGCGCAAGGACTTGCGCAAGGAACGCGCCGCCGCCCAGTCTGGCGTGGAGATCCGCAGCTTGACCGGCACCGCCATCCGCGAGGAACACTGGGATGCGTTCTGGGCGTTCTACCAGGACACCGGCGCGCGCAAGTGGGGCCGGCCCTATCTGACGCGCGAGGCCTTCACTCTGCTGGGACAGCGGCTGGGGGAGCGGATCCTGCTGATCCTGGCCTATGTTGATGGGCTGCCGATCGCCGGGGCGCTCAACTTCATCGGTCCCGATGCGCTCTACGGGCGCTATTGGGGGGCGCTGGTCGACAAGCCGTTCCTGCATTTCGAACTGTGCTTTTATCAGGCGATCGACGCCGCGATTCGGCTGGGCCTGCCGCGCGTGGAGGCGGGCGCTCAAGGCGGGCACAAGCTGGCGCGGGGGTACGAGCCGGTGCAGACCTGGTCCGCACACTACATCGTCCATCCCGGCTTCCGCAGCGCGGTCGCCGATTTTCTCGAACGAGAGCGCGCCGGGGTGGCGGCCGACCAGCTCTATCTGGGGGAGCGGACGCCGTTCCGCAAAGGATAGGCGCACCGGCGCCAGTGACGCCGATCTTGGCGCCTGGCAATCCTCAATGCCCGGCAATCAAGCCGCGCGGCGGCTGGTTGCGGCGATCCATTCGCGGGCGCGGCGCTGGGCTTCGGCAATCTCGCGGGCGGTCATCTCGTCCGAAATGTCGGCGCGGCAGAGCTGGGCTTCGCCGTGCCCGCCGACTGCGGCAAGGTTGAACCACTTGTGCGCTTCGATCAGGTCGCAATCGACGCCGTGGCTGCCGGTCGAATAGGCAACGCCAAGGTCGTAATAGGCGCTGGCATCCCCGTCGGCCGCGGCGGCCAGGCAGGTGGCGACCAGCAGGTCTTCGCCGTGGCTGGAGGCCGGACTGGCTGCGGCTGGAAATGTGGCGGAATGGATCCAGGTGGTGGTCATCTGATTTGCCCCTCAAGTCAGCGGGCTGCGTCCCGCCGTCGAGGTCAAAACTTCCCTATCGTGGTCAACAAATGGTTAACGACCCTAACGATTTGTCTACCTTGCGTAAAAATCCGTGCCAGGCGGCCGCGATCCGGTCGAGCGGCCCGGACCCGGAGTTTATGCAACGGTTTCGCGGGATTGGAGCTTGTGCGGCTTTCTGCCCAGCCCTATAGGCGCGCTCCAACGGGCGGGGAACTGACGGGAAGACCTGCAACCCCCTTGGCCAGTCGGCCAACCGGCATGATGTGGAGAATATATGGCGAGCGTTCTCGGTGATGAGATTGACGTCCTGGCCAAGGCCAAACGGGCGATTGCCGGCGACTATGCTCCAAGCGACAGCGAACCCTACATGTGCGAGGCGCAGCTGGACTATTACCGGCGGCTCTTGCTCGAATGGAAGAAGCTGATTCACTCAGCCGCCCAGGATACCCTGCAGCAGCTCCAGGACGGACCGATCCGCGAGCCTGATCTTAACGATCGCGCCTCCAGCGAAACGGACTGGGGCATCGAACTGCGCACTCGTGACCGCCAGCGCAAGCTGATCGCCAAGATCGATTCGGCGCTGCGGCGGATCGAGGACGGCGAATACGGCTATTGCGAGGTAACCGGGGAGCCGATCGGGCTTGGCCGCCTTTCAGCTCGCCCGATCGCGACCATGACTGTCGAGGCGCAGGAAGCGCATGAGCGGCGCGAGAAGATTTCCCGCGACGATTGAGCCACTTGGCCTCGTTAACAGCTTGTTTGCCATTCCCGTTTAGCTTCCAGCCAGTTTGCGGGCGATAGATTGCTTGCGACAACGGCTGGGCAGTTGGCCAGCGCAGGGAGTGCAGAGGCGGTAATGGGCGAAAACGAGCATAGGCAGATCGCGCGCGACAGCCTGTTCGTCATGGCCGAGTTGCGCGTGGATGGCCTGCCCGGCGAACACCGGGTCCGGGTCCGCAACCTCTCCGCAGGGGGCATGATGGCCGAAGGCCAACTGGCGGTGCAGCGCGGGCAGATGGTCACGATCAAGCTGCGCAATCTCGGCTGGGTCGAAGGATCGGTCGCCTGGGTCCAGGACTCCCGGTTCGGCATCGCGTTCCGGACCGAGATCGATCCGAAGATAGCTCGCGCTCCTGCAGCCAGCCCCGATCCCGATTCGCAGTTGCGGCGCAAGCTGCTGGCCAGTGTTCTGAACACCGGCGCGGCAAACGGTCCGCTGCGCAAGCTTTGAAAGCTGCGCCGGCGGGGCGGCAAAGGCACCTGTGCGAAAGCCGCATTCTCGGTTAGACCGCGCGAGATGGTTGCTCGCTTGATCAGAACACTGCTGCCGGTTCCCCTGCTTGCCCTTGCCGCCTGCGGCGGTGATGCCGACCGGCCCGTGGAGGGTGCCGCCGGGCTGCGCCACGGTCGTACTGGCCGCGACATCGGCGAAATCGCCGATATCCGGGACTTTGACTTCTATCTGTGCCATTTCCT
>CALMJG010000063.1 GCA_937864195.1 uncultured Novosphingobium sp.
CCTAGCGCTGCGCCAGATGGGCGAGGCCCGCTGGCGCTTGTTGGCAGTCAACCACGGCGGACGCGAAGCGATCGAGGCGTTCGATGTGGTCGCGGGGCAGGGCGAGCCTTCGCTGGTCTGGCGCGGCTGCCTGCCGATGCCCGAGGGGCAGGTCGCCAACAGCGTCGCGAGCTTTGCCGACGGTACGGTGCTGACGACCGTCCTGACCCGCCCCGGCACGACGATTGCCGACTTTGTGCAAGGCCGGATCACCGGCGCCGTGTGGCAATGGCGGCCGGGAGATGCCGCCTTCAGCGAGGTGCCGGGAACGCAGGCTCCCGGCAACAACGGGCTGGAGGTCGATCCGGACGAGCGCCATTTCTATGTCGTCGCCTTCGGCTGGCACGCGGTGCTGGTGTTCGACCGGATGGCCCCCGGCGCCCCGCCGGAGCGGATCGAGGCCCCGGACTTCATGCCCGACAACATCCACTGGACCGGCGGACGGCTGCTCCTCACCGGCATGCGGCTGGATGAACCGGCCTGCGGCGGCCTGCGCAAGGTGGTGGAGGGCAAGGCCGACCCGATGCTGTGCCATCGCGGCTGGGTGGTGGGCGAACTGGACCTTGCCGCGCGGCGGGTTTCGACCTTTGCCTATGGACTGCCGCAAGGCGGTTTCAACGGCCATTCTTCCGCCGCGCTGGTTGGCGGGGAGCTGTGGCTGGGATCGTTCCAGTCCGGCCGGCTGGCGATCCTGCGCGGCGCTGCCGACCGCCAGGGCTGGCCGGCAAGTCAACGCGCCGTTCCAGCGGGGCGCCTAGGCATGGCGCGGGGCTCCACACCCCTTGTGCCGTAACGTCAACTGTCCAAAGATGCGGGGCGCAATCGGCGCTTGCGCTCGTTAACCGATCGGTTAAGGAGCCGCCCATGACCGAAAGCGAAGAGATCACCGAAATCCGCCGTGCCGTTCAGGCCCTTTGTGCCGAGTTTCCCGGCGAATACTGGCGCGAGAAGGACCGCGACCGGGCCTATCCGGGCGAGTTCGTGGATGCGCTGACCAAGTCGGGCTTCCTCGCCGCGCTGATCCCCGAGGAATTCGGCGGATCGGGCCTCAGCCTCGATGCGGCGGCGGTGATCATGGAGGAAATCCAGGCCGCCGGGTGCAACGGCGCCTCGGCCCACGCGCAGATGTACATCATGAACACGCTGCTGCGCTATGGCAGCGCGGAGCAGAAGGCGAAGTACCTGCCGGGGATCGCCGACGGTTCGCTGCGGCTTCAGGCCTTCGGCGTGTCCGAGCCGACCAGCGGGACCGACACCCTGTCCTTGCGCACCGTCGCGGTGCGCGATGGCGACGAATACGTGGTCAACGGCCAGAAGATCTGGACCAGCCGCGCCGAATATTCCGATCTCATGCTGCTGCTCGCCCGCACCACGCCGCGCGACCAGGTGAAGAGCAAGACCGAGGGCCTGTCGATCTTCCTGGTCGACATGCGCGAGGTCGTCGGCAAGGGCATGACCATCAAGCCGATCCGCACGATGATGAACCACTCGACCACCGAGGTGTTCTTCGACGACATGCGCATCCCCGCCTCCGCGCTGATCGGCGAGGAAGGGAAGGGCTTCCGCTACATCCTCTCAGGGATGAATGCGGAGCGTATCCTGATCGCGGCGGAATGCGTCGGCGATGCCAAGTGGTTCATCCAGAAGGCCAGCGACTACGCCAAGGACCGCAGCGTCTTTGCGCGGCCAATCGGCCAGAACCAGGGCGTCCAGTTCCCGATCGCGCGCTGCTATGCGCAGATGCGCGCGGCGGAGCTGATGGTCCACCACGCCGCGCAGGTCTATGACCAGGGCGGCAATCCGGGCGAGGAGGCCAACATGGCCAAGCTGCTCGCCAGTGAAGCCAGCTGGGCGGCGGCCGACATGTGCGTGCAGACCCACGGCGGCTTCGGCTTTGCCGAGGAATACGACGTGGAGCGCAAGTTCCGCGAGGCGCGGCTCTATACCGTGGCGCCGATCAGCACCAACCTGATCCTGTCCTACCTGGCCGAACACGTGCTGGGCCTGCCGCGCAGTTACTGAGCCCGCCCAGCCGACTGATCGGCTGGAGCGCTCCGCCATTGACACGAGGCCATTCCTGCAGCCTGAAGGCGCGGAGTGCGGGAGGCGCGCGTGATGGCTGTCAAGCGAATGTCCGGGAGCAAGGCCGGCGAAGTCCTGCCCGAAGGGGCGGAGCCGGGATTGCAGGAGCGCGGCCAGGCGCGCCGCACGCGGATCGTCAACACGGCGATCCGCCTGATGTGGCGCGATGGCTATGCGGCGGTGGGGCTGGACCGGATCCTGAGGGAGGCCGGAGCCACCAAGGGCAGCTTCTACCACTTCTTCGATTCCAAGAGCGACCTGCTGATCGCCTGCCTTGACCATGTCTGGCGGATCCAGCGCCAGCAGCTCGAGGCGATCCTGACCTCGGCCCCGACCGGACGCGCGGCGCTTGACCGGCTGGTGGGCTGGTACTGCGAAGCGCAGGAGAGCGCTTTCATCCGCCATGGCTATGTGCCCGGGCTGTTCCACACCTCGATCCTCGATGCCGTGGGATTCGGCGATCTGATCCAGGCCAGGCTCAGGATGCTGGTCGACGATTACGAGCAGATGGTCGTGGCGATGATGGCGCGGATCATCAAGGAGGAAGGCCTGTCGGCCGACCCGGCGATCCTTGCGGACGCGGTTTCGGGCGTGATCGGCGGGCTGATCCTGAAGGGCCGCACGCGCAACGATCTTGCCCCGATCCGGCGCATCCCGGTGGTGGTCGAAAGCCTGCTCTCGGCTTATCGCTGAGCGCTTCCCGCGCGCGCCCGCGTCCCGCGCGGCGCTGCACCCGCCTGCCATCCCTCTGCAACAGGCTGCCCGCGGCCGCCAGACCGGTGTCGTCGGCGTTGCCGGTCGTATTGACACTCCCTCAAAACTAGACCAGTCAGTCTACAGGTTGCAGCAAGCAGCGATGGAGAGATGAATGGCAGGCGATGGCGCTATGGACGTGGCCGGACTGGTCAGCCAGGCAATGGCCAGTGCGGGCTTCGCGGGCGGCGAAGGCGACGAATACCTCGCGGGGCTTCGGGTCCTGCTTGCCGACCTTGAGGATGGCAGCCACCAGCCAGAGCTTGTCGCGCGGATGCGGGCCACGATCGCGGCGACGCTGCACAAGCGGTTTGCCCTGCTGGCGCAGCGCGCGGCCCGGCCCGCCATTGCGCAGGAGGCAATCGCCAGGCCGATCTTCGTCATCGGCCTGCCCCGCACCGGCACCTCGGCCCTGGTCGACCTGCTTTCGCAGGATCCGGGCGCGCGCTGCGCGCAGCAGTGGGAAGTGGCCCATCTGGGCGAGCCGATGGACCCGGCCAGCTGGGCCGACGATCCGCGCATCGCCACGCTTGACGCCCGGTTCCGCGCAGAAGCCGCGTCCAATCCCGTGGTCGCGCTGGGCCTGCACACCTATGGCGCGACTCTGCCGGACGAGTGCAATTCGTTCCTGTCGCTGAATTTCTGGAGCCCGAACCTTTCGGTCTTCGATCACTTCCCGCGCTATGTGGAATGGCTGCGGCACTCGCGGATTTCCAGCCCCTACGCCATGCACCGCAAGGTGCTTCAGCACCTGCAGCATTCGGGCGGGCGCGGGCAATGGGTGCTCAAGTCGCCGTTTCACGTGTTCGACCTGCCGGGCATCCTGGATGCCTATCCCGATGCGGTGTTCATCCAGACGCACCGCGATCCGGTGCAACTGATCGCGTCCAATTGCGGACTTCACGCGACGATCCGGGGGGAGGGGCCCGGCGATCCCCGGCGCCTGCGGACCGGGCCGGAGCAGCTGGCGCTGTGGGGCACCGGGCTGCAGCGCGCCCTTGCCGCGCGCCAGGACCCGGCAGTCGACCAGCGGGTCGTGGACCTGTCGCACCGGGACCTGCTGGATGACCCGCTGGGAGTGGTGCGCAGGCTCTACGCCTTGCTGGGCGATACCCTTTCGGCCGAGGCAGAGGCGCGGATGGAGCGGTGGATCGCGGCGCCTGCCCAGCATCTCAGTTCGGTCAGGTTCTCGCTTGCGGAGTTCGGGCTGACCGATGCCGCCGTCGACGCCGCCTTCGGCCCCTATCGTTCGCGCTTTGCGCGGTTCCTCTGATCCCGGCGTCTTGCCGGAACCGGGCGCCGTCCGCCCCTGCCCAGGAGATATGACATGAACCCTGCCGACCTTGCAGCCGGGATCGATCCTGCGAAAGAGAGGATCAACCTCTGCCCGCCCGCCGACGAGCCGGGCTTTGGCGAGAACCACGCCTTCTGGATCCACGACGAGGACAAGGGCATCCAGATCATCGGGCATCTCAATACATCGGAAGACATTGGCGACTATCGCCAGCGGCTGGCCAAGCTTTCGGTGTCGTTCCCCGACGGGCGGCTCTATCAGCTGCGCGAAATCGGTGACGGCTGCAGCGCGGATGAGGCCGGCAGCGGCAATCTGCGGTTCGCCTGCATCGAACCGTTCCGCCGGTGGTCCTGCCACTATGCGGGGGCGATGGACGACGTGACGGTCGTCCATAACTATCGCACGGGCAACGTGCTCGACCTGCCGCGCGTGGCGATCCGCTTCGATGTGGAGACGCAGATGGTCGCGCCGGCCTGGCTGCAGGGCTCGATGGTCGAGGGCGGGCTGGGGCTGGCCGCCGCCTACATCGGCGGAGAGCGCTACGAGCAGCTGTTCCGCGCCTCGGGCAAGCTGACCGTCGGCGGGACCGAATACGCGATCAGCGGATATGGCAACCGCACCCATCGCTATGGCACGCGCGATCTGTCCGCCTCGGCCAAGGTGCCGCCGATGCTGGGCCATGTCTGGGGCGCGGCGGTGTTTCCCGATGGCACGGGCTTCGGGCTGCAGGTGTTTCCCAATCGCGACGGCACCATCTTCTGGGGCGAGGCCTATGTCCTGCAAGGCGGTGTCCAGCTGCCCGCGCGGATCATCGCCGCGCCGTGGCTCCGCCACTATCACCGGTCGGGCGAGCGGATCGAGATCATCCTCGAGACGCACCAGGGCGAGCGTTTCGAAATCAGCGGAGAGACGATCGCATCGGTGCTCAGCCTGATGATCCCGGCGCCGGTGCGGGGCGAGCAGGTGCCCCTGCTGCAGTCGCACGTGCGCTACCGGATGCGCGGACAGACGGCCGACAACATGCTGGAGCGATCGCTGCGGCGCAGCGCCATCGAAACCGGGATCGGGCGCCCGGCCTGAGCGAAGACGGAATCTTAAGCCGCGGCGGTGCAGGTTATCGCGATGAAACAGCGCGATGAGCCCCGACCTGCCGTTCCCGGCAGCTTCTTCGCCAAGCTGATGTTGCCGTTTGCGGTGCCGATCCTGGCCACGCTGGTGCTGATCCTGGCGGGAGACCGCTGGCCGCGCGCCATCGCGCCGGGTTCGGGCCTGAAGCTGGCCGGACTGGTCGCCACGGGCCTGACGGCCTACGCCGCATGGCGGATTGCGACAGGCGGCCTTCCCGATGCGCGGGTGCGCAGGTTTGCCGCGCTGCTTTGCTGCGTGACCGGCCTGATGGGCTGGCCGGTCTGGAGCACGGGGCCGCTGCCCAGCATCAATGGCGCGGTGCTCACGGATCACAGGACAGTCGTGATGTCGCTCGACCGGCTGCAGGTGACGCACAAGAGCAGAAGCCGCGACCTCTATCACTGGGCCTGGCTGAGCGCCGGCGCCGATGGCACGCGCCACCTGTCCGGGCGCTACTTCATTTCCGGGCAGACTCACGCCCGCCTGAGCCGCGAGGCACCGGCGCGGGTCGAGGTGAAACTGGCGCGGGGGCTGCTGGGCGGGGTCGTCGTGACGGGTCTGGATTGAGCGCTGCCGACCGGCCCGGGTCGCCGATGACCCGCTGCATCCGGCGCAGGTCGGCCCTGCCGTAACGGCAACCCGGATTCCCCGCAAATCGGCCGGTGTGGCAGATTGGCTACGGCTGCGGCTTCTTCCAACCGGGCGATTAAAACCGGTTGTCAATCCCGGGATGTGGTGTTCTATTCCCTCTGCAACCGCCCGGAAAAAGGGGCGGGCAAAAAAGGAGAGTGGGCCAATGAGGGGTAAGCTGACCCTGCTTGCCGGCGTGTGCGCCGGCGCAATCGCGCTTCCTGCCTATGCGCAGGAAGCTTCGGACCGTGCTGATACCGAAATCATCGTCACCGCGCAGCGCTCCAACCAGCGCCTGCAGGACGTGCCGATCGCGGTCAGCGCGTTCAACACCGAAGCGCTCGAAAAGCAGCAGATCAAGAACACGTCGGATCTGCAGCTCTCGTTGCCCAACGTCACCTTCACCAAGACCAACTTCACCAGCGCCAGCTTCACCATCCGCGGCATCGGCGACCTGTGCGTGGGCGTGACCTGCGACAGTGCGACCGCCATCCACATGAACGACGCGCCGCTGACCGGCACCCGCCTGTTCGAAGGCGAATTCTACGATCTGGCCCAGATCGAAGTGCTGCGCGGGCCGCAGGGCACCCTGTTCGGCCGCAACGCGACCTCGGGCGTGGTCAACTTCCGCACCGCGCGGCCCGACCTGTCGGGGATCGGTGCCAACGTGGAAGCCGAATACGGCAACTACAACAGCATCAAGCTGAAGGGCATGGTCAACGTGCCGCTGTCCGAAAGCATCGGCGTGCGCGTGGCGGGCTTCTACCTGAACCGCGATGGGTACACGAACAACATTTTCGACGGCAAGAAGCTGGACGACCGCGACATGTACGGTGTGCGCGGATCGCTGCGGTTCGAACCCGGTCCCGGCACCACGATCGACATCATGGCGCAGTACTTCCATGAGCGCGACAGCCGTATGCGCATCCAGAAGCAGATGTGCCAGCGCGACCCGACCGGTATCCTCGGCTGCCTTGCCGGCGAGCGCAAGTTCGAGATGACCAACTCCAACACGAGCTTCGTGGGCGTGCTCACCTCGAAGGAGTTCTTCACCACCCAGGGCGTTCCCGCCAGCTTCGCGCTGGGCAGCCTCTATGGCGCGGGCCATACCCCGGCCAACCCGGTCTATGGCACTGATCCCTATGCCTGGGCGGGCGCGACCAATCCGGCGGATTTCCGCACGGTCAACATGGACAATACGCCCAGCTACTACACCCAGGAATGGATCGTGCAGGGCTCGCTCAACCAGGATCTGGGCGGCGGCCTGAACCTGAAGCTGAGCGGCAACTACCAGAAGGTCGACCTGGACTCGAGCCAGGACTACAACCTTTCGGTCCAGAACCGCGCGCTGTTTGCCCCCGCGCTGAACACGCTCGCGTTCGCTGCGGCCAACGGCATCGGCCTGCCGGGCTCGGCGGCCTACTTCGCGCCGATCGCCGCAGCGCTGATCCCGAACGGCCCGAACGGCGTGCTCTGCACCTCGCTGCCTGAAGAAACCGGCACCGGCGTGTTCGGCGGGCACAAGCTGTGCGCCAATACCCCGCAGGACTTCGACCGTTCGAACCAGAACCACACCAACTGGTCGGCGGAAGCCATTCTCTCGTCGGACTGGGACGGGCCGTTCAACTTCCTGCTGGGCGGGATCTACGGCAAGCTCCACATGAAGGAGAACAGCTATTACATTGACTCGTTCGGGATCGACTACTTCACCGGCGTGTTCGGCTCGTTCCAGGGCATCGGCAGCTACAATGCCACGACCAACACCTATTCGCTGCCGCCAGCCTACCTGGCCACCCCGACCTACCGTAACAATTCGGATGACCTGCAAGTCACCACCTACGGCCTGTTCGGCGAAGCCTACTACAAGTTCAACGATCAGCTGAAGCTGACGCTGGGCCTGCGCTACAACAACGACAAGAAGGAGAGCGTTGCCCGTACCACGCTGGGAAGCTTCCTGGCGCCGTACAATTCGACCAATGCCTATGCCTCGCCCTTCATCGCCGCCTTCGATGCGGATGCGGGTACGGCTGGCAACCAGCTGTTCCAGGTGCGTACCGCGAAGTTCTCCGAATGGACCGGCCGCGCGGTGCTCGATTACCAGATCACGCCGGACAACCTGCTCTACTTCTCGTACTCGCGCGGGTACAAGTCGGGCGGCATCAACCCGCCGCTTTCGCCGGTGTTCTCGGTTCCGGAAGCCTTCGCTCCGGAATTCGTCAACGCCTTCGAAATCGGTTCGAAGAACCAGTTCGGCAACCTGACCCTGAACCTCACCGGGTTCTACTATGACTACAAGGGTCTGCAGCTGTCGCGCATCGTTGCCCGTACCTCGGTCAACGACAACGTGAATGCCCGGATCTGGGGCCTGGAAGCCGAAGCGATCCTGCGTCCGACCCCGGAACTGACCATCAACCTGACCGGCAGCTACCTGAACGCCAAGGTCTCGGGCGACAAGTTCCTGGCCAACCCGCGTGACTTCGGCGCCGGCCGGGCCGATGCGGTGATCATCAAGGACATCACCAACGGCGCGAACTGCGCGGTTGCTTCCAACAGCAA
>CALMJG010000064.1 GCA_937864195.1 uncultured Novosphingobium sp.
AGCCAGCTGCTTGGCACCGAGGGCCAGGGCTGGGCGCAGGTGATGAGCGAGCTGGCCTTCGAACGCTCCGGCCCGGAACGCTTCCTCTCCTCGATCGAGCTGCTGAACCAGCTGGTCGGGGTGCTGCAGGGCAGGCAGAGCGACGCCGCGCAGATCACGCTGGGCCGCCTTACCGCGCGGCTTGCCGTGCTGCGCCGCCTGTCGCGTTCGGTCACCTCGATGCTGCAGGAAGAGCAGGACGCCGGGCTTCAGGCCTCGATCGTCAAGGACGTCGGCGCGCTGTTCGAACAGAGCATTCCCGACGTGGCGCGCGAACTGGTCGATTGCGAGCCTGATCCGGTCGCGGCCTCCGGCTATGCGGCGGTGCTGGCGAACATCGTCCACAACGCCCCCAGTTGGTCGCTGCGCGGCGGCACGCGCGAAATTCTGCGCGGGATCATCGCGCGGGGGCTGGGGACGCGCTGATCGCCAATCGCGCGGCCCGCCCTGTCCTACTCCGGGCATTGTTGGCATAAGGCCGCGTGATGCCGCATCCTCGATCCCATTTGTCCATCAGTCGCGCCCCCGCCGGGGGTGCGGCTGCGGCCTCGACACTTTCGTTCATAACCCTGTCCACTGTGTCCAGCGGTTCAGCCAAAGGCGGACTTTCCTGAATGCTGACCCTGGCCACCACGACCCCCGGCGAACCGGAAATCTTCGCCTCGCTGCAGGGCGAAGGGCCGAGCATGGGCCGCCCCTGCGCCTTCGTCCGCCTCTCGCGCTGCAACCTTGCCTGCGTATGGTGCGACACCGCCTACACCTGGCGGTTCGAGGGCGACAACCGCCCCCACCGCGAGGCACGCGCCTTTGACCGCAAGGCCAACCAGCTGGTGCTGGACGAGGCCGACGTCGCCGCGCGGATCATGGCGCTGGGGCAGGACCGGCTGGTGATCACCGGGGGCGAACCGCTGCTGCAGGGCGCGGCGCTGGCGCGGCTGGTGGCCCTTCTGCCGGGCGTCAGCGTGGAGATCGAGACCAACGGTTCGGTCGAACCGCACGCCGCGCTCGCCCCGCTGGTCGCGCAGTACAATGTCAGCCCCAAGCTCGAACATTCCGGAAATGATCCGGCCATCGCCTTGAATCCCGAGCGTCTTTCCGCCTGGGCAAACGAACCTAAAGCGTGGTTCAAGTTTGTGATTCAGCGGCCAGAGGACATCGCGGAAGTGCTGGGGCTGGTCGAAGCACACGGGATCGACCGGAATCGCGTCTACCTGATGCCGGAAGGCACCGACAGCGCGGGCCTGCGCGAGCGCGAGCGCTGGCTCGCTCCGCTGGCGCTGGAGCATGGCCTGCGCCTGACTGACCGGCTGCACATCCACCTCTACGGCGACACGCGCGGCACGTGACCGGCGGCGCCCCTCCCCGCCTGCGCGGCGACCTGACCCAGGGGCCGCTGCTGCGCACCCTGATGGTCTTCGCCATGCCGCAGCTGGTGGGCAACGTGCTGCAATCCCTGAACGGGTCGATCAACGCGGTCTGGGTGGGGCAATTGCTGGGCGAGCAGGCGCTGGCTGCCACTGCCAATGCCAATATCGTGATGTTCCTGCTGTTCGCGCTGGTCTTCGGATTCGGCATGGCCGCGACGGTTAGGATCGGCCAGGCCTGGGGCCGGCAGGACGTGGTCGCCGCGCGGCGCACGCTGGGCGCGGCGCTGGGGCTGACCGGCTTGATCGCGCTGGCCACCACCGTGCTCGGCATGGTCTTCGCGCCGCAGCTGCTGGACTGGCTGGCCACGCCCGGGGCCTCGCGTGCCGAGGCGCTGGCCTATCTGCGGGTGGTGTTCATCGCCAACCCGATGACCACGGCGATGACCATGATCGCCATGGGCCTGCGCGGCGCAGGCGACGCCAATACGCCGCTGCGCTTCCTGATCCTTGCCACCGTGCTCGACGTGGTGCTCAATCCGCTCCTGATCATGGGCTTCGGGCCGGTCCCGCCGCTCGGGATCGCCGGATCGGCGCTGGCAACGGTGATTGCCACGACCATCGCCTTCGCCGCGCTGCTGGCGTGGATCTATGCCCGCGACCTGCCGCTGCGGCTGCGCGGGCCGGAACTCGGATGGCTGAAGCCGCAGCCGGGCGAACTGGCCCCGATCCTGGGCAAGGGCGTGCCCATGGGCGCGCAGATGCTGGTAATCTCGGGCGCAGGCGTGATCATGATCGGCCTGGTCAACCGCGAGGGACTGGCCATGGCTGCGGCCTATGGCGCCCTGCTGCAGGTGTGGAATTACATCGGTATGCCGGCCATGGCGATCGGCGGCGCGGTGAGCGCGATGGTCGCCCAGCACATCGGCGCCGCGCGCGAGGACCGGGTGGATGCGATCGGCTTCGCCGGGGCCATGGCCAACCTGCTCACCACCGGGGTGCTGATCGCCGTGCTGCTGCCCTTCGACCGCCCCGTGCTGGAGCTGTTCCTGGGGCGCGGGAGCGAGGCGGTGGAGACGGCGATGCACATCCAGACGCTGGGGATCTGGACCTACCTGCCCTTCGGGGTGACGATCGTGCTGTTCGGCTCGCTGCGCGCCTATGGCGTGGTCTGGTCGCAGATCGCGGTGCTGCTGCTGTCGATGTACCTGATCCGCTTTGGTGGCTACGCGGTGCTTTACCCGCACTACGGCGCGGATTCGCTGTGGTACTCGTTCATCGCCGGCTCGCTGACCTCGCTGGCGCTGACGCTGCTCGCCTATTTCCGGGGGCCATGGCGCCGGGCCATGCAGGCCCGGCTGGCGGCCCAGGCCAAAGCCTGAGGCCGGAGGGCCGGAGCTTACCGGCCCTGAGCGCGCCAGCGCTGCACGGTGCGCTGGACCATCTCGTCCTCGCCGCCGCCGCTGGACCACAGCTGGGTGAACGAAGGGTCGGCGCTGGCCGGGCGCTTGACCTCTTCCAGCTCGTCGAAGGCAACGCGGATCGGGATCGAGACGCCCTCGCCGCAGATGATGCATTCGCGGTTGCGCAGGGCGGGGATCGAATCGAGGAAGCCGCGCGCGCCTTCCGGCATGGCCGCCTTGACGAAGGCCTGGTCGCGGTCGTTGTTGAGGCGCATCGAAATGATCGTGCCGCACTGCGACAGCACGCCTTCGGCCAGGTCCGACGGGCGCTGGGTGATGAGGCCGAGGGAAACGCCGTACTTACGGCCTTCCTTGGCGATCCGGCTGAGTATGCGGCCGACAGAAGAGCCATCGGCGTTCTTCTCGTTCGGCACGTAGCGGTGCGCTTCCTCGCAGACCAGCAGGACGGGCCGGGTCTTCTCGTC
>CALMJG010000065.1 GCA_937864195.1 uncultured Novosphingobium sp.
AAGCCGGTGAGGTTGGCGAGCCAGCGCGCGCCCATTTCGCCGGCCCAGTCTTCGTACTTGAGGGCATCAGCATGATGGTGGGGGGCGTCGGTCATCGCGGGGCTCCTGTGGTGATAGGTGCACAATAACCGCGCCGCTCAAAAAGAAAAGTGACCAGTCGCTTTCTTTGTGGCAGGGTATGGCCATGAACCGCCCCTATCTTTCCGCCGACCTGCGCCGGGCCGAGACCGTGGCGGCCGTGATCGAGCTGGCCGCAACCCACGATCCGGCCGTGATGACCACCGGCCAGATCGCAGTGGCAATGGGCGTGTCTCAGGGCGCGCTGTTCCGGCATTTTCCCGACAAGATGGCGATCTGGACTGCCGTACTCGAATGGACCTGCGGCGAACTCAACCACCGCTTCGACCTCCTGCCAGACAACCGGCCGCTCGCTCGGTTGGAGGCGATGCTGGCCGCCCATGTCGATTTCGTCATCGAACAGCCGGGCGTGCCGCGCATCCTGTTTGGTGAACTGCAACGCGCCGGGGACACCCCGACAAAGGCCATCGCCCGCCAGCTGATGGCAGGATACCGGACAAGGGTAGCTCGCGAACTTCACGCGGCCCGCGAGGCAGGCGATATCGCTGGCGACGCCGATGTCGAGGCCGCGACAGTGCTGTTTCTCGCCATGGTGCAAGGCATGGTCATGCAGGGTCTGGCAATCGACGATTTTTCGGCCATGCCGATTCTGGCGCGTCGCTTGTTCAGTTTGTTCCGGCAGAGTCTCGGAGCCTCGTCATGCGTATAGCCCTTCCGCAAAGCCGCCGCACCCTGCTGCTGATGGCCGTGCTTGCTGCACTGGTGCTCCTGCTCGGCTTCGTGGCGGTCCGCTCTGGCCCGCTGGCCCCGGTCAAGGTGACGGTAGCCAAGATCGATGGGCGCGCTATCACGCCGGCCCTGTTCGGAATCGGCACGGTGGAAGCGCGCTATACCCACCGGATCGGCCCGACCGCGCCGGGCCGCGTCATCAGCTTGGCGGTTGACGTGGGCGACCGGGTGGAAGCCGGACAAGTGCTGGCCGTGATCGATCCGATCGATCTCGACCAGCGCATCGCGGCAGCCTCGGGCAGCGCCGGTCGTTCTGCCGCACTGGAACACGCTGCGGCCTCGCAGGTGGCCGATGCCAGCGCTCGCCTTGCCCTGGCCCGCAGCGAAGCAGCGCGCGGCGAAGAACTGTTCCGGGGTGGCTGGCTGACCCGCTCGGCGCTTGAACAGCGCCGCCAGGCCCTGGCGGCAGCCGAAGCAGGGTTGGCAGCGGCTCAGGCCAACCGGGTGGCCGCAGTCCAGGATCGTGGCCGGACCGGCGCGGAGCGCGCAGCCTTGCAGGAGCAGAAAGCCAATTTACGCCTTGTCGCCCCTGCGGCGGGTCTGGTCGTGCGCCGCCTAGCTGAGCCCGGGACAACCGTGGTGGCCGGACAAGCCGTCGTGGAAATCGTCGATCCCGCGCAGCTGTGGATCAACGCGCGGTTCGACCAGACCCGCGCGGGCGGCATCGTGGACGGTCTTCCGGCACGGATCGTCTTGCGCTCGCGGATCGACACACCCTTGCGGGGCTCTATCCTTCGGGTCGAGCCCGTTGCCGATGCCGTGACCGAAGAAGTCTTGGCCAAGGTCAGCTTCGATGCGGGTGCGGCCCTTCCACCCATCGGGGAGCTCGCCGAAGTGACTGTGGTCCTGCCCGCACGGGCGCGCACGCTTGCGGTGCCCAATGCCGCTGTGCACCGCATCGGCAGCGACGTGGGCGTGTGGGCCTTGCGTGACGGTGATCTGGAATTCGTTCCCCTGAGGCTCGGCGCGGAAGATGCCGATGGTTGGATCCAGGTGCTGGATGGCCTCGGCAGGGGCGATCACGTCGTCCTGCACAGTGCCCGGCCGCTCACGCCCTCCAGCCGCATCACCGTAGTCGACAAGCTGCCATGATCAGCCTTGCCGGCCGCGACATCCTCCATGGCTGGGGCAAGTTCGTGCTCACCGGTATGGGGCTCGGCCTTCTGATCGGCGTCACCCTGTCGATGGCCGGGGTCTATCGCGGCATGATCGACGATGCCGAGGCCTTGCTCGACAACAGCGGCGCCGATCTTTGGGTGGTGCAGAAGGATACGCTAGGACCCTATGCCGAACCCTCCAGCCTGAACGAGGATACCGAACGCCCGATCCGGGCCATGGCCGGTGTGGACCGGGCAGCGGGCGTCACCTATCTGACCATGCAGATCGCGCACGAGGGCAAGGATGTGCGGGTCATGGTAGTGGGCGCGGAAGTTGCCCAGCAGGGTGAGCCGGGTCAGCCACCGCACCTGATGGCCGGACGCCGGATCGTCCAGGGCCATTACGAGGCCGTGGCCGATGTGAAGACCGGGTTTGCAATCGGCGATCAGGTGAAAGTGCGCCAGGATACCTATCACATCGTTGGCCTGACCAGCCGCATGGTGTCGTCCGGCGGTGATCCCATGCTGTTCCTGTCGCTCAAGGACGCGCAGGAAGCCC
>CALMJG010000066.1 GCA_937864195.1 uncultured Novosphingobium sp.
GCGGTTGCTGGCAACAGCGCGGTGACCGGCAACAGCACCGTTGGCGGCACCCTGGCGGTGACCGGCGCGACCACCCTGACCGGTCTGCTGACCGCGAACGGCGGCGTTTCGACCACCACGCTGACCACCTCGGGCAACGCCACTGTCGGCGGTGACCTGGCGGTGACCGGCAACTACGCCACCACCAACGGCAACATCACCACCACCAACGGCACGATCTCGGGCGCCAGCCTGGTTTCGACCGGCACGACCTCGGTCGGCACCAACCTGACCGTTGGCGGCACCTCGGACTTCCGCGGCGCCATCTTCAACGGCGGTACGGCTAACGGTGGTGCGCTCTACGTCAACGACGCCCTCACCGTCACCGGTGAAGTCGCCGTCGGCACCATCCGCGTGAACCCGACCACCAACAAGATCTCGGGTCTCGCCAACGCCACGCTTTCGGGCACTTCGACCGAAGCCGTGACCGGCCAGCAGCTCTTCGCGACCAACAACGCCCTGGCGGCGCTGGACGCTCGTGAAGCCGCTCACTTCAGCCTGCTGATGAAGCGCGCTGACAAGGCCTACCAGGGCGTCGCGATGGGCTTTGCCTCGAACGCTGCTCCGCTCAACCTCGACAACGGCGAAGGCGGCATCTCGGCCGGCGTCGGCGTGTTCCAGGGCGAATGGGCCGGTGCGATCCGCGCCCAGTACGTCACCGACAGCGGTGTCGGCGTCGGCGTCAACTTCGGCTTCTCGGAAGATGCCGTCGGTGGCGGCGTCGGAGCCAGCGTCAAGTTCTGATCTGGCTTTCCTACGGGAAACAAACAGGACGGGCCGCGCATCGCGCGGCCCGTTTTGTTTTGCCCGGCTGCCTCCACTGAATACGCGCGGTTCGCACCCACGCGCTGGGCATTGATACCGACCCGGCAAGCGCCTGTTCATCCGCCAAGGGCAACATCGTCGTCAGACGCAGCACCGGGGGCCACGTTCCCAGCAACGACCCGGCACAAGCCTCAATCGCATGCGCCGAAGCGGGCGCGATCCATTTCGCGCGTCCCGCACCTTTTGCTTCAATCAGACCCGAACACGCTCTAAATGCATCGCAATCGAAAGCCGACCAGCATGGTGACCAAGCACATGAACACAATCCGCGCCGCCCTGCTCGCCAGCCTTGCCATCGCTGCAGCAGCCACCGGCAGCAGCGCGACGGCCGCAGGCTATGTCAACAACCGCGCGGGCTGGTACGCCCTGACCAAGGAAGCCAAGATCGGCTATGCCCAGGGTCTGAATGACAGCCTCAACTACGTCTTCACCGACGACACTCTGGCCGAAGCGCTGATCAAGCGCGGTCGCACGCTTTGCCTGGTCGAGCAGAAGACCACCGCGGCCGGCCTCGCGGACCAGATCACCTCGACCTACAAGGACGATCGCTTCGCCAATGTCGCGCCAACCGCAATCTACATCTTGCGCATGGCCGAAGTGTGCAAGACCAACATCAACTCCGTCCGTCTCGAATACGGGCTCGGCCCGCTCTAACTCCGGAAAGTCCAAGCCATGAAGACGAACACGCTCGCCCTGCTCGCCGCCCTTGCTGCCGCTTACCCCGCAACCGGTGCTGCGGCGCAGAACCGGCCCGCCCAGCAGGCGCAGCCCGCCGCGCAGGCCCCGCAACAGCAGGTCCAGATCAACAGCGTGCCGCTGCTCTGCCGCGTGCGCGAACAGGAACTCGTCGCGCTCAACCGCCTGGTGGTGGAACGCAACCAGGCACTCCAGCGCGAGACTGACGCGACCAAGCGCCAGGCGCTGGCCCAGCAGGTCCAGAACCTGGTGAACAACATGCGCGAAACCGAAGCATCGTGGTCGCGTATGGAATGTGCGAAGATTCTCTACGCCGCGCGGTAAGCACCCGGCGCGTTCCCGCCAAGGATACCCGGTCGCACCTCGGTGGTTCGGCCGCAAGGCCGCCGGGAGCCCCCGCGAGAAGCTCCCGGCCGCCGCAGGGCTTTAGCTCAGGGCAATATCGGGCGCATCTTCCTGCTTCATGCCGACGACGTTGTAGCCGGCGTCGACATGGTGAATCTCACCGGTGACGCCCGAAGCCAGCCCGGACAGCAGATACAGGCCGGCCCCGCCCACGTCCTCGATCGTCACATTCCGGCGCAGCGGCGCATTCAGCTCGTTCCATTTCAGGATGTAACGGAAATCACCGATGCCGCTGGCGGCCAGGGTCTTGATCGGACCGGCGGAAAGGCCGTTGACGCGGATGCCCTGAGGGCCAAGATCATTGGCAAGGTATTTCACGCTGGTTTCCAGCGCCGCCTTGGCCACGCCCATCACGTTGTAATGCGGTATGACCTTTTCGGCCCCGTAGTAGGACAGGGTCAGGATCGACCCGCCTTCGGGCATCATCGCCGCCGCGCGCTTCGTCACCGCGACCAGCGAATAGGCCGAGATGTTCATCGTCATCAGGAAATTCTCGAGCCCGGTGTCGACATACTTGCCGCGCAGCTCGTTCTTGTCCGAATAGCCGATAGCATGAACCACGAAATCGATCGTCGGCCAACGCGATGCGAGCGTTGCGAAGGCGGCATCGAGCGCACCCATGTCCGACACGTCGCAATCGATCAGCAGGTCGCTGCCCAGGCTTGCCGCCAGCGGCCGCACGCGCTTTTCCAGCGCTTCGCCCTGATAGGAAAAGGCCAGCTCCGCGCCCTGCTCACTGAGTTTGCGAGCAATCCCCCAGGCGAGCGACTTGTCGTTGGCGAGGCCCATGATCAGCCCGCGCTTGCCGTGCATCAATCCAGTCATGCGTCCCTTCCGTCGCCAGTCACGCCGGTTCGGCGCCCATCCTGTCGGGCTGGCCGATCATTTCGCCCTCCTCGGGCGTAACCGCCAGAGCCGCGTTGAGCTCCGCGCCGACCACCATTCCTAAGCCCACCAGCCAGAAAAAGAAAAGCGCGATCATCACCCCGGCGAGACTTCCGTAGGTCAGGTCGTAGGTGAAGAAGCGCGCCAGCACCCACGGCAGGGCGATCATCACCGCGATCCACCACAGGCTGACCAGCAGGGCGCCGGGCCACTTGGGATAGCGCCGGGCGCGGTAGGCGGCGGGCGTAAGCGTATAGAACAGCGCATAAAGCGCCCCGTAAAGGACAAGCGCCGGGATGATCCGCGAAGTCGCCAGGGTCGTCGTCCAGGCCGAAGCGCGCGGAAACCATGCCTCGATCACCTGTTCCGCCGTCCCGATCGCAACCTGCGCAAACAGCGAGACCAGCAAGGCGACCACCGCCACGACAATCACCCCGCTCGAGATCAGCCGGTGCCGCCAGAAAGCCTGCGCCGGAACCGTGCCGTATGCGCGGCGAAGGATGTCGCGAATCGTCTCGATCAGGCTGCCAACCGTCCACAGACCGACCAGGCCGCCCGCCCAGAGCAGCCAGCCGCTGCGCGCGACGATCACGTCGCTGGCAACCGGCTCAAGCACCCGGGCCACTACCGGCGGAACGGCGACAAGGAACGCCTGGACACTGGCCTGCCGCTGCGATTCCTCACCCAGCAGCACGAAGATCGCGGCCACGGTGACGAAGAATGGAAACAGCGCGAGGATCGCCATGTAGGCCAGGTTGCCCGCATGGATGAAGCCGTCGTTCCATGCGCCGTGCCAGACGCGGGCAACCACCCGGTAGACCCGCGAGGCCCATAAGCGCCCGTCTGGCCCCACCTGTTCTTCCAGGCCCGCCCGCCAGCGCAGCGCCCGCTTGCGCCGCGCCTCCGGCGAGAGGTCCTCCAGCACCCGGGAGAGACCGTCCTTCTCGTCAAGGGGGTGCTCTTCCACGCGCTTCAGACGCCGAGGCGCGCCCGCAGGTTGCGTGAATCGCGCCAGCCGGCAAGCCGCTGGGCGAGGTCGGCGTCGCCTTCGGGCAGCTGGACCTCGATCGTCACCAGCTGGTCGCCGCGCGTCCCGTCCTTGCGGGAAAAGCCCTTGCCCTTGAGGCGCAACGTCTTGCCCGAACTGGTTCCGGGAGCGAGCGTCAGCATCACCGCCCCTTCCGCCGTGGGCACCTTTACCTGCGCGCCATTGACCGCCTCATCGAGGCTGATCGGTAGGTCGAGCCGCAGATTGTCGCCATCGCGGCGGAAGAAGGGATGGGGCTGGAGCTGGATCACCACGATCGCGTCACCCGCCCCGCCAGGTCCGGGCTCACCCTTCCCGGACAGGCGCATCTGCGTTCCATCCTCGACCCCGGCGGGAAGCTTCAGATCGATGGTCTTGCCATCGGCCAGCGTGATCCGCTGCGTGGCAAGGGCCGCGGCATCGGGGAGGCTGACGCCCAGCTTGTACTGCACGTTCGCGCCGCGCGGGGCAGCGCGGCCGCGCTGTCCGCCGCCGCCAAAGCCGCCGCGTCCGCCGAACAGGCCTTCGAAGATGTCGCCAAGGTCCGCGCCTTCGCCGCCGAAGCCCTCGAAGCCATCGGCGCGAAAGCCCCGGTGGGTGCTGCCGCCGAAGCCGCCCGGGCCACCGCCTCCGCCGAAGCCGCCGAAGCCCATCGGGTTGCCGTCGGCGTCGATCTCGCCCCGATCATAACGGGCGCGCTTGTCCTTGTCGGACAGCAGATCGTAGGCGTTGGTGACTTCGGAAAACCGCTCGGCTGCCTTCGGGTTGTCGGTGTTGCGGTCGGGATGCAGTTCCTTGGCAAGCTTGCGATAGGCGGACTTGATGTCCTTCTCGCTCGCACTGCGGGCAACGCCCAGGATCGAATAGGGATCGGCCATGTCAGTTAGCTAGGAGCGAAGCGCCCTAACGGCAAGAGAAGCCGCGCATTTGCGAGCCGCTCGCGCTTTCTTCGCAGGCGCAGCGCGGCTATGGCGGGGGCATGGACGATCAGGCAACCAACGCAATCCCCGATGCCGAACCCTTCGAGCTGTTTGCCGAATGGTTTACGCAGGCCCGCAAGAGCGAGCTCAACGATCCCGAGGCCGTCGCCGTGGCGACCGCCACCCCGGATGGCGCGCCATCGGTGCGGATGGTGCTGATGAAGGACTTCTCGCCCGAGGGCTTCGTGTTCTACACCAATGGCCACAGCCGCAAGGGCGGTGAATTGGCGGCCAATCCGCAGGCGGCCATGCTGTTCCACTGGAAGTCGCTCCGCCGGCAGGTGCGGATCGAGGGACTGGTGAGCGAAGTCGATCCGGCCGAGGCCGACGCCTATTTCGCCAGCCGCAGCCGGGATTCCCAGCTGGGCGCGCTGGCCTCCGACCAGTCCGCGCCGCTCGATTCGCGCGCCACGTTCCTCAAGCGCATCGCCAGCGTTACCGCGCGGCACCTGGTGGGAACCGTGCCGCGCCCCCCGCACTGGACCGGCTTCCGGCTTGCCCCGCAGGCGATCGAATTCTGGATGGACCGCCCGTTCCGCCTGCATGAGCGCCGCCGCTTCACCCGGCTTGAAGGCGGCGGGTGGACCAGCACGCTGCTCTTTCCATGAGCATCTGGCAGTGAGCAGCGCGCTTTCCCTCAACCGCAGCGCGGCGCTGGCCAGCATCGGCGTTGCCCTGCTGCTGGTCGGGCTCAAGGCATGGGCCGCTTGGTCGACCGGGTCTACCGCGATGCTGGGCAGCCTGGCCGACACTGTGCTGGACCTCGTCGCCAGCCTGGCGACGCTGGCCGGCGTCTGGGTGGCAGCGCAGCCGGATGACGAGAATCACCGCTTCGGCCATGGCAAGGCCGAGGCCCTGGCGGCGATGTTCCAGGTCGTGCTGATCTCGATCTCGGGGCTGAGCCTGGCGGTGCGCGCGGTGGAGCAATGGCTGGGCGGGCACCGTCCTGAGGGAGCCGGGGGCGGCATCGCCGTTTCGCTGGTCGCAATGGCCGCCACTTTCGCCCTGCTGGCCTGGCAGCGCTATGTGATCCGCAAGACCGGCAGCCTCGCGATCACCACGGATCACGTCCACTACCAGTCGGACCTGCTGCTCAACCTTGCAGTCATCGCGGCCCTGGCGCTGGACCAGTACGCCGGGATCAGCGGCGCCGATCCCGCCTTTGGCCTCGCCATCGCCGCCTGGCTGGGCTGGGGTGCCTGGGGCGCATCGCAGCAGGCGATCGAGCAACTGATGGACCATGAATGGCCCGAGCAGAAGAAGCAGCGCTTCCTTGAGGTGGTCGCGCGCCACCCTGAGCTCAAGGGCCTGCACGACCTGCGCACCCGCACTTCGGGCGACCGCGATTTCGTGCAGTTTCACGTCGCGGTCGATCCCCATATGACCGTGCGCGCCGCGCATGACGTGATGGACGAGATCGAGGCCAAGCTGCTGGCCGAGTTCCCCGGAATCGAGATTCTGATCCATCCCGATCCAGAAGGCTTGGTCAACGAGACCGGCCTTGCCGCGCAGGATCTCCTCGCTGAACGCGAAGCCGCGCACGAGCGCGGCGAGTAGCCGTCAGAGGTTGCGGCCCTCGCCGGCCAGGAAGGCCTGGTAGGCACGGGCGATCCCTTTGCGCAGGCCGACCTTCGGAGCCCAGCCCATGCCGCGCAGCTTGCTGTTGTCCATCAGCTTGCGCGGGGTGCCGTCCGGCTTGGTGGGATCGGTCACGATTTCGCCATCGTGGCCCAGCACGTCCATCACCAGCCGGGTCAGCTCGATGATCGCGATGTCCTCGCCCGAGCCGACGTTGACGTGGCTTTCGCCCGAATAGGACTTCATCAGGAAGACGCAGGCATCGGCGCAATCGTCGACGTAAAGGAATTCGCGGCGCGGGCTGCCCGTGCCCCAGACTTCGACCGGTCCGCCGCGCAGCTTTGCCTCGTGGACCTTGCGGATCAGGGCCGGCAGCACATGGCTGCCCTCAAGGTCAAAGTTGTCACCCGGGCCATAGAGGTTGGTCGGCATGGCGCTGATGTAATCGCAGCCATATTGGCGGCGATAGGCCTGGGCCAGCTTGATCCCGGCGATCTTGGCGATCGCGTACCATTCGTTGGTCGGCTCCAGCGGGCCGGTCAACAGCGCTTCCTCGCGGATCGGCTGTTCGGCGTGCTTGGGGTAGATGCATGAGGAGCCGAGGAACAGCAGCTTCTCCACCCCGACCGATTCGGCACCGGTGAAGATCGAGGTTTCGATCAGCAGGTTGTCGCGCAGGAACTCGACCGGACGGGTGTCGTTGGCAAGGATCCCGCCCACCCGGGCCGCGGCCAGGAACACCGCCTGGGGCCGGTGATTGTGCATCCAGCCCAGCACGGCGCGCTGGTCGGTCAGGTCCAGCTCCTCGCGCGAGGCGGTCAGAACCTCGCAGCCTTCGCTGACGAGGCGGCGCGCGATCGCCCCGCCCACCATGCCGCGGTGCCCCGCGACCCAGACGCGCTTGCCGGCAAGATCGTAGGGCGCCGAGGCGGTCATGCCGAGCGGTCCAGCACCCCGCCCGCGCGCAGTTCGGCAAGGTCGGCCTGCACCATCTCGCGCGCCAGTTCGCGCACCGGGGTTTCGTGCTTCCAGCCCAGCTTGGTGTGCGCCTTGGTCGGGTCGCCGATCAGCAGGTCCACTTCGGTCGGGCGGAAATAGCGGGGATCGATCGCCACGCGCAGCGCGCCGGTGGCCTTGCAGTAACCCTTTTCCTCAACACCTTCGCCGCGCCAGTCGATTCCAACTCCGCAATCCTCGAAGGCCCATTCGACGAACTGGCGCACGGTGTTCGTTTCACCCGTTGCCAGCACGTAATCGTCGGCCACGTCCTGCTGCATCATCAGCCACATGCCGCGCACGTATTCGCGGGCGTGGCCCCAATCGCGCTTGGCATCGAGATTGCCGAGGTAGAGCACGTCCTGCCTGCCCAGCGAGATCGCGGCGGCCGCGCGGGTGATCTTGCGGGTGACAAAGGTTTCGCCGCGCAGCGGGCTTTCATGGTTGAACAGGATGCCGTTGGAGGCATGCATGCCGTAGGCCTCGCGGTAGTTGACCACGATCCAGTAGGCATAGAGCTTGGCTGCGGCATAGGGGCTGCGCGGGTAGAACGGGGTGGTCTCGCGCTGCGGGACTTCCTGGACCAGGCCGTAAAGCTCGCTGGTCGAGGCCTGGTAGAACCGGGTCTTATTTTCCAGGCCAAGAATGCGGATCGCCTCCAGCAGGCGCAGGGTGCCCAGCGCGTCGGAATTGGCGGTATATTCCGGGGTCTCGAAGCTGACCGCGACATGGCTCTGCGCGGCCAGGTTGTAGATTTCGTCCGGCTGGGTTTCCTGGACGATCCGGATCAGGTTGGTCGCGTCGGTCAGGTCGCCGTAGTGCAGAGTAAGCCGCGGATCGGGGACATGCGGATCCTGGTAGATGTCGTCGATCCGGCCAGTGTTGAACGACGAGGAGCGCCGCTTGATGCCGTGGACCCGGTAGCCCTTCTCCAGCAGCAGCCGCGCGAGATAGGCGCCATCCTGGCCGGTTACGCCGGTGATCAATGCGGTCTTGCCACTCACGTCTGGGTCTCCTTCGGGAAAAGCCGGATTATGCGCGCGATCCCCGCGCGGACAGGTTCATGCTGGCCGTCCAGGGTCTTGCCGAGCCGGACCACCACCACGCCGCGATCGGGCGCAACGGTAACGAACTGGCCCAGATGGCCATTCATAGAGAAAGTCGCCGCCCCGGTGCCAGGCCATTCGAGATGGCCGTCGCCTGCCTGGGGGCGGTTCAGCCAGGTCTGCGCGCCATAGCCCTGGTTGCGCGGGCTGGGGCTGACCATGAATTCGATCCATGCGGCGGGAACCAGCTGCGCGCCCTTGACCGCCCCCTTGTTGCGCAGGAATTCGCCGAACGCTGCCCAGTCGCGGGCGGTGCCGTGGATCAGGCTGCCGCCGATCAGGGTGCCGGCGGCGTCAAATTCCGGCACCATGCCCTTCATCCCGAGCGGCTCGAACAGCCGGGTCCGCAGGTAATCGTCAATCGCCTTGCGGCGCACGACCGGATCGCGGCTGGAAGTCAGCGCGCGCGCGGCGATGTCGGCCAGGATTACCGTCGTGGCGGTGGAATATTCCCACTTTGCGCCCGGTTCCGCCTCAAGCGGCTGGGCCTCGGCATAGGCGGCCGTGTCGTCGCGCCCGTCGAGGAACAGCATCCGCACCTCGTCGGATTCGTAGACCGGCTCGCCCGCCTCGGTATGGCGCAGGCCCGAACGCATCTGGAGCAGCTGGCGCAGCGTGATTTCGCCCCGCGGATCGCCCGCGCGCTGCCAGGCCGGGACGGGAGCGCTGTCGTCCAGCCGCAGGCGGCCATCGGCCACGAGCTGTCCGATCATCACCGCAGTGATCGTCTTGGCCATCGACCAGCTGACGAACCGCGTATTCTGGTGATAGCCCGGCGCATAGCGCTCCGCCACGATCCGCCCGTCCTTCATCACCAGCACGGCGCGGGTTTCGGACGTCTCCGGCCGGGTGAACATCGCGTCGAGGGCGCTTGCCAGCGCGGCTCGCCTGACGCCCGGCTTCTCCGCAACGGCGGCCAGTGCCGCCTTGTCCGGCACGGCATCGCCTGGCGAGTCGGCCCCGCCCGTGCCGCAGGCATTCAGGGCTGGCAGCGCAAGCAGCGGCAGGATAAGGGGCAGGAAACGCGCGGACATCGCCGCGCTTCCCTCGCGCAAAGGCAGGCGGATGGCAACTATAAACCCGGCTCAATCAGTGAGATCGCGCCGCATGCGCCGGTTTCTGGTTGCAGTCCTGATGGTTTTCGCGGCCCTGCTGGCATGGAACTGGCGGCCGCTCAACGCCTTCGCTCTGACCGGCGCATCCTATGCGGCGCGGGTCGGCTGCGCGTGCCGCTATGTCGGGGGACGCAGCCTGTCGGATTGCCGTAAGGATTTCGAACCGGGGATGGAGCTTGTGATCCTGTCCGAGGACCGCGTGACTAAAAGCGTCACCGCGCGTTTTCCCCTGCTTGCCACCCAGACCGGAACCTATCGTGAAGGCGAGGGTTGTCGACTCGAGCCCTGGCGGGAATAAGTCTCAGGCATACGAATCAGAGAGATAGCGACTGGCATGACCGAATCCCCGATTGTCCCGGTGATCCTGTGCGGCGGCAGCGGCACCCGGCTGTGGCCGCGCAGTCGGGCCACCTGCCCAAAGCCGTTCCTGCCGCTGGTCGGTGATTCCACGCTGTTCGAGGCGACCGTTTCGCGCTGCGCCGAAGAGGACGGATTCGCCCCGCCGGTGGTCGTGACCGGCACTGCCCATCTCGGTCATGT
Source organism: uncultured Novosphingobium sp. (assembly GCA_937864195.1). Lineage (GTDB taxonomy): Bacteria > Pseudomonadota > Alphaproteobacteria > Sphingomonadales > Sphingomonadaceae > Novosphingobium. The sequence goes on from CALMJG010000066.1 coordinate 10,193, forward strand.
CGAGGCCCAGCTGGGCGGGGTCGCGGGCGCGCAGGTGATCGTCGAGCCTGCCGCGCGCAACACGGCGGCCGCGATCGCGCTGGCGGCGCTGCGCTTGCCCCCGGACGCCGTGATGCTGGTCTGCCCGAGCGACCATCACATCGCCGATCCGGCCGCGTTCCGGGCCTCCGCACACGCGGCAGCGGCACTGGCGCGCGAGGGCTGGCTGGTATCCTTCGGTATCGAGGCGACGGCGCCCGAAACCGGCTTCGGTTATCTCCAGCGCGGCGAGGCGATTGGCGAGCTTGGCTTCCGCACCGCCCGCTTCGTCGAAAAGCCGGACATCGAGCGCGCGCGCAGTTTCATCGCCGATGGGGGCTATGCCTGGAACGGCGGGATCTTCGCGTTCCGCGCCGGGATCTTCCTGGCCGAGCTGGAGGCGCATCGCCCCGCCATCTCCGCCCAGGCACGCGCTGCCGTCGCCGGCGGACACCAGGACGGTGCGCGGTTCCATCCCGAAGCCGCCGCCTTTGCCGCGATCGACAGCGAATCGGTCGACTATGCCGTCATGGAAAACACCGCCCGCGCGGCGATGGTCCCGGCGGACATGGGCTGGTCGGACATCGGCAACTGGGACGCGCTCCACGGCGCGCGCGATCGCGACGCCGCCGGGAACACGGCGAACGGCCGGGTCGAGCTGGTGGATTGCCGCAACGTCCTGGTCGAGACTGACGGACCGCGCGTTTCGGCGATCGGGCTGGAGGACGTGGTCATCGTCGTCGATGGCGACGAGGTGCTCGTCACCACCCGCGCCGGGGCGCAAATGGTCGGCAAGCTGAGCGGAGCCTCCAGCCAGTGAACCGCCTGCTGGCCTCACGGCCCGTCGAGCGGCCCTGGGGGCGCGAGCAGCTTCCGGCCCCCTTCGTGGCACCGGCGGGAACGCGGATCGGGGAGATCTGGTTCGAAACCCCCGCCGAGATCGAGCAGCTGCTGGTCAAATACATCTTTACCAGCCAGGCTCTTTCGGTCCAGGTCCATCCGTCCGACGCGCAGGCCCTTGGCGGGCGCGGCAAGGAGGAATGCTGGCTGGTGACCAGCGCAGAACCCGGCGCGCGGCTGGGGATCGGCTTCATCGAACCACTGGGTGCGGAGGCGATGCGCGCCGCCGCGCTCGATGGCACCATCGAGGACCTGCTCGAATGGCATCCGGCGGCTCCGGGCGATTTCTTCTACATTCCCGCCGGCACGGTCCACGCCATCGGCGCCGGCATTGGCCTGATCGAAGTCCAGCAGAACTGCGATATCACCTACCGGCTGTATGATTACGGCCGTCCGCGCGAACTGCACCTCGATGCGGGGATCGCGGTGGCACAGGGCCTTCCGCAAGATCCGGCGCTGCGCCGGCACCTGCCGGCAACGGGAAGCGTGCCGCTGGTGGAGGGGCCGCATTTCCGGCTCGAGCGGATCGACGGCGCGCCCGATGCGGCTGCGCTGGCGCGCTACGACGGACCGGTACTGGTCCTGCCGCTCGGCGGTGAGATGACGGTCGGCGCGCAGGTCGCCCGGCCGGGCGATTGTGCCCTTGCCGCCAGCCTGGCCGAGGTTGCGGCCGCAACCGGAATCCACTGGCTCGCCGCTCAGCCCTGCGCCTGAGCTGCTCGTCATGCAGGGATCAGGCGGGGAAGGTTTCCTCGATCCAGCCGCCGCCGACCACGCGTTCCCCGGCATAGAGCACTGCGGCCTGCCCCGGCGCGACTCCGTACTCGCCCTGGGCAAAGCGGATCAGGGTTTCCGCGCCTTCTCCCAGCGGACCCTCCAGCGTCACCGGCACGGGACGGGCCAGTGACCGGACCTTGGCCGTGAGCGGCCCGGCGGGAAGCGGGCCGATCCGGTTGGTTTCGATCAGCCGCGCCGCGCCGACCGCCAGCAGTCGGCGGGGACCGGCCAGCACGCGCCGGGTGGCCGCATCGATGCCGGTAACGTAGAGCGGCTCGGGCTGCCCGCCGATTTCCAGCCCGCGCCGCTGGCCGACGGTGAAGTGGATGATGCCCTTGTGCCGCCCCAGCACCGCGCCGGTCTCTGCATGGACGATCTCGCCCGGCTCTACCCCTTCGGGTCGGACCGAGCGAACCACCTTCGCGTAGTCGCCGTCGGGGACGAAGCAGATGTCCTGGCTGTCCGGCTTGGCCGCGACCTTCAGCCCTTCCGCTTCGGCAATGGCGCGGACCTGCGGCTTGGGCAGAGCGCCCAGTGGGAAGCGCAGGAAATCGAGCTGGGCATCGGTCGTCGCGTAAAGGAAATAGCTCTGGTCGCGCGCCGGATCGAGCGCGCGGTGCAGTTCCGGACCCTGCGCGCCGACCACCCGGCGGACATAGTGCCCGGTGGCCAGGCAGTCTGCGCCCAGCTCGCGCGCCATGGCGAACAGGTCGGTGAACTTGGGCCCCATGTTGCAGCGGATGCAGGGCACGGGAGTGCGCCCGGAAAGATAGGAGTCCGCGAATTGCTCCACCACTTCCTCGCGGAAGGAGTCGGCATGATCGAACACATAGTGGGCGATTCCCAGCCGGTCGGCCACGGCGCGCGCATCGCGGATGTCGTCGCCGGCGCAGCAGGCGCCCTTGCGACCGCTTGCCGCACCGTGGTCGTACAGTTGCAGAGTGATGCCGATGGTCTCCGCCCCGCTGCGCGCGGCGAGAGCGGCAACCACCGACGAATCGACCCCGCCCGACATGGCGACAACGATCCGGCGGCCAGCAAGCGGCGGGGAAAGCTGGAACAGCTCGGCGGAATCGGGAAGATCGTGGACGGCAAGGGTCATGGCTGGGCGCGCCTTACACTGCCGCGGCCGCGCAGGCAAAAGCCGCCTGCCTGC
>CALMJG010000067.1 GCA_937864195.1 uncultured Novosphingobium sp.
TTCAGGGTGACGGGGAAGGCGAAGGTGGCGCGAGAAGCAAAAGCAGCGTGAGGAGGCCAGGCCGTAACGAGGCAATGCGGCGCGCTCCCCCTACTCCCCCTTCATCGCCGGGACCGTGCGCGCGGCGTCCTGCGGGGTCAGGCCCGGCGCGGGGGCGGCGCTGATCGTCTCGACCCGGCGCATCATCCGCCCGGCGCGCTGGATCGCGCGGACGAGACGCGGGTAGACACCGCAGCGGCACAGGTTGGGCACGGCGGCCTTGATCTCTTCCGCCGAAGGATCGGCATTGCGCGCCAGCAGCGCGGCGGCGGACATGGCGATGCCCGGGGTGCAGAACCCGCACTGGATCGCCTGTTCCGCCACCAGCGCCTGCTGCACCGGGTGCGACCGATCGGGCGAAAGGCCCTCGATGGTGGTCACCACCCGCCCTTCCGCCTCGCCCAGGGTGATCAGGCAGGAACGCAGCGCCTGCCCGTCGACCAGCACCATGCAGGCGCCGCAATCGCCGCTGCCGCAGCCATATTTGGTGCCGGTCAGGTTCGCGGCATCGCGCAGGCCCCACAGCAAGGGGGTCTGCGGATCGAGCCGGATCTCGACCGCGCGGTCGTTGACAGTCAGGCGAGGCATGGTCGCACCTAGTCGCGCCAGCTACGGTCGATCTTGTCGATCCGCCGCACCCAGGCCTCGAAATCGGCGCCGCCCGGGACGTGGCCCGGAACGTTCGCCTGGGCGAGATCGCGGTGATGCACGGCCACCACCTCGTCCGGCACCACGATCGGCTTGCCCGCCGCCATGGTCGCCAGCTGGATCTCGCAGGCGCGCTGGAGCGACCAGTGGAGGATGAACACTTCGGGCAGAGAACGACCCAGAATCACCGGGCCATGGTTGCGCAGCATCAGCACCCGCTTGTCGCCAAGGTTCTGGAGCAGCCGCTCGCCCTCTTCGCTGCGCACCGTGATGCCTTCAAAATCGTGGTAGGCGATCCGCCCGGCAAAGTTGCAGGCGTAGAAATTGACCGGCTGGAGCCCGCCTTCAAGGCTGCACACCGCCATGGTCGCGGTGGTGTGGGTGTGGACGATGGCGTGGGCCCAGGGAATGTTGCGGTGGAACAGCGAATGCTGGACGAAGCCCGCCTTGTTCACGGGATAGGGGCTGCCATCCAGCGTGTTCCCGTCGATGTCGATCTTGACCAGGTTGGAGGCGCAGACTTCGGAATAGAGCAGGCCGTAAGGGTTGATCAGGAAGGCCCCTTCCTCGCCCGGAACCTTGACCGAGATGTGATTGTAGATCGATTCCGACCAGCCGAGGTGATCGAAGATGCGGTAGCAGGCCGCAAGCTGCTGGCGCGCCTGCCACTCTTCATCACTGCAATCGACATTGCGCCCGCCGTGGTGGCTGGCTGGGTTGAGCTGGGTGGCCATCTGCATGCTCTCCGGGTCTGCGTTTCGCCGCCGATCCTAGGCCAGTCAGCGCCCGATTGAAAAGCGCAATCCCGCCCACAGGGTGCGCGGCGCGCCAAGGTCGATCGAGCCGCCCTGATTGCGGGTCCAGACCTCAGCATCGGTCACGTTCTCGGCCCGCAGGATCAGGCTGGCGCGCCCGCTCAGCGGGACATTGGCCCACAGGTCCAGCGTGGTCGCGGCGGGCAGCACGTCGATGCCCAGATCGTCCTCGAACTGGGCCGAGGTGTGGCGCACCGTGCCGGCCAGCAGGCCGCCCTGCCCCCAGCGCCAGGCCAGAGTGGTGCTGGCCGCCCATTCCGGCACCTGCGCCGGGCGCTTGCCGGTGAGGGCGGCCGAAGCCCCGCTGCCTTCCATCCGCGCGTCGGTCCAGGATAGTGCCCCGTCCCACTCCAGGGCGCCCAGCGTCACGCGGGCCGCAGCTTCGATCCCCCGCGCGCGAACCGCATCGATGTTGCGCCGCTCGCGCAGGTTCGCGGCGATGGTAACATTGGCGATCGCTTGCCTGACGCGGTTGTCATAGGCGGTCAGGTCCAGCTGCACGCCGGGCGCGGGGCGCCAGTCGACCCCCGCTTCGAACCCGCGCAGCCGTTCGTTCCCAAGGGTGGCATTGGCGCGGGTGGTGACCGGGAAGACCACGAAGGGGCGGTAAAGCTCGTTGAGCGTCGGCTGGCGCAGCCCGCTGTAGGCCGAGGCCCGCAGCGTCAGGCCTGCCCCTACGTCAAGCAGCGCGCCCCCGCGCAGGCTGCCGGTCCAGCCCGAGCGATCGGCAAACCGGTTGTCGGTCGTGACCGCGCCGGCGGCATTGGCCTCGGTGAAGCGCCCGTCCCTGACCGACCAGCGGTCCAGCCGGGCCGATGCGGTCAGACGCAGCGGCCCAAGCGTCCGGTCATGCTCGGCATAGAAACCCAGGTCATCGTTGGTCCCGCCCGCACTGCGCCGCGCAGTGACGGCGCCGGTATTCGCGTTGTAGGCAACCTCGCTCAGCTCGCCGCTGGCCCGGCGCCAGTCGATCCCCAGGCGCAGCGAATGGGCCGCATCGACCGGCGGGCGCAGCTCCAGCTTGCCGCCGAGGCCAGTGGAGGGGGTAGCGCGCTGGTCGAGAGTCTTGCGGAAGCTGGTCGAGCTGATCACCACATTGGTGAAGTCACGTGCCTGCACATAACCCAGCAGATCGAACTGCCAGGCCCCGCGCCCCACCAGCCGCAGCGAGGCGTCCTGCCCGCTGGAGGTGCTGTCCGCCCCGGCAAAGCGCAGGGTCCGGTGATCATCGAACAGCAGGGCGCGGGCCTGAAGCTCCAGATCGCCGCCCAGCGGCACCACGCCGCGCAGCGAAGTCGACCAGCTATCGAACCGCGCCCGGACGCTGGCGGGCACGCGCTGCGAAACCGGCGTCGTCCAGAACCCCTGCCCCCGGTCCCAGCGCCCGCTGATCACGGCGAAACCCTGGCCCAGCCGGGGCGCGATGGAAGCGCCGATCTCGCTCTCGCCGCGGTCATTCACGGCAAGGCTCGCTTCGCCCAGCGGCAGGCCCGCGGGGTTGGCGCTGGCAAGGTCCAGCGTTCCCGCCACCGCGCCCGCGCCGAACGGGCCCGACCCGCCGCCGCGCAGCAGGGTGGCCCGCTCCAGCCGTTCCATCGGCAAGGCGGAGAAAGGCACGTGGCCGAAGAACGGATCGCTCACCGGCACCCCGTCCAGCAGGACCAGCGTCCGGCTGGAGGCATTGCCCCCCAGCCCCCGCAGCGTCACCCCCTGCGCGGTGGGATTGGCCGAGCGGCTGTCCGAACGGCGAAACTGCTGGAAGCCCGCCAGGCTCGCCAGCGCGTCCTCGATCCGGCCCGAGGCCGAAGCGGCGGTCCGGTCGCGCCGCAGCTCGCTGGCCGAATAGGCCTCGAGCAGCGTGGAGGGATCGAGCCCCTGCCCGGTAACGACGATCTCGCCCCCGTCCCCGTCAGCCAGCGCGGGGGCGGCGGCGAGCAGCAGCGGCAGGGCTGCCGAACGACAAAACGGGCGGAAGGAGCGGGGAGGCATCATGACGGGCAGGGTTACACCGGATCGGACGATTCGAAAGCTGTCGCAAAGATCAGGCCCCGCCACCAGCGCACCGCACCCGCCTTGGCCGCCGAAAGGGCAAGCCTTGCGGCTCGGTGGTGGCCTGGCCCTACCATCCGGCGCTGCAATTCAGACTGATGCTTGAAAAACTGGAGCGGGCGAAGGGATTCGAACCCTCGACCCCAACCTTGGCAA
>CALMJG010000068.1 GCA_937864195.1 uncultured Novosphingobium sp.
ATCAAGCGCCATCTCGACAAGCATCACCCTGCGACGCGCGTGATCGAGGGCTAGGGGCCCGAAGTTGCGCCGATGCGGCCGCGCCGCCGGGTATATTCGCAGCCAGCCCTGACTGGCGGCGTTTACAACAAATTAACCTTTCCTCTTCATTGGTCATATGGTTAATGGCGGGCAATGACCTTTTACGAAGGGTTATCGCACGGGAAACGGGGCAAAGGGGGACTACCCATGCGCGTGTTGCTGATCGAGGACGAGCCGACTACGGCGCGGGCTATCGAACTTATGCTGACGACCGAAGGGTTCAATGTCTATTCGACCGATCTGGGCGAAGAAGGCCTGGATCTGGGCAAGCTGTATGATTACGACATCATCCTGCTCGACCTGAACTTGCCCGACATGCACGGGTACGACGTGCTGAAGAAGCTGCGCGTCGCCAAGGTGCAGACGCCGGTGCTGATCCTGTCCGGCATTTCGGAAATGGATTCAAAGGTGCGTTCGTTCGGCTTTGGCGCCGACGATTACGTTACCAAGCCGTTCCACCGCGAGGAACTGGTCGCCCGCATCCACGCCGTGGTGCGTCGTTCCAAGGGCCATTCGCAGTCGGTCATCCGCACCGGCAAGCTGGCGGTCAACCTCGATGCCAAGACTGTCGAAGTCGATGGCGCGCGGGTCCACCTGACCGGCAAGGAATACGCGATGCTCGAGCTGCTTTCGCTGCGCAAGGGCACGACGCTGACCAAGGAAATGTTCCTCAACCACCTTTATGGCGGGATGGACGAACCGGAACTCAAGATCATCGATGTGTTCATCTGCAAGCTGCGCAAGAAACTGGCGCATGCCTGCGGGGGCGAGAACTACATCGAAACCGTCTGGGGCCGCGGTTATGTGCTGCGCGATCCGGAGGACAAGGCGGAAGCCGCCTGATCGGCTGGTCCAATCGGCACTGCCTCGGCCCGCGTCCCCCAGGGGAGGCGGGCCGAGGCTTTTCAAGGGGTGGACGATCCGGTCCGGGCGCTCTAGCGGCCAGAGCATGACTGCCTACAAATCCGGCGATCCGACGACGATCAACCGCCTTTATGGCCGATCCAAGGGCAAGCCGCTGCGCAGCGGCCAGCAGGACCTGGTCGAGCAATTGCTGCCGCGCATCGCGGTTCCGGCCGAGGGCGAGGTGACCGCGGAGCGGCTGTTCGGCCAGCCCTGCCCGCTCCATTTCGAGATCGGCTTCGGCGGGGGAGAGCACATGGCGGCGCGGGCCGACATGTTGCCGGACCATGGTTTCATCGGCGCAGAACCGTTCCTCAACGGTGTCGCGCAGGCATTGACCCACGTCTCAGGGGATAATGGCGCGCATCCGCCGCTGGGCAACGTCCGGATCTTCCACGGCGATGCGCTCGACGTGCTGCGGCGGGTGCCGGACGGGTCGCTGTCGTTCCTCTACCTGCTCCACCCAGACCCTTGGCCCAAGGCGCGGCATGCCAAGCGGCGGATGATGAACGACGGGCCGGTCGATCTGTTCGCCGCCAAGCTTCGTCCGGGCGGCGAATTCCGGTTCGGCACCGATCACGCGGTCTACGTGCGCCATGCGCTGATGGTGATGCGGCGCCACGCCGATCAGTTCGAATGGCTGTGCGAGGGGCCGGAGAGCTTCCAGAAGCGTCCCGGCTCCTGGCCGGAAACCCGTTACGAAGCCAAGGCCCGCAACGTCTACGGGCACGAGGTGTGGTACTTCCGCTTCCGGCGGCGGTGATTCAGCCGACGAAGGCGCGGATCGTCAGGATGGCGAGGCCGAAGAAGGCCACGCACAGCGGCACGGTCAGCACCTGCGCGGCGACCGAGGCGGTGCCCATCGGCCCGGTCCAGGTCTGGAGCGGCTTCAGCCCCCGCGCAAAGTCCGATGTCGTGCGCGCGGGGTTGAGCGCCAGCAGCAGGCGTGCGCAGGTGAAATAGACCAGGGCGAAGCCGATACTGATCGCCAGCACGAAGCGCGCCGGGCCATCCCTGCCGGTGGCGAGGATCAGGCCGGCAAAGAACACGCCGTAGGCGGCGATCATCGTGCCCCAGATCCATGCCGGAAACTCGGTTCCGGAATGTTCGCTGCTGCGCGGAGCCGCCTTGGCCGCCGTGGTTTGCGGCTGGTCCGTCTCGACCGACAGGGCTTCGGCACTGTCGCCGTGAACTTCGGCCGTGGTGCGGGGGTCAAGCATGGAGAGGTCCTTCCTGTCTGGACGGCAGGCGGCCGTCGCGGTGGATGTGGATTCCGCTAAGCAGGCTTTCGGCAATGGTCCGGGCCGCGCCGTGGATCATGTCCGGGGCGGCGGGATCGGTGGCCAGCTCGTCAAGCACCTCGCGGAACAAGCCCAGCCAGTGCTCGAACTCCGGTCGGTCGATGCCGGGGATGGCGACGTGCTTGAGCATCGGATTGCCCGAGAAACCCCCGCCGCCTCGCAGTACGGAGCCCCAGAAATCCTGCATGCGCGCCAGGTGAGCGGGCCAGTTCGCGATCCGGGCCTCGAAGATGGGGCCAAGCAGGGGATCAGAGCGAACCCGCGCGTAAAAGCGGTCGACCAGTAGCGCGATGAAGGCTTCGTCGATGCCCATTGCATCGGCGCGCGCGACCTTGGCCGCCCGCGCGGCTGTTGCCCGGGGGTGAGGATCTGTCATGGCTCGACTCGATAAGTGGTAAGTGACTTGCTTGTTATGCCTGGTTGCGACGCAAAGCAATATCTCATATGCAACTTTGATGCGGCTGAACCTCCACACCGATTATGCGCTGCGGCTGCTGATGTTCCTGGCGAGCAGCGGGCGGCAGGCTTCGGTCGACGAGATCGCGGGCGTGTTCGGCGTTTCGCGCCACCACCTTATGAAGGTCGCGCAGCAGCTCACCGCGCTGGGGCTGGTCGAGGCGCGGCGCGGGCGCGGCGGCGGGCTGCGGCTGGCCAAGCCCGCGCAGGAGATCGTGGTCGGGCAGGTAGTCCGCGCGCTCGAATCGACTTCGGGCTTCGTGGAGTGCTTCGATGTGGGGGCGAACCGCTGCCGGATCGCCGGCGCTTGCGGCCTGCAGGGCGCGCTGAATCACGCGCTGGGCGATTTTCTCGCCCGGCTCGACCGCTATACGCTGGCGGACCTGATGCCCGACCGCGCCCGTTTCGCGCGGCTGCTGGGGCTGGATGACCTTGCCGCGAAGGCCGGTACGCCAGCCTGACGGTCAGGCGACTGCCGCCGCAATCGCCAGCACCCGCCGGGCCTGGTCGAGGTGCAGCAGCTCGACCATCTTGCCATCCACCTTGATCGCGCCCTTGCCGGCGTTTTCTGGCAGGCCGAAGGCCGCGACCACGGCCTCGGCCCAGGCCACTTCCTCGGCGCTGGGGGAGAACACCGCGTTGCAGGGCGCGATCTGGTCAGGGTGGATCAAGGTCTTGCCGTCGAATCCGAATTCCAGGCCCTGCTGCGCCTCGGCGCGGAACGCGGCCAGATTGCGGAACTCGTTGCAGACCCCGTCGAACACGACGAGGCCATGGGCCCGGGCCGCGCAGACGGCGGCGGTCAGGATCGGCAGGAACGGCGTGCGCGCCGCCGTCAGCCGGGCGCGCATTTCCTTGGCGAGATCGTTGGTGCCCAGCACGAACCCCGCAAGCCGGGTGGAGCCGGCGCAGGCGGCCACCTCGTCCAGCCGGGGAACGACCGCGCAGGTCTCGATCATCACCCACAACCGGGTATGCACAGGCGCACTGGCCAGCGCGCGGTCATAAACGGCGATGTCCTGCGGGCCGTCGATCTTGGGAACCAGCACTGCTTCGGGACCGGCGGCGGCGATCGCGGCGAGATCATCCGCGCCCCATGCGGTCGACAGGGCATTGGCCCGCACCACCAGCTCGCGGCGCCCGAATCCGCCCTCTGCCACCGCAGCCACGGCCGCGGCGCGCGCCTCTGCCTTGGCTTCGGGGGCCACCGCGTCCTCAAGGTCGAGGATCACCACGTCGGCATCGAGCGTCCGGGCCTTGGCCAGCGCCTTGGGGTTCGACGCGGGCAGGTAGAGCGCGGAACGGCGCGGGCGCAGGGTCTCGATCATCACGGGGTTTCCATTGCAGGCGGGTGGCAGTGCTTGCGGATTGAAGCGGCGCGGCGCGCTTGGCAAGCGGTCTGCCGCAAGAAGTTTTCGTTTCGGCGCCTGCTTCAAAAACTTTGTGGCTGTCCCTTGGGTCAATCTCTATCGAAATGGTCGAGATATTATCCCCGGGAGACGATTCGGTGCCGGACCTTTTGCACATCGACCTTTCGGCACTGCTGCCCTTCATCCTGGTCGGCTTTGCGGCGCAGCTGGTCGATGGCGCGCTGGGCATGGCCTTCGGGGTGATAACCAACACCCTGCTGGTCGGGTTCCTGGGGGTGCCGCCAGCCCAGGCTTCGCAGCGGGTCCACATCGTCGAATGCTTCACCACCGCGACGTCCGCGATCAGTCACCTGCTCCACGGCAATATCGACAAGGTGCTGTTCTTCCGCCTGCTGATCCCCGGGGTGATCGGCGGAGTGCTGGGGGCCTATGTCCTGTCCTCGATCGATGCGGCGGTGATGAAGCCCTTCGTGATGGTCTACCTCACCTCGATCGGGCTCTACATCCTGGTGCGCGGGCTGCTGTACCCGCCCAAGATCAAGGAGGCGAAGTTCATCGCCCCGCTGGGCCTGTTCGGCGGTTTCCTTGATGCGGCGGGCGGCGGCGGCTGGGGGCCGGTGGTGACTTCGAACCTGCTGATCCAGGGCGCCGATCCGCGCAAGGTGGTGGGCACGGTGAACTCGGTCGAGTTCTTCCTGACCCTGACCGTCTCGGCCACGTTCATCTGGCACCTGGGGATCGCGGACGTTGCCGGGGCCACGCTGGGCCTGCTGATCGGCGGCGTGATCGCCGCGCCGATCGGCGCCTGGGCGGCCAAGCACTTCAATCCCAAGACCATGTTGATCCTGGTCGGCGTGGTGCTCAGCCTGACCAGCGGCTACGGGGTGTGGAAGGCCTGGGGCTGACGCCAAGAGGGGAACCGCGATTGCCGTCGCGATTCCCCGGTTTCCTGCAGGTCAGCCGGCGATTCCCGCTGCGGCCAGCACGGCGAGCGTCAGCACGTCGGGCGCGATTGCCGTCATCGGCGCGATCTGCACCGGCTTTTCCATGCCCAGCAGCATCGGCCCGATCGTGGCGTTGCCGGCCAGTTCGCGCAGCAGCTTGGCCGAGATGTTGGCCGATTGCAGCCCCGGCATGACCAGCACGTTGGCCGGAGCCGACAGGCGGCTGAAGGGATAGTTCTTCATCACCGTCGGGTTCAGCGCGGCATCGGGGGCCACTTCGCCTTCGTATTCGAAGCCGGGATTTTCGGCATCAAGGATCGCCACCGCTTCGCGGATCGGTTCCAGCCAGCGGCCCGCCGGGTTGCCGAAGGTCGAATAGGACAGGAAGGCAACGCGCGGTTCGTGGCCCAGACGGCGGGCGACGGCGGCGGTTTCCTTGGCGATTACCGCCAGGTCCTCGGCGCTGGGGCGTTCGTTCACGGTCGTGTCGGCCAGGAACACGGTGTAGTTCTTGCCGATCATCAGGTGGACGCCGAACGGCAGGTGGCCGGGCTTTGGTTCGATCACCTGGCGCACTTCGCGCATGGTCTGCGCGAAAGTGCGGGTCAGGCCGGTGACCATCGCATCGCCGACGCCCAGCTTGAGCAGGGCCGAAGCGAAGACGTTGCGGTCCTGATTGACCATGCGCCGCACGTCGCGTTCCAGGAAACCGCGCCGCTTGAGCTTTTCATAAAGCCGCTCGACCATTTCCGGCACGTGCTTCGAGACGGCGGAATTCTCGATCTCGAAGCTGTCGGGATTGCCGACGCCCAGCTCGATCAGCTTGGCGCGGACCGCATCGGTGCGGCCCACCAGCACCGGCTCGCCATAGCCGAAGTCGCGGTACTGGATCGCCGCGCGCAGCACGATCTCGTTCTCCGCTTCCGCGAAGATCACGCGCTTGGGGTTGGCCTTCACCGCGTCATAGACCTGGGTCAGGACCGAGGTGGTGGGATTGAGCCGCGCCTTCAGGCTGGTGCGATAGGCGTCGAAATCCTCGATCGGCTTCTGCGCCACGCCGGTCTCCATCGCCGCCCTGGCGACGGCGGAGGAGACGACTTCCATCAGGCGCGGATCGAACGGCGCGGGGATGATGTAGTCGGGGCCGAAGTGGTACTTGATGCCGTAGGCTGCAGCCACTTCATCCGGCACCTGCTCGCGCGCCAGCTGGGCGATGGCCCGCGCGGCGGCGATCTTCATTTCCTCGTTGATCGTGGTCGCCCGCACATCGAGCGCGCCCCGGAAGATGAAGGGGAAGCCCAGGACGTTGTTGACCTGGTTGGGATAATCCGACCGGCCGGTGGCGACGATCGCGTCGGGCCGCACCGCCTTGGCATCGGGCGGGGTGATTTCGGGATCCGGATTGGCCATGGCGAAGATGATCGGCCTGTCGGCCATCACCTCGACCATGTCCGGGGTCATCGCGCCGGCCGCCGAAAGGCCGAGGAAGATGTCGGCCCCGGCCAGCGCTTCCTTGAGGGTGCGCTTGTCCGAGTGGATCGCGTGGGCCGACTTGAACTGGTCCACGCCCTCGCGCCCGACGTAGATCACGCCCTTGGTGTCGCAGACCGTGACGTTCTCGTGCCGCACGCCCATCGACTTGATCAGCGCGGTGCAGGCCAGCGCCGAGGCGCCCGCGCCGTTGACCACCACCTTCACGTCCTCGAAATTGCGGCCCGTCAGGTAGCAGGCGTTGACCAGGCCGGCGGCGGCGATGATCGCGGTGCCGTGCTGGTCGTCGTGCATGACCGGGATTTTCATCCGCTCGCGCAGGGCCTGCTCGATCACGAAGCATTCGGGGGCCTTGATATCCTCAAGGTTGATGCCGCCAAAGCTCGGCTCCATCAGCGCGACCGCCTCGATGATCGCGTCGGGGTCTTCGGTGGCCAGTTCGATGTCGATCGAGTCGACATCGGCGAAGCGCTTGAACAGCACCGCCTTACCTTCCATCACCGGCTTGGATGCCAGCGCGCCAAGGTTGCCCATGCCCAGGATCGCCGTGCCGTTGGAGATCACTGCGACGAGGTTGCCCTTGGCGGTATATTCGTAGGCGTCCGCCGGATTGTCGGCGATGGCCTGGACCGGGACGGCAACGCCGGGCGAATAGGCGAGGCTGAGATCGCGCTGGGTCGCCATCGGCTTCGAGGCGATGATCTCGATCTTACCGGGGCGGATGGTCTTGTGATAGAACAGCGCTTCGCGTTCGGTGAAGCGGACATTGCTTTCTTCGGTCACCGTCATCTCCTGAAATCGGCTTCGCCGTAACGAATGCAGCGGCTACGGGATAGGGGAAAGCTGCGTCTGGGCCCTTTTGCAAATCGTATTCATCGCGCTAACCCGGCGCTTATGTCCGCACCCGCCACTCCGATGATGGTCCAGTACCTCGCTCTCAAGGCGGAGGCGGAGGATTGCCTGCTGTTCTACCGCATGGGCGATTTCTTCGAACTGTTCTTCGACGATGCCCGCACGGCCGCGCAGATCCTCGACATTGCCCTTACCAGCCGGGGCGAACACCTGGGCGTGCCGATCCCGATGTGCGGCGTGCCGGTGCATTCGGCGGAAGGCTATCTGGCGCGGCTGATCAAGGCCGGTTGCCGGGTCGCCATTGCCGAGCAGACCGAAACGCCCGAGGAAGCGAAGAAGCGCGGCGGATCGAAGGCACTGGTGGCGCGCGGGATCGTCCGCTTTGTCACGGCGGGCACCCTGACCGAGGAAGCCCTGCTTGAGCCGCGCCGGGCCAATGTGCTGGCGGCGGTTTGCGAAGTGCGCGGCAGCGTGGGAATTGCCGCCTGCGACATTTCGACCGGACGGATGGAGCTGGAACAGTGCGCGCTCGAACGGCTGGGCGCGGCGCTCGCCCGGCTGGGGGCGAGCGAAATCGTCGCGCCGGAGGGCTGGGAGCTTGCCCCGCCCGAGACGATTGCCCGACCGCCGCGCGATTTCTCCAGCGATGGCGGCGAGGCGCGGCTGAAATCGGTCCACGGCGTCGCCACGCTTGACGGCTTTGGCCAGTTCGACCGGGCGATGCTGGCGGCGGCTGGCGGACTGATCGCCTATCTCGACCATGTCGGGCGGGGACGTCTGCCACTGCTTCTGCCGCCTGTCGCCATCTCAGGCGAGTCGCGCCTCGCCATGGACGAGGCGACTCGGGCCAGCCTGGAAATCCTCTCCGCTAGCGGCGGCGGCGGGCGGCGTGGCAGCCTGATCGAAGCGGTGGATCGCTGCGTAACCGGGGCGGGCTCGCGCCTGCTGGCCGATGACCTCTCCGCGCCGCTGACCGATGCCGCGACGATCGAAGCGCGTCTCGCGCTGGTCCAGTGGCTGCTGGCCGATCCGCTGCTGCGCGGCGACCTGCGCACGGTGCTGCGCGCGCTGCCCGACATCGGGCGGGCGCTGGGCCGCGTGGTCGCGGGGCGCGGTTCCCCCCGCGATCTGGGGCAGTTGCGCGATGGCCTGACCGAGGCGCGCCGCATCCACGACCATCTTGCGCGCCGTGCCGACAAGCCCGCGCTGCTGGAGGAGCTGCTTCCCAGCCTGTCCGGCCACGGCGCGCTGACCGATCTTTATGCGCGCGCGCTGGTTGCGGCGCCGCCCACCGAGCGCGGGCAGGGCGGCTTCATTGCCGAGGGCTATGACCACGCGCTCGACGAGCTGCGCCGCATTTCCGGTGACGCCCGCCGCGCGATTGCCGCGCTGGAGGCCAAATACCGCGACCAGACGGGGATTGCCGCGCTCAAGATCCGTCACAATGGCGTGCTCGGCTACTTCGTAGAGGTGCCCGCGCGGCATGGCGACGTGCTGATGTCGCCCGACAGCGGCTTTACCCACCGCCAGACCATGGCCGGCGCGGTGCGCTTCAACGCGCTGGCGTTGCACGAGGAAGCGAGCCGCATCGCCGAGGCCGGCGGCCATGCCCTCGCTGCCGAGGAAGCCCACTTCGAGGAACTGATCGCCGAAGCGGTCACGGCGCGCCACGCCATCGCCGCCACCGCCCACGCGCTCGCGCGGATCGACGTTGCCGCAGGGCAGGCCGAACGCGCGGCAGAAGGCGGCTGGTGCCGCCCCGAAATCGCCGCCGAGCCGGTGCTGGAGATCGAGGGCGGGCGCCACCCGGTGGTCGAGGCGGCGCTGGCCGCCAAGGGCGAGCGCTTTGTTGCCAACGATTGCCGCCTGGCCCCGCAGGATCGGCTCTGGCTGGTCGGCGGACCGAACATGGGCGGCAAGTCGACCTTCCTGCGCCAGAACGCGCTGATCGTGCTGCTGGCCCAGGCGGGCGGCTTCGTGCCCGCAAACCGCGCGCGGCTGGGACTGGTCGACCGCCTGTTCAGCCGGGTTGGCGCATCCGACAATCTTGCGCGCGGACGCTCGACCTTCATGGTCGAGATGGTCGAAACCGCTGCGATCCTCGCCCAGGCGAGCGAGCGCAGCTTCGTGATCCTCGACGAGGTCGGGCGCGGCACGTCCACCTACGATGGCCTCGCGCTCGCCTGGGCGGTGGTCGAGGCAGTGCACGGGGTCAACCGCTGCCGCTGCCTGTTCGCGACGCACTATCACGAACTCGCCCGGCTGGCGGACAGCTGCGAGGCGCTGAGCCTCCACCACGTCCGCGCGCGCGAATGGAAGGGCGAACTGGTGCTGCTGCACGAACTGGCGCCGGGACCGGCGGAAAGCTCGTTCGGCCTGGCCGTGGCGAAGCTGGCTGGCGTCCCCGCGCCGGTCGTCGCGCGGGCGCGGGCGGTGCTGGAACGGCTGGAGAAGGGCCGAGCCGAAACCGGCGGTATCGCTGCGGGGCTGGGCGACCTGCCGTTGTTCGCCGCCGCCGCCGAGGCGCGGCAGGACAGCGTCGATGCCCTGCGCGCGCGGCTGTCCTCACTCGATATCGACGCGCTCTCCCCGCGCGAGGCGCTCGACCTGCTCTACGAGCTGAGGCGCGAGGCCGAAAACCTTCCTTAACCCCGGGGGACTACGCTTGCCGCCATGTTCGGCTTCGGACCCCGCCTGACCACCGTCTTCGCGAGTCGCTGGAAGGCGCTGCTGTGGTCGGCCGGCATTCTGCTGACGGCCTATTGCACCGTGCCCTCGGCAGAGGAGACCGCGCAGAAGGAGGCCGCCCATGCCGCTGCGGCCCATCCGGCCGCCGTGCACCACAAGTCGCCCTGGGCCAGGAACTGACCCCTAAAGGCGGTCCATTTCCGACACCGCGCGGGCAATGATCGCATCCTTGCTCCAGCGTTCCTCGGCGCGCCGCCGCGCTTCTGCCCCCAGCTTCGCGCGCAGCACAGGATCGTCGGCCAGGCGGACGATCGAGGCGGCCAGCGCTGCGGCCTCGCCCGGAGGCGACAGGGCGCCGCAACCTTCGACTTCGGCGTAAAGCCCGGTTCCCGGCTCGGTCGTCGCGACCACGGGGCGGGCGGATGCCAGCATGTTGGTCAGCTTGGACGGCAGCACCAGATCGGCCGCGCCGGCGATCTGGGGGAGCAGGTGAAGGTCCGCCATGGCCAGCATCGCCCCCATCCGCTCGGCCGGCTGGAGGTCGTGGAGCTGGATGTTGGTCAGGCCATCCGCCTGCGCTTCCAGCGCGGCGCGGTTTGGGCCTTCGCCGCAGATCACGAAGGCAATGTCCGTGCGATGCTCCAGCAGGCGCGCCGCCTCGACCAGGATCTCGATCCCCTGCTTGCGTGCGATGTTGCCCGAATAGAGTGCGACGAGGCGCTGCCCCAGCCCCCATTCGCGGCGGATCTGCTCCGCCCCGGCGGCGTCGGGGACGAAGCGTGCATCCGCCCAGTTGCGCAGTTCCACCACCCGTTCGCGGGCGATGCCCTTGTCCGCCAGCTTGGCGCACATCTGCGGGCTGATCGTGGAAACCCGGTCCCCCAGGCGCAGCAGCCGTGCCTCGACCCAGCGGGCGAGCCGCGCGGGCAGGCCCTGCGGCTTAAGCAGGCCGGTAGCGAGCGCGGCTTCGACTTCAAAATCCTGGACATGGATCCATAGCTGGCCGCCGGACAGCCGCGCCGCGATCCAGGCGGTGAACACGCCCAGCAGGGCAGGGGCGACGGTGATGACCAGCTGCGGCTGTCGTTCACGCGGGCGCAGCGCGCGGCCCAGCGCGGGGATCAGCGCAGAGAGCGCAAAGCTCGCAAGGTGGACGATCCGCCTTGCCCCGCCCGGATCGGCCGGGATGTAGTGCGGGCAGCGGGTGATGGCGATGCCGTTCTCGGTTGCTGTCCGCCACGCGCTGGCCGAATAGCCCGGATAGGGCCGCCACTGCGGGTAATAGGGCTGTCCGGCGATCACTTCCACCGCTGCGCCCTGCCCGGCCAGCGCCTCGGCCAGCCCCTGGGTATAGGGACCGATGCCGACCGGTTCGGGCGCGTAATTGAGCCCGATGATGAGGACGCGCCGATGCTTCATGCCGCCCCGTCGAACCAGCGGCTGAGCCGCGCCAGTTCGCGCGACTGGCGGCGCACGTCGGCGCGGGCAAGGTCGCCCGCGACCCGGCCAAGGCGGGAGAAGGCCCAGCCGAGCCGTCCGCCCTCGCTCTCCATTTCGCGCACTGCCGGGGCCTCGCCCTCGGCGCTTCGCGTGCCGCTGATGCGGGTTGCAAGACCGCGCCATCCGCCCTTGATCACGGTTGCGGCGAAGCCGGCCGTGGCGCAGGTGTCCGGTTCCTGGAACAGCAGCTGGACGGCGCCGTCCAACAGGTCCTCAGGCGGCGGCGGCCCGGAATCGGCAGTGGAGTCCACCTCCACGCCTGCGCGGTTGCGCCGGGTCAGTTCCAGCACCAGCCGTGCCCCGTCGCGCCAACCCTCGGCTTTGCCCCGCTGCCAGAAGGCCGCCCAGTCGACCGGCTCCTTTCGCAGCAGGAAATCGATATCGGCCAGCACGCGCGGGCCGCAGTCGAAACGGTGGGCATAGGCGGCGTGGATGATCAGGTGGACCAGCATGTCCTCCGCGCCCGGATAGGAAACGCCGCCCAGCCGCACGGCGCGGGCGCGGATCGCGGTCTCGTCGGGCTCGGGGCTGAAATGGTCGAGCGCGCCGTGGGGATCGGCCATGCGGTGGTGCAGCTCGATCATCGCGCCGCGCGGACCGACCAGCGTGGGCAGGTGCTTTTCGAGCCGGATCATGTCGGCCAGCGGAATTTCCTCCGGGTAGGCCTGCACATAGCCCGACCGCTTGAGCAGGGCATAGCCTTCCAGCACCGTGTCCAGGTCGAGCAGCACGTCGAGATCATACATCGGGCGCTGCGCCGGATCGGGGTAGGCATAGTGCGCCAGCCACGCGCCCTTCAGGGTCAGCGGCGCGAAACCCGCGCCTTCCAGCAGGGCGGTGCAGTCCTTCAGTTCGGCGGTCCGGGCCAGGGCCAGCATGGCCGATTCGCGATAGGCGGTGCGCCAGTTCGCGGCGATCCGCCCGGGAATTGCCGGATTGTCCTGGTGCTGGGCGTGGAGCAGCGGTTGCAGCCGGCGCAGCGCGGCCATCCGGTCGATCCAGTCCCAGTCGGCCTCGTCCAGCCCGGTCAGGTCCGGCTGGCGCATGGTTCCGAAAAGGTCGAGCAGAACCTGCCGCAGCGCACCGGGCGGCATGACGAAAGGCTCAGTCCCCGCGCTTGGGAACCGAGAAGCTCCCCGAGACGCGGCCGCCCGAAGTGGAGCCGACGCCGCTGGCCGAAGAGCCACCGCCGGCGCGCCCGTCGACACTGGCGACGCCGCTGTCGAGATCGATCACCAGCCGGCCGCCGTTCAGCGTGTCGCCGCCACGGCGCAGCGCGACATTGCCGGCCAGCGTGATGATCCGGCGGTCGAAATCGTAGATCGCCACGTCGCCGCGCGCGCTTTCGCCGCCGCGGTTGACCTGAACCCCGCCGGTCGCGTCGATCCGGTGGATCTGGAGCGAGCCTGCGTCGCTGAAGGCCACGGTGGTGCGTGCAGCCTGCAGCCGCAGCCCGCCCTGGCTGATGTCGACGTTGCCCGCCAGGACTACGCGGTTCTGGCGATCCTGCAGTTCGATATGGTCGGCGGCATAGCTGACCGGGGCGTCGCTGTTGTGGCCGGAAATAGCCTGGGCGCCGCTCTGGCTGATCGCCACGATCCCCAGAGTGCCGATGGCAAAGCCGCCGAGCAGCGAGCGCAGCGCGAGCGAGACAGTCGAACCCTGGGCCATCACGGCATCCTCAGTTTGCCGGGCGCCATCAGCAGCCGGGCGTTGCCATCGAGCGCGACCGTGCGCGCATCAAGGTCGGCCACTATCCGTTCGGCGCTGAAAGTGCCAGCGGGAATGGCCCCCGAAACCCCGCCGGAGCCGGTCACCCGGCGTCCCTTGAGGTCAATTTCCACATTGCGCGAGGTCATGCGATAGCCGTCGGCGGCGGTGAAGGTCACCGGCCCGGTCACGCTGACTTCCTCGGTATCATAGTCATAGGCCCCGCCCTTCGCGGAGAGCTGGGCCAGCCCGTCGCTCAGCAGGATCCGCGCGGCAAGGTTTTCCATCTTCACCACCGGCTCGTCGGACGAGGCCTGGACGGCGGATCCGGCGGTGACAGTGAAGGGCCGCCCCTCGTTATCGACGCCGCGGTACATTGCGTTCGACACGCGCAGCCGCTCGGTCACCACGGCAACCTTGGTGCGGTCGAGCAGGAAGCTGATCTCGTTCTTGGGAAACAGCGGGCCGACGATCATCGCCGCCGCGACCACGCCGACCATGCCCGGCAGCCACTTCGCCAGCAGCCGCACCCGCCGGTCGTGCGAGCCGCCGGGGGCTGCCCAGTGGCGGCGCTGGTCGCGGATCTTGTCGGCGGCTTCGGTCATGGCTCGATCAGACCCGCACCATCACGCTTCGTGGCTGAAGATGTCCTTGTCGGCCCAGCCGGCAAGGTCCAGCCGCGCGCGGTGCGGCAGATAGTCGAACGCGGCCTGCGCCGCCTCGGTCCGGTGTTCGCGGGCCAGCCGGGTGACCAGGATCGTGTGCATCGCGTGGAGATAGCGCACGTCGGAGGCGGCATATTCGCGCTGCGCCTCGGTCAGTTCGGGGGCGCCCCAATCGCTCGATTGCTGCTGCTTGGACACCTCCTTGCCCAGCAGTTCGCGCACCAGATCCTTCAGGCCGTGCCGGTCGGTATAGG
>CALMJG010000069.1 GCA_937864195.1 uncultured Novosphingobium sp.
CGGCAAGTCACGCAGCAGCGGTTCACGCGCCCAGCAGGCGCGCGGCGTGCGCGGCGTGGTAGGTCAGGATGCCCGAGCAGCCCGCGCGCTTGAAGGCGAGCAGGGTTTCCAGCACCAGCGCGTCGCGGTCCCCCGCCCCGGCGGCGGCGGCGTGTTCGATCATCGCGTATTCGCCGCTCACCTGGTAGGCAAAGACCGGCACTTCGAAGGTGTCCTTCACCCGGCGGACGATATCGAGATAAGGCAGCCCAGGCTTGACCATCACGCTGTCCGCGCCCTCGGCCAGGTCCAGCTCGACCTCGCGCAGGGCTTCCTCGGCATTGGCCGGGTCCATCTGGTAGGTCTTCTTGTCGCCTTTCAGCAGCCCGCTGGAGCCGACCGCGTCGCGGAACGGACCGTAGAAGGCCGAGGCGTATTTCGCCGCATAGGCCATGATCTGGACATTGACGTGGCCCGCCGCTTCCAGCGCCTCGCGGATCGTGCCGATCCGACCGTCCATCATGTCGGACGGGGCGATCACGTCGGCCCCGGCCGACGCCTGGTTGAGGCTCTGCCCGACCAGCACTTCCGCCGTGGCGTCATTGAGGACATAGCCCGCCGCATCGATCAGTCCGTCCTGCCCGTGGCTGGTATAGGGATCGAGCGCCACGTCGGTCAGCACGCCGATGTCGTCGCCGCAGGCCTGCTTGATCGCGCGGATCGCGCGGCACATCAGGTTGTCGGGATTGAGCGCTTCGCGTCCGTCCTCGCTGCGGCGCTCCGCTTGCGTGTTGGGAAACAGGGCGAGGCAGGGAATGCCCAGCGCCACCGCTTCCTTTGCGCGGGCGGCGATCAGGTCGACCGACCAGCGCGACACGCCGGGAAGCGAGCCGACCGGCTCTTCCACGCCCGTCCCTTCGGTGACGAACAGCGGCCAGATCAGGTCTGCCGGGGTGAGGATGGTTTCACGATGAAGCGCGCGGCTCCAGGCGCTGGCACGGGTCCGGCGCAGGCGGGTGGCGGGGAACATTCCGGTCATGCCCAAGGCTTCTAGAGCCACGGCGGGCGGAGGCAATCCTTTCCGCCTCACGGCGGTGTTGCAAGCCCTTCGCGGAAGCGAAAGGCGCACCCAACCAAAAACCTCTCAATCCAGCCGGTCGATCTCGCGCTGAGGCGCTCCGGCAATCGCCGCCTGGGTGGGCGCCATGGTGCCCAGCGCGGCGCCGGGCGCAACCGCCTTCAACTGCGCCAGCCGCGCCTTGAACCGGGCGAGTTCGGCCGGGTCGACCTGATTCGAGACGGTGAAGCGCACCGACAGCGGATTGACCTTCTGCCCGCCGCGATAAAGCTCGTAGTGGAGGTGCGGGCCGGTCGACAGGCCGGTCGATCCGACATAGCCGATCACCTGCCCGGCGCGGACCCGCGTTCCAGGGCTGACAGCGATCCGGCTCATGTGCGCGTAGCCGGTGCCATAGCCGCCGCCGTGCTCCAGCTTGACGTAGTTGCCGTGCCCGCCGTGCCACCCGGCATAGGTCACCGTGGCGTCACCCACGGCATAGATCGGAGAGCCATAGGCTGCGCCGAAATCGACCCCGCCGTGCATCCGGGTATAGCCCAGGATCGGGTGCCGCCGGGCGCCGAAGTTGGAGGTGATCCGCCCGACCACCGGCATGATCAGCCCGGTGCGCTGCTGGCCCATGCCCGATGCTTCGAAGAACTGCCCGTCGCTGCCCCAACGCAGCAGCTGGGCCTGCGCTCGCCCATCGCGCTCCAGCCCGGCGAACAGCAGCTCGCCGACCTGGGCTTCGCCCCCGGCGGAGCGCTTGTAGGCGACCACCAGGTCGAAGGTATCGCCCGGGGCAATCGCGGTATCGAGGCTGAGGTGCTGGTCGAGCGCCTGGAGGTACTGCTGGATCGCCTCGATCGGCGCCCCTGCCGCGCGGGCCGAGCGATAGAGGCTGGCCCCCACGGTCCCGCGAATGCGCAGCGGCGTGGTATCGACGGCGATCGGGCGCGGCTGGGCGATCAGCACGCCGCCGGAGCGGACCAGGGTCAGGTCGAGGTCGAACCGGGCGCGGAACGCGACGCGGTCAAGCAGACGCGGCGCACCCGGCGCGCTGCGGCGGCCAAGCGTGATGTCGATCTGGGTGCCCGGGGCAAGTCCACCGGGCGGAATCGTGCCTGCGACCAGCGCACTCGCACGGTCGGCATCGCTGGCGCTCGCCCCGGCGCGCTGGAGCAGGGCGTAGAAGCTGTCGCCCTGGCCATAGGTCGCGGTCAGTTGCACCATCGCCCGCTCCGGCGCGGAGGCGATCGGCACGACCAGCGCGGAAGGAGCCATGCGGCGGCCGCTGTCGGCGCCCAGCGCCAAGGGCGCGATCATCTGGCTGCGGAACTCCTCGCGCGCGGCGGCGTCGAGCGGCATCGCCGGCGCGGCGACAATCGCGGTGAAATCCGGCCAGAAAGACAGCGCGGCGAGGCTCAGCCCCAGCATCCCGCCAAGGCCCCGGAACCAGCGCGCGCTGCCGATGTCGTCGGCCAGGTCGACCGTCCAGCCGCAGGCGTCGAGATGGCTGCGCAGCGTGCGGGCGCGCTCCAGCAAGACGCGGACGCGCGCGGGCAGGAGATCGGCCCCGGCCAGGCCCAGCTGCGGCTGCGATAGCGGTTCTGACACTGGGCCCCCTGTTGGCCGCGCTGACGGCGTGCGACGTGCCGCAATTCCTGCACCGAACAGGGTTAACTTTCACCTAAGCCCGCACCGATTGACGCCCATTGGGGAAGTCCGCCTTCCGCGCCTTGCGACCGGGCCATCGAAGGGCCAGATAGGAACGACGATGCGCAGAGCAGAGCAATCCCGCGTCAAGGCGGTGCTGGGTCCGACCAACACCGGCAAGACCCACCTCGCCATCGAACGGCTCTGCGCCCATTCGTCCGGCGCGATCGGCTTTCCGCTGCGGCTGCTGGCGCGCGAGGTCTATGACCGGGTGTGCAAAATCAAGGGGGCGGAACGGGTCGCGCTGATCACCGGCGAAGAGCGGATCGAGCCGCCCAACGCGCGCTGGCTGCTGTGCACGGCCGAAGCCATGCCGGTTGGCGCGGACCTCGCCTTCGTCGCACTCGACGAGGCCCAGCTCGCCGCCGACCGCGAGCGCGGCCACCTGTTCACCGACCGCCTGCTGCACGCGCGGGGCCGGGACGAGACGATGCTGCTCGGTTCCTCGACCATCGAGCCGATGATCCGCGCCCTGCTGCCGGATGCGGAAATCGTCACCCGCCCGCGCTTTTCCACCCTCACCCATTCCGGCGCGCGCAAGCTGTCGCGCATACCGCCGCGCAGCGCGATCGTCGCCTTCTCGGCCGAGCAGGTCTACGCCGTGGCCGAGATGCTGCGCCGGTTTCGCGGAGGCGCGGCGGTGGTGATGGGTGCCCTATCGCCCGAAACACGCAACCGGCAGGTAGCATTATACCAGTCTGGCGAAGTCGATTATCTCGTTGCCACCGATGCCATCGGCATGGGCCTCAACCTCGATATCGACCATGTCGCCTTCGCGGGGCTGTCGAAGTTCGACGGCCAGCGCCAGCGCCGCCTGACCACGCCGGAAATGGCGCAGATCGCGGGGCGCGCGGGACGCCACCAGCGCGACGGGACGTTCGGCACGCTTGCGGGGACCGGCGGCCACGATGCCGAATTCACCGCCGAAGAGGTCTACGCGATCGAGGAGCATCGCTTCCCGCCCCTCACCCGGCTCTACTGGCGCGAGGCAGAGCCGCGCTTCGATTCGATTTCCCACCTGATCGCCGATCTTGAGACCAGGCCTGACCGCCCCGAACTCGCCCCCGCGCCCGAGGCGATCGACCTGGCCGTGCTCAAGCGGCTGGCGGAGGATCCGGCGCTGTTCGGCACGGTGCGTGGCAAGACGTCAGTGCGCCGCTTCTGGGAAGTCTGCTCGCTCCCCGATTTCCGCAGCGCCGGGGTCGATACCCATTCGCGCTTCGTGGCGCGGCTGTGGGAAGATCTGCGGCGCGGGCACCTGGGCGGGGACTACGTCGCGCGCTCGATTGCCGAGCTGGACAATCCCGGCGGCGACATCGACACGCTGCAGATGCGCATCGCCGCGATCCGCAGTTGGTCCTACATCACCCAGCGGCCCGACTGGGTGCTGGCGCGCGAGGAAATGGCCGCCCGCGCCCGCGCGGTCGAATCGCGGCTTTCCGATGCGCTCCACGCGCGGCTGACCGAACGCTTCGTCAACCGCCGGACCAGCGTGCTGATGAAGAAGCTCGGCCCCGATGCCGCGCTGCTGCCGGTAACCCTCAGCGGCGATGAGGTGCTGGTCGATGGCGAGCATATCGGCCACCTCGCCGGTTTCCGTTTCCGCGTCGATCCGCAGGCGCGGCTGGCGGACCGCAAGCTGCTGCTCGCCGCCGCCGAGCGTCACCTGCCCGCCCTGCTGGCAGAGCGGGCAGCCGCGATGGCCGCCGCGCTCGACGCAGGCGAGCCGGGGCTCGCGCTAAGCGGCACCCGGCTGTGCTGGCATGGCGAGGCGATCGCAGCGCTGGCGGCGGGCAAGTCGCCCCTCGCCCCGACAGTCGAGCCCGATCCTGCGCTTGATGCGCTCGGCGCCCTGGCGCGCCAGCGCTTGCTCGTCGCGCTCCAGGCCTGGCTCGGCCGGGAGCTTGACGCACTCGAACCGCTGCGCAAGCTGGAAGCGGCAAGCAGCGATCCCGCCGCCGGGCCGGAACTGCGCGCCCTGCTGATTCGCCTCACCGAATCCGGCGGCCTGCTCGAACGCGCGGGATCGGGGCTGGACCGGCTCGACAAGACCCAGCGCGAGCGGCTGCGGCGGCTGGGCGTGCGGGTTGGCGCGCTAGACCTGTTTGTTCCCGCGATGCTGCGCCCCGCCCCGCTTGCCGCCTGGCGCGCGCTGCTGGCCGGCCGGGGCAGCACCTGTCCCGAACCGCCTCCGGGGATGCCACCGGTGATCCAGCATGGCGGCAGGAACGCGGCGCCGCGCGGCTATCGCGCGCTGGGCAAACAGGCGCTGCGGATCGACCTGGCCGAAAAGCTGCTGCACAAGGCGCATGCTGTCCGCGCAGCGGCGGGGAATCGCAGTTTCGTGATCGATCCGGCCCTGGCGATTTCCACCGGGCTGACTACGGCCAGCTATGCCCAGCTGCTGCGCCTTGCCGGGTTCCAGCCGGGAATGCCCCGCCCATTGGCCGAGGGAGCGCTTGGCCCGCCTGCCCCGCCGCGCTGGCGCTGGCGCCCGCCACGCCGCGAGATTCGCGCCGCCGAGCGACCCGCACCGCTGCCCGGCAGCGCCTTCGCGGCGCTGGCCGAGTTGGTGCGGTAACATGATACCAGCCATGCGAATCGACAAGGCCTTGTGGTTCCTGCGCTTCGCCAAGACCCGGGGGCTTGCCCAGGCAATGGTGGCCCAGGGCCATATCAGGATCAACGGCAAGCGGGTGGAACGGACCGCGCAGCCGGTTGCGGCGGGCGACGTGCTGGTGCTGCCCCTGCCGCGCGGGGTGGTAATCGTCGAGCTTGTGGCCCTGCCGGTGCGGCGCGGTCCGGCCGGCGAAGCGCAAGCCTGCTATCGCGTGCTTGACGAGCGCGGCGCAAATCCCATAGCAGGCGTGGAATCAACGCCTGAGGGAAGAATTCTGCCATGACCTATGTCGTCACCGAGGCCTGCATCAAGTGCAAGTACATGGACTGCGTCGAGGTCTGCCCGGTCGATTGCTTCTATGAGGGCGAGAACATGCTCGTCATCAACCCCGCCGAATGCATCGATTGCGGCGTGTGCGAACCGGAATGCCCCGCCGAGGCGATTCTCCCCGACACCGAAAGCGGTCTGGAGCAGTGGCTTGAGCTGAACGCCAAGTATGCCGGGGAATGGCCGAACCTGACTTCAAAGAAGGAAACGCCGGCCGACGCCGACGACTTCAAGGGCGTCGATGGCAAGTTCGAAAAGTTCTTCTCGGCGGAACCCGGCGACGGCGACTGAGGTTTGATGGTTGCGGCCATCCCGGCCGCACACGCAGCGCTATTGTAAGCGAATCAAACGAATCGTGCCGCTGGTTCGGCACCGGTAGGGGCGTTCAAGCCCCTGTCCCCGCTTGGGATTCTCCAAGCTGGTAATTTTGTTGCGGATGCACTATATAGGTTCCGACTGCCGGGGCCTTGTCGCCTCGCATGGCAGCCGACGATCATTGAAAGGCAGGACGACAGCACGGTTGATGGGGGGCATCGGACCGGGCCGCAAGGCGCATTTCCCGTTCCCAGCCCATTTTCCTGCTTTTGGCGCGGACGTCCGTGCCGGTCCTGGAATGAAAGGACGTTACATGGTGGCCAAGGCGCACGCCTTCGATGTTGGTGACTACGTTGTCTATCCCAAGCACGGCGTAGGCCGGGTGATGGAACTGCTTGAGCAGGAAATCGCCGGGATGACGCTTGAACTCTATGTGCTGCGTTTCGAGAAGGAACGCATGACCCTGCGCGTGCCCACGAACAAGGTCGAGGCGATCGGCATGCGCAAGCTGTCGTCCGACAAGACCCTGCGCGAAGCGCTCGACACGCTGAAGGGCAAGCCGCGCGTGAAGCGCACCATGTGGTCGCGCCGCGCCCAGGAATACGAAACGAAGATCAATTCGGGCGACCTCGTGTCGATCGCCGAAGTTACCCGCGACCTGTTCCGGGCCGACGATCAGCCGGAACAGTCCTATTCGGAGCGGCAGATTTTCGAAGCGGCCTCCTCGCGCCTCGCCCGCGAACTCGCGGCGATGGAAAAGACCGACGAGCCCGCCGCGCTCAAGAAGATCCTCGCGATCCTCAACGAACACGCGCCCAAGTACTACGCGGAGCAGGCAACCGCCTGATCCGCTGCGGCCTTGGGGCTTGAAAAGGGGCCGTTCCCGCAGGGGAGCGGCCCTTTTTCGTGCCTGCCTTGTTTTCGTGACCACCTTGAACTCCCCGCCTTGGTGTATTATATCACCAATACAGAAAGGCATTCATTCGGGAGAACTGGAATGGGCATGAATTTCGGCAGATTCGCGCGCGGCCTCGGCCCGATCATGGCAATCGGCCTGGCGGCGGCGCTGGCCGGCTGCGACGGATCGAAGGTCACTCTCGATGGCGAAAAGGGCAAGCCGCTGGAGGAACTCGACCTCACCGGCGCCGCGCCGACCGGCGTGGCCCTGCTCGGGCCGGACAGCGTGCGGATCACCCGGGGCGACAAGCTGGCAATCAAGGTCGACGGCGATCCGGACCTCGCCAGCGCCATGCGCTTCACCCTGAAGGACGGAACGCTGGGCATCCTGCGCAAGGAAGGCAGCTGGAGCCGCGACAAGACAGTTTCGGTCAACGTCACCCTGCCCGCACTAAGCGAAGTGGCGGCGATGGGGTCGGGCTCGGTCATTGCCGACCGGATTGGCGGCAAGGCCAGCGTCTCAATCGGCGGTTCCGGCTCGGTCGAGACCACCCTGGTCGAGGCCGAATCACTGGAAATCAGCATCGCCGGTTCGGGCAGCTATCGCGCGGGCGGTCAGACCAGGGATCTGGAACTGAGCATCGCGGGCAGCGGCTCTGCGGACATGGACGGACTGAAGGCCGACAACGCCGAAGTGTCCATCGCCGGATCGGGCAATGCCCGCTTCGCCTCGGACGGCAAGGTCAAGGCCAGCATGGTCGGTTCGGGCGAGGTCCGCGTGAAGGGCCGCGCCACCTGCACGGTCAGCGCGGTAGGATCGGGCAAGCTGGTCTGCGAGAACGGCGCGGTGGACGAGGACGCGGCGCCCCCGACGCCCCCTGCCCCTCCCCCGGCTCCGGAAAAGAAGTAGGCCTCAGGCCGCGGCGCGGCGCAGGCGGTCCATGATCGCCGCGCCGATGCCGTGCGCCGGAATCGGCGCGACCGCGATCCGCGGCTGCGGCGCGGCGGCGGCGAGGTGCAGGCACGCATAGAGCCGCGCCGCTGCCTCAGCGAGATCGCCGGTCGCGGACAGGGTGACATCTCCCTCAATCGCGCCAAAGCCGATCAGGAACTCGTCCGCATCCGCCTTCCCGGCATCCAGCCGCACCGGCTTGCCGGGTGCGTAGTGAACCGCCAGCTGCCCCGGCGCCTCGATCGCGGCTGACGTCACGGCGGCGGGTGGCGCGCCAAGAATGGCGGAAATCCGAGCCTCCTCGATCGGACCGGGACGGAGCACCTGCCACGAACCGTTGCCCCGCAGCGCAACAATGGTGCTTTCCAGCCCCGCACTGCAGGCCCCGCCATCGAGCACCAGCGGCACGGCATTGCCCAGCGAGTCCGCGACATGGGCCGCCTCGGTCGGGCTGACTCCGCCGCTGCGGTTGGCCGAGGGCGCGGCGAGCGGTAGGCCACTCTCCTCCAGCACCGCGCGCATCACCGGATGGGCGGGGCAGCGCAGAGCAATGGTCGGCAGGCCCGCTGTCACGGCCGGGGCGATTCGCGCGCCCTCGCGCAGCGGCAGGACCAGAGTGAGCGCGCCGGGCCAGAACGCTGCCGCCAGCCTTTCCGCGCGCTCGTCGAAAATCGCGAAGTCCCGCGCCGCCGCCAGCGATGGCACGTGGACGATCAGCGGATTGAAATCGGGGCGGCCCTTGGCGCGGTAGATCGACGCTACGGCATCGGAACTGTCCGCCCGCGCAGCCAGGCCGTAGACCGTTTCGGTGGGCAGGGCGACCAGCCCTCCACCGCGCAAGGCAGCCGCCGCAGCGGCGATTCCCGTAGCGTCGGGAGCGCGGATTTCAGGGGCTGGCACCTTGCCGGACATTCCCTCCCGCTATAGGCGGATGGCCGCAAAGCCAAGGGAAAGCACGCCATGGATTTCACCGCCCCGACTGCCGACCAGATCACCGCCATCCGCATCAACGCCGGAATCGCCGAACTCGCCGCGCACGAACGCTTCGCCGGAGCCAGCGAGGACATGGTCGAAGCCATCGTCGAGGGGATTGGCCAGTTCGCCGCCGGGGAATGGGCTCCGCTCAACCGCAAGGGCGACCAGGAAGGCGCGAAGCTGGCCAACGGCACGGTTTCGCTGCCGGACGGCTTTGCCGAAGCCTACCGTGCCTTTGTCGAGCAGGGCTGGAACGCGATCTCCGGGCCGGTCGAGCATGGCGGCCAGGGCCTGCCCTTCACGCTGGCGGCCAATGTTCTGGAAAATCTCGGCGCCGCGAACATGGCCTTCTCGCTGCTGCCGATGCTGACGGTGGGGGCGATCGAATCGCTGCAGCACCACGGCAGCCCCGCGCAGCAGGAACTCTACCTGCCGAAACTGGTCAGCGGCGAATGGTCGGGCACCATGAACCTGACCGAGCCCCAGGCCGGGTCGGATGTCGGCGCGCTGCGCAGCACCGCAACTCCGATCACCGAGGGTGAGCATGCAGGTCGCTACCGGATCAAGGGCACCAAGATCTTCATCACCTGGGGCGAGCACGACCTGTCGGGCAATATCGTCCACCTGGTGCTGGCGCGGACGCCGGGGGCTCCAGCAGGGACGCGCGGGATCAGCCTGTTCATCGTGCCCAAGTTCCATGTGAATGCCGATAGCTCACTCGGGCCGCGCAACGACCTGCGCTGCGCCGGCCTGGAACACAAGCTGGGGATCATGGCCAGCCCGACCTGCGTGATGAGCTTCGGCGACAACGACGCATGCATCGGCGAACTGATCGGGCACGAGAACGAAGGCCTGAAGGCCATGTTCACGATGATGAATTCGGCCCGGGTCAACGTCGGCAACCAGGGCGTGCAGATCGCGGAGCGCGCGCTGCAGCAGGCGCGCGGCTATGCCCGCGACCGGGTGCAGTCGGCCCGCGCCGGTTCGCCCGACAAGACCCCGGTCGCGATCATCGAGCACCCGGACGTGCGGCGCATGCTGCTCAGGATGCGCGCTCTGACCGAGGGCTCGCGCGCCCTGCTCTACTACACCGCCGGCCTGGTCGATCGCGGCGCGCTGGGGATCGAGGGTGCGCAGGAGCGGGCCGATTGCCTGGTCCCGCTGATCAAGGCCTGGGGCACCGATATCGGCTGTGAGGTCGCCAGCCTGGGCGTGCAGATCCACGGCGGCATGGGCTTCGTCGAGGAAACCGGCGCCGCCCAGCACTATCGCGACGCCCGAATCGCGCCGATCTATGAAGGCACCAACGGCATCCAGGCCGCCGACTTCGTCACCCGCAAGCTGGGTTACGAGGGCGGCGCTGTCGTGACGTCGCTGCTGGAGGAAGCCGCAAGCGACTGCGCCGATCTGCCGGCGCTGGCAGCCCTCGCCAGCGAATGCGCCGCCATCGCCCGCTGGATGGCCAGCGATGCGAGCCTGGATGACCGCCTTGCTGGATCGGTCGCCTTCACCACGATGAGCGCAGTGGCGATTGCCGGCTGGCAGCTTCAGCGGCAGGCCCGCACTCTGACCGCCGAAGGCAGCCCGCTTGCCCCCGCCAAGCAGGTGGTGGGGCGCTACTTTGCCGAGCATCTGGCCACCGAAGCCATGGGCCTGAAAGCCGCTGCAACCGCGGGCGCGGGCCTGCTCTATGCGCTCGATGCCGAGGTTCTGGCGGGATGAGCGACCAGGGAGACCCCCTCGCCCGGATCGCCGCCGCGCTGGAACGGCTGGCGCCTCCGCCCCCTACCGCGACCGACTGGACCGGCTCGCCGGCCTATGTCTGGGACGGTGCGGCGCGCGGCGTGGCCCAGTTGGTCGCCCCGCCGCTCGATCTCCTTCAGGGCATCGACGCGCAGAAGCAAATCGTCACCGCCAACATCGCCCGCCTTGCCGCTGGCCACGCCGCCCATGACATGCTGCTGTGGGGTTCGCGCGGCATGGGCAAGTCGGCACTGCTGCGCGCGGGGGTGTGCGCCGCGCAGGCCGCCGATCCGTCCGCCATCGCCCTGGTGCAGGTCGCGCCCGAGGCGCTGGCTTCGCTCGCGGCGCTGTTCGGGCAGCTGCGCGGCCAGACGCGCCGGTTCCTGGTGTTCATCGACGACCTTGGCTTCGAGGACGGCGATTCGAGCGGGCCGCGCGCGCTGCGGTCGTGGCTGGAAGGCGGGGTCGAGGCGCGCCCCGCGAATGTCCGGCTGGCGGTAACCTCCAACCGCCGCGCGATCGTGCCGCGCCACCTGTCGGAACAGGACGACCCGATCAATCCGCGCGACGCGGTGGACGACCGGCTCGCGCTCGCCGACCGCTTCGGCCTGTCGGTCGGCTTCCACAACTGCAGCCAGGACGACTACCTGGCGAT
The DNA here is from genome assembly GCA_937864195.1 of uncultured Novosphingobium sp. Classification (GTDB taxonomy): domain Bacteria; phylum Pseudomonadota; class Alphaproteobacteria; order Sphingomonadales; family Sphingomonadaceae; genus Novosphingobium. Next base: position 11,237 of record CALMJG010000069.1, read on the forward strand.
CATCGGCGGCTACTGCGCCGCGAACGGGCTCGACTGGGAAGTGGGCGAAGCGCTGGAATGGTCGAAGCGGCGCGGCGCGCGGTCAGGCCGCGTGGCCTGGCAATTCGTCACCGAACTTGCGGGACGGGCAGGCAAGCAGCTCTGACCCGCCCCGCGAGGGGAAATCCCGGCGCCTATTGCTGAGCGTCATCCTTCTTGAACCCGGCCGAAAACCGCTCGGCAGGATCGCCCTGGAGTGAGCGCTGCGGCGGCATCCGCGCCGTCACCACCGGCTTGATAGCAGCGGCGGGAGCGGCGCCCGGCGCGACCGCGCGCCAGATGATCCCGGCGGTATCGTCGCTGACCAGCAGGGCGCCGGTCTTGTCGAACGCCACCCAGGTCGGGCGGCCGCGCGTTTCGCCCTTGCCGTTGAGGAATCCGGTCAACACCGGCACCGGCAGGCCCTGCGGATTGCCGTTGGCATCGAACTTCACGAAGACCACGTCATAGCCTGACAGCGGCTTGCGGTTCCACGAACCGTGGCGGGCGATGAAGGCGCCATTGGCGAAGTCAGGCCCCATCCGCTCCCCGCCGCGCACGAAGGCGAGGCCGAGCGACGCGGTGTGCGCACCCAGCGCATATTCCGGCTTGCGGACGAAATCGTCGAGGAAATCCGGCGCCATCGCCACCACGCGGTCGTCGTCGTACTTCTTCCAGTAGACCCAGGGCCAGCCATAGTGCGCGCCCACCGGCACGTTGGTGAGGTAGTCCGGCACCAGGTCCGGGCCGAGCATGTCGCGCTCGTTCACCGTGGTCCACAATTCCCCGCTCGAGGGGTTCCAGGCCAGGCCATTGGGATTGCGCAGCCCCTGTGCGAACTGGCGCGGATACTTGCCCGAACCGATCACCAGTTCCCAGATCGCGGCGCGGCCCTTTTCGATCTCCATGCCGTTCTCGCCGATGTTCGAAGCCGAACCGACCGCGACGTAGAGCCGCTTGCCATCCTCGCTCAGCAGCAGGTTGCGCATCCAGTGGTTGCCGCCGGCGGGCAGGTCCATCAGCTTCTTCGGCTCTCCGGCAATGGCCGTCTCGCCCAGCTTGTAGGGGAAGGCCAGCACGGCATCGTGGTTGGCGACGTAGAGCGTGTCCGCCGCCCAGGCGAGGCCCGAGGGCGAGGCAAGGCCGTTCTTCTCGCGCAGGGTAAAGCGGAGTTCCGCCTTCCCGTCGCCATCGGCATCGCGCAGCAGGACCAGGCGGTCGGCGGATTCGCCGCGCGCCCCGGCGCGCTTCATCAGCCACTTGCCGACCGTCGCCGTGAACCCGGAACCCATGCTGCCTTCGGGCGCATCGGCCTCGGCCACGATCACGTCGCCATTGGGCAGGGTATGGATCACGCGCGGATGCTGAAGTCCCTCGGCAAAGCGGGCGACAGTCAGCCCCTTGGCCGGGATCGGCGCTTCTCCGGCGGCCCAGCCGATCGGGCTGGCGATCCGCACGCTGGGGATCGTTTCCTTCTTCGGCTCGGCAATCACCGGATCCTTGCCCGACAGCTGTTCGAGGCTGTGCTCGGCGGGCACCGCGCGCGTCAGCCAGAACGCCAGTCCGGCGAGGACCAGCAGGATTACCCCCAGGGTGACAAGCAGCTTGCGTTTCGTCGTCATGGGCGCAGTGGATAGGGCGAAGCGGCCTAGGCGGCAACCGCTCTCGCGGCTAGAAGCGGGGCCATGTTTGCTTTTGAACCCGATCCCGACCAGCCCAGGGCCGAACTTTACCGCGAACTGGTGGAGGCGGCGCAGGCCCTGACCGCCGGTGAGCCCGATCCGGTCGCCAACATGGCCAACCTGGCTGCGCTGATCTGGCAGTTCGTGCCCCGGCTCAACTGGGCGGGCTTCTACCGCATGGTGGATGGCGAACTGGTGCTCGGCCCGTTCCAGGGCAAGCCCGCCTGCATCCGCATTCCGCTGGGCAAGGGCGTCTGCGGCACGGCGGCGCAGAACGGCGAAACCCAGCTGGTGCCTGATGTCCACGCCTTCCCCGGCCACATCGCCTGCGACGGCGCGAGCGCGTCGGAACTGGTGGTTCCGGTGCTGCGCGGGGGCGCGGTGATCGCGGTGATCGATCTCGACAGTCCCGACCTCGCCCGCTTCGACGCGGAGGATGCGGCGGGAATCGAGGCCCTGGCCGCAGCGATTGCCGCCTCGATCTGACCCGCTCAGGCCTGCTCCGATTCGGGACAGCGCGCAGACTCATCCCCGCATGCCCTTGGTTCGCAGCGGCTTGCGATGCTAAATTCCGGATTAACGTCCGGAATCGCCCGGCTCAGGGGACTGTCATGCGTAACGTCTTTGCCTCCACCCGCCTGCTGGGCGCGGCCGCCGTGGCCGGCACGCTGGCGCTCGCCGCGCCTGCGTTCGCGCAGGACCAGATGCCGCCGCTGCCGCCGCCCGGCCATGATGCCAGCGCTGCCCGTCCCGAAGATCCCCGCCCCGAATGGCGCGGCGGCCCCGGCTTGCCCGGGCAATATGGCCAGCCCGCTTACGATCAGGCCAGCTTCGAGCGCGCCCGGGCCGACTGGCTGGCGGAATGCCGCAGCCGTCACGGCAACGGCAACAAGGTCGGCGGCGTGATCGTTGGCGGCGTGCTGGGCGGCGTAATCGGGCATGAAATCGCGGGCCGGGGCGACAAGACGCTGGGCACGGTCGCCGGGGCGGCAGTCGGCGCGGTGGCGGGCGGCGCGATCGGCGCAGGCGCGGACAAGCGCAGCCGGATGGACTGGTGCGAAAGCTATCTCGAAAGCCACATGTCGCGCGGGCCCGCCGGGGGCTACGGCGCCTTTGGCCAGGCCTGGCCGGCGGCGGGTTACGGCTATGCCTATGCCTGGCAGCCGGTCATGGTTCCGATGATGATGCCGATGATGGCCGTGCAGATGCAGGCCCCGCCGCGCCAGAAGGAATGCAAGGAAACGATCGTCACCGAGGAATGGGTGCCGGTCAAGCGCCCGCACCGCCGCTATATACCGGCGCGCCCGGTGCCCGACAAGCGGGTGCGAATCGTGCCGGACAAGCGCGTGCGGGTAAACTGAACCCCATGAAAGAAGGGGGAGAGCCAAGCTCTCCCCCCAATGCATTGGTCCGTGAAGGCCCCCGCGCAGGCGGGGGCCTTTTTCGCATCAGAGCGAGCGGCCGATCAGTTCCTTCATGATCTCGCTGGTGCCGCCGAAGATGCGGGTGACGCGGGCGCCGCGCCACTGCTTGGCAATCGCATATTCGTTCATGAAGCCCGCGCCGCCGTGCAGTTGCAGGCACTTGTCGACCACTTCGCCCTGCAATTCGGTGTGCCACAGCTTGGCCGCCGAGGCTTCGACCGGGGTCAGTTCGTGCTTCAGGTGGCGGGCGATCACCCAATCAAGGTGCGCCCAGCCGACCTGCAGCTTGGCCTTGAGATCGGCCAGCACGAAGCGGGTGTTCTGGAAATCGAGCACCGACTGGCCGAAGGCCTTGCGCTCGCGGCAGAACTCGACCGTCATGTCGAAGGCGCGCTGCGCGGCGGTCTGCGCCGAGATCGCGATCCCGGTGCGCTCCTGCGGCAGTTCGCTCATCAGGTAGATGAAGCCCTTGCCTTCCTCGCCCAGGCAATTGGTAATCGGCACGCGCACGTCCTCGAAGAACAGTTCCGAGGTATCCGCCGCGTCAAGCCCGACCTTGTCGAGGTTGCGGCCGCGCTTGAAGCCTTCGCGGGTCGCTTCGACCAGGATTACCGAAACACCCTTCCAGGCCGGCTTCACTTCGGTGTCGGTCTTGCAGCAGACCAGGATCAGGTCGGCGTTCTGGCCATTGGTGATGTAGGTCTTCGACCCGTTGATCACGTAGTGGTTGCCGTCCTTGCGCGCGGTGGTGCGCAGCGCCTGCAGGTCGGAACCGGTGCCGGGTTCGGTCATGGCGATCGCGGTGATCACCTCGCCCGAGACCATCCTGGGCAGCCAGGTCTGCTTCTGCTCTTCCGACCCGTACTGGATCAGGTAGTTCGCGACGATGTCCGACTGGAGCGAGAAGCCGGTGGCAACATCGGTGCCATAGCCGATTTCCTCGTCGATGATCGCGTTGTAGCCGAAATCGAGGCCGAGGCCGCCATAAGCCTCCGGCACGGTCGGGCAGAGCAGGCCGAGTTCGCCGGCCTTGGGCCAGACCTCGCGCGGGATGATGCCGTCTTCGTCCCACTGGGCGGCGTGGGGTTCGAGCTGTTCGGCGACGAAGCGGCGGACCGTCGAGCGGAACGCCTCGTGATCTTCATTGTAGCAAGTGCGGGCAAGCGAATCGAGCGACATGGACGCGTCCTCTTCCTTGGGGTTTTTGTTGCCATGGACCTAGGCGGGCGCGCGGCGGGCGGTCAACCCGAATTTAATCGCCCGGTTAAGGCCCCGCCCGTGCCACCTGCGCCGGTGGAGGCGCGTTCTCCACCCGAATCCGGCCGAGCCGCAGCGACGGGTTCGCACGATCGATCCGCAGCGGCGGGCCAAGCGCGGGCCGCAGCCCGGCAGCAGCAGCCGAGGCCGGGGCGACGCGCAGCCGGTAATCGCCATAGGGCACCGCATCGAACAGCAGGTAACCGTCGAAATCGACCTGCGCGCGGCGCACCGCGATCCCGCTTGCATCGACCAGTTCGATCTCGATCCCGCCGCGCGGTTCCCCGTCGCTGCCCAGCACCAGCGCCTCGATCTCGCCGGTCGGGGCCAGCGGCAGCGAGAGCGTGGCGGCAATGCCGGGACGCGGCACCACCACTCGCCCCGGCCCCTTGGGCTGGAGCAGCGGATCGGCCAGGCTGCCGCCGTCGATCGACACCAGCACCGGCACGTAGGGACGCAGCCCGTTGATCACCGCGCGGCCCTGCTTGTTGGTCGGCTTGTCGGTATGGCGGAAGCCTGCCTCAACCACCACACCCTCGACCAGGCCCTCGTCGGCCTGGCGGTAGCCATCCCCGTTGTCGTCGCGGAACACCTCGACCGCCGCCTGACCTTCCTCCGCCAGCCGATCGCGAGTCATCCGCCAGCCGCCGTCAACCGGGTCAGGCCCCAGGCTGAAGGCCAGCGTCAGCCCCGCCCCGATCCGGCCGCGGGTGTCGGCCTTGCCTTCGAAACGCAGCGCCAGCCGGTCGAACTGGTGGATGTAGGCGAGCTTGAAATCGGTCTGTTTGACGACAGCCTCATGCTCGATCCCGGCACGCAGGGTCGAACGCTCGTTCAGCGCCGCTTCCGCCACCATCTGGACCCGCTGAAGGCCCTTCAGCCCACCGCCCAGGCCGAATTCGGCCGAACCGCGCAGCCGGATCTTGCCCAGCGAAGTGTTGCCGACCAGCGCGAGCCGGGTGCCGGTTTCGGCGCTGACCGGTCGGCCCGGCGCGGCCTGCGCGCTGCGGCCGAGCAATTCGGCGGTGAGTGCCACGCGGCTGACATGGACCGAGCCGCGCAGCAACCATTCGTTAACTTTTTCGCCGTCGCGCGACAGCTTCTGGCTGACTCCGCCCTCGATGGGCAGCTGCCACTTGCCCAGATTGAGCCGCGTATTGGCCCTGAGGCTGTATTCACGGCTCTGGAAGCGGTCGACCAGCTCGCTTTCGAACGCGCCGTCGACCCACAGCACCTGCGCATCGAAGCGAATCCCGCCGATCCGGCCCAGGGCCTGGCCGCGCAGCGCGCGTCCGCCGCCCAGTTGCTGCGCGCCGGACAGGTCGAGCAGCACCGGACCAAGCGCCCGGCGCACACTGGCCTCGATATAGTCGCGCCGCCGCCCTTCGAGCATCAGGCTCTGATACTCGGCGGCAACAGTGGTGCGCTTGTCGATCCCGCGTTCCACGCCCACCCCCCAGCGCCATCCGGTCAGCGGATCAGCCAGTGTCTTCGAAAAATCGATCAGGTCGCGGTTCTGCTGGACGATCCCGGCCCAGTACCAAGTCTTGCCCGCCGGAATGCTGGCGATTCCGACCGGCAGGCTCGAGCGTTCGTGGCGGACCTGGCCTTGCGGACCATAGAGCACCACGTCGAATTCGTTGTCGCCGAACAGGAGCTCGATTTCCGCGAATTCATAGCGGCCATCGCCGCGATCGGCCTGCCAGGCACGCAATTCGCCATTGCGGTACAGTTCCGCATCCCAACCCGCAGGCAGAGTGCCGCGCAGCGTGGTCTTGCCGAAGCGCCCCGGCAGGTTGAGCGGACGGTTCGAAATGAAGGCGCCGCGGCCATAGCCACCCTGCCCGGTCAGCCCGCCGCGCTGCGTCTCGACATCGCCGAGCGCGACCTGCGTGGCCCCCAGCGGGCCAAGCAGCCCCCCGGCGGGATCGTTGCGGAACAGCTTGAGCCGCAGCGCCGGACTTTCATCAAGATTGCCAGCAAGGCGCGCGTTATAGCTGAGGCCCAGCGCCTCGCCGCTTGCCAGTGCTTCGTACTGAACCTGCGCGCCGCGGCTGTTGTGCCAGCTGGCCTGCAACTGCACGTCCACCGAAGGCGTGCGCCAGTTGCGATAGGGCAGTTCGGCCTGCGGCAAGCGCGCCAGATCGAATTCGCCAAATGAAGGCGCGCGAAGTTGCGCCGCGCGACTCCGGCGCTCGATCGCCTCCAGGAACGGCAGCTTCCGGTCGGATTCGAGCACCAGCGCGAGATTGCGGAGATCGGGCTTGAAGCGCACCCCGAACCAGGCAGACAGCGCGCCGGTGTCCATGCACCAACCCTCGGGTGTGTCGTGGATCGCGCCGTCGGGGATCGAGCGCTCACCGTTCATGTTTTGTACTGTGTTTGCGTCGCGGTCGATGATCAGCCGCTGATCCTCCGCGAACAGCCAGCCGGTTGCGCGGCGCGACTTCTTGTCAAGTCGCACCGGCAGGTCGAGCGCCTGGATGAGATCCGCGAAATCGACGCAGGTTCCGTCCGGGGTCTGGTAACCACGCAGCGGCTGGCCCAGCTTGTACTTGCCGCTGTGCAGTTCGAGCAGCAGGGTATCGTCTTCACTGGGTGTCCAGGCGGCTGCCTGCGCGCCCTCCCCGGCATGAACGGCAACAGCCGCCGCAACCAGTGCGACGGCGTGCTTCAGCCAGGGAAGGGTGCGCCTCATGACGTCACGTTCCGGTCAGGTGATTTCTTTTCAGCAGCTTAATTCAGATTGGCCGTGGTTTCGGCCAGCAGCTGTCCGCCGTTTTCAGGCAGCTCGCGGTATTCGATCCGCACCGGCCCGCGCAACTTGCCAAGCCGGTCCGCGCCGATCGGCACCCGCACGGTGCGCTTGGTAAGCTCTGCATAGACGGCGACGCCGCGCATGGTGAACAGGACCGCGCCCGAGGGCGTCTTGCCGATCAGTTCGCCATAGACCGATCGCTGCCCGCTGCGCGTCATGTCGAGTTCGACATAGGCACCATCGGAATTGCGGACGAGGTGGGCATTGGCGATGACCGCCTTGCCATCGAGATTGCCCTTGCGGACGAAGACCGGAATGGTGATCCCGTAGACTGGAGTCAGCTTGATCGTCAGCCCGCCGCCGGCAGCAGCGGCGTCCCTGGCCGCATCTTCCGGGGTGACTGCGGGGGGCACGGCGCGGAAGCTCATATGGACACGGTATTCACCATCGGGCAGCTCCGGTGCCGGGCGGGCAGAGATTCGCACCGCCTGCGGCTGGCCGGGCAACAGAGTGATTCGCCGGGGCGCGTGGCGCACCATTTCAAGCGCCGCCTTTTCTGCCGGGGTGGCCTCTGCCTCGGCGATCTCCCTGAAATTGCCGTCCGGTTCCATCCGCCTGAGTTCAAGGCTGATCCGGTAGGTCGCAGGCGTGTTGCCGATATTGCTCAGCACCACTTCGGAACTGCCTGCCCCGCTCACGATCACCCGGGTCGGTGCGATCAGCAGGTCGCCTTGCGCGGCAGCCGGTGCCGACCAGCAAGAAGCGGCCAATGCGCCCGCTCCAAGCAGAATGGATGTCAGACGATAAGGATAACGCATTCAAACCCCCGGTGTCCGAGATTGCCGGCGCGCAAACTGCGCCCGCCGCAGGAACACCTAGGTTTAGGAAAACAGCGTTAATTTTCGGATAACCATGTCGGCCCGCCCGACATGCAAAAGGGCCGCACCCGCGCCTGGCGGATGCGGCCCCTTACCCCTGCCCCGCCAATGGCGAGGCAGTACAGGACTTACTGGTATTCGACCGAGACCGGGAAGGTGCCCGAGTAGGCGCCCGGGGCCTGGCCGTTGGCAACGGTCAGCGTGCCGCCGACCGAGAAGCTGCCCGTGCCCGCAGCGCCGAGCTGGAACGCGCCGTTCGGGTTCGAATTGAACGCCGCCAGCGACATGGTCTCCGTGCCGCCCGAACGGGTCAGATTGACGGCGGCGCTCGGCAGGGTCACCGCGACGGTGGTATTGGCGCTGCCGGTGACGTTGAAAGTGGCGGGCGCGCGGGTGCCGGTCGAGATCAGCGTGCCGGTCGACGAAACGGTCGAGTTGGCATTGACGGTCACGGTGCCGCCCGCGTTCGCCGCGATCTGGCCGAAGTTCAGGTTGTCGACGGCGGTCAGCGTCAGCGTTTCCAGCACTTCCGCGGTGGCGGTCGCAGTGGCCGTGGCAGCCGCGTTGGCCGAAGTGGCGAACGAACCGGCGGCGAGAGCGGCGCCGAGAGCGGCGATACGGAGCGAATTGCGCATGTAATCTGGTCCCTTCAAAAGCAGTACGAATGTGCCGACAGCGCGTGGCAGCGCTGCCCGAATGGCCGGCAGACCCCCCATTCATTAGG
>CALMJG010000070.1 GCA_937864195.1 uncultured Novosphingobium sp.
GGCCTGCGCCCTGCTGACCGACGGGCGCTTCTCGGGCGGCACTTCGGGCCTGTCGATCGGCCATGCCTCGCCCGAGGCGGCCGAGGGCGGCGAGATCGGCCTGGTCGAACCCGGCGACCGGATCGAGATCGACATTCCCGCGCGCACCATCCACCTTGCCGTATCGGACGAGGAACTGGCCCGCCGCCGCGCGGCGCAGGATGCCAAGGGCTGGAAGCCTGCCAAGGAACGCCCGCGCAAGGTCTCCGTCGCGCTCCAGGCCTATGCGGCGATGACCACCAGCGCCGCGCGCGGCGCGGTGCGCGACCTGTCGCAGCTGGACCGCAAGTGATCCGCGCCGCGCCCCTGTTGCTGCTGGCGCTGGCCGCCTGCGGCGACGGGGGGACTGCGGCACAAGGCGAGGGCGCCGCCAAGGCCACCTTCAAGACCATCCCCTGCGCGCTGGGCGAAGCGAGCCAGTTCGCGCCCGTCTGCAAGGTCGAGGAGAAGGTGGTCGAGCGGGACACGCTCTGGATCGTCTGGCACCCGGACGGTGGGTTCCGGCGCTTCCAGATGATCGGCGACGGCACCCGCATCGCGACCGCCGATGGCGCGGATGAGGTCGAACTGACCCGCGACGGGGCGGAATTCATCGTCAGGGCCGGGCCGGACCGCTACCGCTTCCCGGCTGCGCCGAAACCGGCGAAAAGCAGTGCCCCGCGCTGAGCTGGTCCTCGACGCCGCGCAGATGCGCAGCGCCGAACAGGCGCTGATCGAGCGCGGCACCAGCGTCGACGACTTGATGGAACGCGCCGGGCGCGGCGCGGCGGAGTGGATCTGGCGGGCGAGCGGCGGGCGGCGCGTCACCGTGGTTTGCGGCCCCGGCAACAATGGCGGCGACGGCTATGTGATCGCGCAGGCGCTGCACGAGCGGGGCGCCGAGGTCTGCGTGATCGCCGCCTACGAGGCCCGCACCGAAGCTGCCAGCGCGGCCCGCGCGCGCTACCAGGGCGCAGTGCTGGAACGAGCCCCGCTGCCTGCTGGCGACGTGCTGGTCGATTGCCTGTTCGGCACCGGGATCGCCCGCCAGCTTGGCGAGGACGACCGGTCGCTGCTCGATGACCTGTTCCGTACCCACCCTTTCCGCGTCGCGGTCGACCTGCCGAGCGGGCTCGATGCCGACACGGGCGAGGAACCGGTCCGTTTCATGGCGCCGTGGAACCTGACGATTGCGCTTGGTGCGTGGAAACCCGTCCATATTCTTTCCCCGGCGCGCGCGCGGTTGGGCCAGCTGCGGCTGGTTCCGCTGGGACTGGAGCCGCGCCCCGATCTGCCGCACCTGCTGCTGAAGCCGCGCATCGCCGCGCCGGCGCGGGATGCGCACAAGTACACGCGCGGGCTGCTGGGCGTGGTGCAAGGGGCGATGCCGGGGGCGGCGCGGCTGGCGGCGCGCGCGGCGCAGCACGCGGGTGCGGGCTACGTAAAGCTGATCGGAGGCGGGGCGGGGAACCTGCCGGACGATCTGGTGGCCGATAGCCGCGATCCCGCAGAGGTTCTGGCCGATCCGCGTTTCTCGGCGCTGCTGATCGGGCCGGGGTTGGGGCAGGGTGAGCGATCGCCCGCCCTGCTGGAACGCGCCATGGCGCACGACCTGCCCGCCGTGCTCGATGCCGATGCCCTGTGCGGGCGGCTGCCCGTGCTGCTCGCTCGCCAGACGCGCCCTGTAATTGCCACCCCGCACGAGGGCGAATTTGCCCGGCTGGCGGCGATCTTCGGGTCCAGTGTCAGCGGGACGAAGATCGAGCGTGCGCGTGATCTGGCGCGGGTTTGCGGCATGGTGATCGTCGCCAAGGGGCCGGATACGGTGATCGCGGCGCCGGACGGGCGCACGGCGATTGCCCCGCAGAACTGCAGCTGGTTATCGACTGCGGGCACCGGGGACGTGCTCGCCGGAACCATCGCCAGCCGCCTCGCCACGGGCCCAGATGCCTTTGTCGCGGCCTGCGAGGGTGTGTGGCTCCACGGCGAGGCGGCTCGGCTGTCTCCTCCGGCGTTCACAGCGGGGCAACTGGCCGCCGCGATCCAGCCCGCGCTGGCCAGCTGCCTGTGACCTGAAACCCCCGTCCGTTCGTGTCGAGCTTGTCGAGACACGTCCAGCGCCAACGTGTCTCGACTTCGCTCGACACGAACGGGGTGAGCAACTGGGTGCTATCCGCAGCCCGCTTTGCGGCTATAGGGGCGGGCATGGACGAACCGATCATCCGCATTGCCGCCAAGGGCGACGGCGTTACCGCCTCGGGCCGTTTCGCCTGGGGCGTGGCGCCGGGAGACGTGCTGCGCGAGGATGGCAGCGTCGAATGGGGGCCGCACCACGTGACGCCGCCCTGCCGCCATTTCGGCCAGTGCGGCGGCTGCCAACTGCAGCAGCTGGACGAGGAGAGCCTGACCCGCTTCGTCGAGGCGCGGGTGGCCAATGCCTCGGCATCGCAGGAACTGGGGGCCGAGCACATCGCGCCGCCGCATCTCTCGCCGCCCGGCACCCGCCGCCGCGCTTCGCTGCGGGCCGAAAGCTCGCAGGGGCGTGTGGTGATCGGCTACCGCGAGGCGAAATCGCACCGGGTGGTGGAACTGGGCGAATGCCCGGTGCTCCATCCCGATCTCGTCGCGATCCTGGCGCCCTTGCGCAAGCTGCTGATCCGGCTGGGGCAGGGGCAGGAGGCCTCCAAGGGGCGGAGCAAGGCGAAGGGCGGTGCGGGGGGCAAGCACGCCCATGCCAAGCTGGCCGCCGATGTCGAACTGACCCTCACCGACCAGGGCGTCGACCTGGCGGTCAAGGGACTGAGCGCGGAGGGCCTGGCGCTCACCGAGGCGCTGCTCGATTTCGCCCGCGACCACGGCCTGGCGCGGCTGGCGCTGGATAGCGGATACGGCGCGGAAGTGGTGTGGGAGCCGGAGCCGGTGACAGTGACCCTGTCCGGCGTGGCCGTGCCGTTCCCGCCGGGAAGCTTCCTCCAGGCGACGCAGGACGGCGAAGCCGCGCTGGTCAGCGCCGCGCGCGAATGGCTGAACGGCTGCGCCAGCGTTGCGGACCTGTTTTCGGGCCTTGGCACTTTCGCCTTCGCGCTGGCGCAGGACGGCGCAAAAGTGCTGGCGGTAGAGGCGGCGCGCGAGGCGCACCTTGCCTGCAAGGCGGCAGCAGGGCGGCACCAGCTTCCGGTCCACGGACTCCACCGCGACCTGTTCCGCAATCCCCTTCTGGCGGAGGAACTGAACCGCTTCGCCGCCGTGGTGCTCGATCCGCCCCGCGCCGGTGCGCGCGAACAGGTGGAGCGGATCGCGGACAGCACTGTGGGCCGCGTGGTCTACATCAGCTGCAACCCGTCCAGCTGGGCGCGCGATGCGGCGCTGCTGGTCGAGGCCGGTTACGTGCTCAGGGACCTGCGCCCGGTCGGCCAGTTCCGCTGGTCGACCCATGTCGAGCTGGCCAGCCTGTTCGTGCGGGGTTGACCGTCGTCCCGGGCTTGCCCGGGACCGCTGGCCATCGGGAGCCGCGTTGCGACAAACGCTGTTGCACAATCTCCAGCGGTCCCTGATCAGGTCCGGGACGATGGAACCTTCACTTCGCGCCACTCGCCCGGCGCCAGCCCCTCCAGCGTCCATTCGCCCACCTGCCAGCGCACCAGCCGCAGGGTTGGGTGGCCCACGGCGGCGGTCATGCGCCGGACCTGGCGGTTGCGGCCTTCGGAAATGGTCAGTTCGATCCAGCTGTCGGGCACGGATTTGCGCACCCTGATCGGCGGATCGCGCGGCCACAGGGCGGGATCGTCGATCAGCCGTGCCTTCGCGGGGCGGGTCACGCCGTCCTTGAGGCGCACTCCGCGCCGCAGGGCTTCCAGCGCGGCTTCGTCCGGCAGGCCTTCGACCTGGACCAGATAGGTCTTTTCCAGCTTGTAGCGCGGATCGGCAATACGGGCCTGGAGGCGGCCATCGTCGGTCAGCACCAGCAATCCCTCGCTGTCGGTATCGAGCCGCCCGGCCGGATAGACCCCCGGCACGTCCACATGGTCCGCCAGCGTCGCATGGGCCGAAGTTCCGCCCGGATCGGTGAATTGGCACAGGACGCCGTAGGGCTTGTTGAGCAGGATCAGACGGGGCATCGCCGGGGACTATGGCGCCGCGCGCTGAAAAGCAAATGGGGCCGGCGTTTCCGCCAGCCCCACGCTTGCCCGCCCGGGGGTCGGTCGATTGGTTGACGCACTGGTCCGGTCTGTCCTCCGCTCGCCGCTGTGATGCCTTCTGAGCACCCCCATGCCATGGCACTGAGTGCCGCATCGTGATGCTCGTCGCATCGGGCCGCTTTCGGACCGGCTGCAGGAACCGCTTCCGCAAGCATCGCGTCGTAACGTTCCGGCGGTTCCCGAAGGTTCCCGCGTTCCATCGAACCGGCGCCCTGGCCGGCATCTGGTTCCGTCAGGTGGCGGTTCCGGCCCGAAAGCCTTTCCCGATCCACCTGGCGGTTCCGTGACCGGTTCCGCTCAAGCCTTTCCGGGTCTTCCGATTGCTGCCGAAGCTGCAATCCTTGTACCCGAACTGGCCCGTTCGGTCGGTCATCAGGTAGCGCGCCACTCACTGCATCTGCGGTTCGCCAGATTCAGTCCGAAGACTTCCTGAGGCGTGTTTTCCGATACTGCTGCGGGCATCGCTGCCTGACCGATGGGCTGCACCATTTCCGTTCGTTTTCCGTGTTTTACCACTTCAACTTTAGGTCAGGTCTCACCCTCTCGATGACTTGAGGCTGCGCCTCATCACTGAGTCGTGCAAGCAGGATGCGACGAAGTTATCCACAGACGCGGCAGTTCGCGGTGGATAACCCGGTCCTGTCGGTGGACAGAATCGCCAGCGGCCGTCAAAGGCCGCCGGTTTTGCGTTTTCAGCGCGCCTTTAGCGGTCCCGCTGGGCCAGCAAGCGCAGGCGCAGGGCGTTGAGCTTGATGAAGCCCGCCGCATCCTTCTGGTCATAGGCGCCGGCATCGTCCTCGAACGTTACGTGGCGTTCCGAATAGAGCGAATTGGGCGACTTGCGGCCAACCACGCCGGCACTGCCCTTGTAGAGCTTGAGGCGGACCGTGCCGCTGACCTTTTCCTGGCTGTGGTCGATGGCGGCTTGCAGCATCTCGCGCTCGGGCGCGAACCAGAAGCCGTTGTAGATGAGCTCTGCATACTTGGGCATCAGCTCGTCCTTGAGGTGCGCGGCGCCGCGATCAAGCGTGATCTGCTCGATGCCCCGGTGGGCGCGGGCATAGATTTCGCCGCCCGGGGTTTCGTACATCCCGCGGCTCTTCATGCCGACGAAGCGGTTCTCGACCAGGTCGAGCCGGCCGATGCCGTGCTTGCGGCCCAGATCATTGAGCGCGGTCAGCAGCGCGGCCG